>JALOTB010000001.1 GCA_025458165.1 Chromatiaceae bacterium | reverse complement strand
CCACCATCACCTCCGCGGCCCGCGGCCGGCTGTTGTAATTCGAGCTCATGGTGAAGCCGTAGGCGCCGCTGCCGCGCACGGCGAGCAGGTCGCCGGGCTCTAGGACGAGCTCCCGGTCCTTGCCGAGGAAGTCGCCGGTCTCGCACACCGGGCCGACCAGGTCGTAGCGGACTGGCGGGCCGCTGCCGCGCGGGCGCACCGGGACGATCGCCTGATGGGCGCCGTAGAGTGCGGGGCGGATCAGGTCGTTCATCGCCGCGTCGAGGATCGCGAAGTGCTTGTGCGCGGTGGGCTTCAAGTACTCCACCCGGGTGAGCAGGATCCCGGCGTTGCCGGCGATCGCCCGGCCGGGCTCCAGCACGATCTCGTAGCCGCGACCCTGCAGATGCGGGTCGAGCACCCGCGCGTACTCGGCCGGCTCGGGCGGCTCCTCGTCGCGGTAGCGGATGCCGAGCCCGCCGCCGAGGTCGAGATGGTCGATCGCAGGCGGTCGGCCAGCGCCAGCACGCGGGCCAGGGCGTCGAGGAAGGGGGCGAGCTCGGTCAACTGCGAGCCGATGTGGCAATCGATCCCGGTCACCCGCAGGTTCGGCAGCCCCGCCGCGAGCTGGTAGACGGCGTCGGCGGCGTGGATGTCGATCCCGAACTTGTTCTCCTTCAAGCCGGTGGAGATGTAAGGGTGCGAGCGGGCATCGACGTCCGGGTTGACGCGCAGGGCCACCGGGGCCTGTACCCCGAGCTCGCCGGCGATGCGGTCGATGCGCCGCAGCTCCGGCTCCGACTCCACGTTGAAGCAGCGGATGCCGACCCCTAGCGCGCGGCGGATCTCGTCCTCGCGCTTGCCCACGCCGGAGAAGATGACCTTGGCCGGATCGCCGCCCGCGGCCAGCACCCGCTCCAGCTCACCGACCGAAACGATGTCGAAGCCCGCGCCCAGGCGGGCGAGGACATCAAGCACCGCCAGGTTGGAGTTGGCCTTGACCGCGAAGCAGACGAGGTGCGGATGCTGGCGGAAGGCCTGGTCGAAGGCCCGCCAGTGCCGCTCCAGGGTGGCCCGGGAGTAGACGTAGCAAGGGGTACCGAAGGCCTCGGCGATGCGCGCGAGCGGCACCTCCTCGGCCCAGAGCTCGCCGTCCCGATACTCGAAATGGTCCATCTTAGTCCTGCGGCTTCGCCGGCTCCGCCGCGCTGTCCGCGGCGGGGGCCGGCGGCGCGGGTGCGGCGGCCGGCTTGGACTCGGGGAGATAGAGGTCCCCCTTCTGCCCGCAGGCGGCGATCATCTGGCCGATGCCAAGGACGGCGACGACGGCGAGAAACAGGTGGCGCGCCCAGCAGGTCATCGGCGAGCGGGCTCAGCCGGCGAGGGCCGCGCGCACCGCGTCCGTGACCCGCTGCTGATCGGCCTCAGTGAGGTAGGGGTGCATGGGCAGGCTCAGCACCCGCGCGGCCGCTGCCTCGGCCTGGGGCAGCGCACCTGGGGGTGGGCCCTGATCGGCGAAGATCGGCTGATGGTTCAGCGGGATCGGGTAGTGCACGGCCGTGGGTATGCCCTGCTCGGCGAGGCGGGCGATGACTGCGTCGCGGTCGTGGACCTGGAGGGTGTACTGCGCATAGACGCTGGTGTTGTGCGGCTCGATGTAGGGCGTCACGCAGGGGGCGCCGGCCAGAAGCTCGCTGTAGCGGGCGCCAAGGCGGCCGCGCGCCTCGACCTCGTCCGGGAAGATCGGGAGCTTGGCCAGCAGGATCGCCGCCTGCAGGGTATCGAGCCGGCCGTTGAGGCCGAGCCGGATATGGTGATAGCGGCGATCCTGGCCGTGGTCCCGGATCTGGCGCATCCGTGCGGCGAGCGCGTCATCACTGCAAAAACAGGCCCCGCCGTCGCCGTAGGCCCCCAGGGGCTTGGATGGGAAGAAGCTGGTGCACCCGATGGTCGAGAGCCCGCAGGACTGCCGCCCCTTGTAGGTCGCCCCCAGGCTCTGGGCGGCGTCCTCGATCACCGGGAGGCCATGGCGGTCAGCGATCGCGTTGATCGCGTCGAGGTCGGCGCACTGACCGTAGAGGCTCACCGGCACGATCGCGCGGGTGCGCGGGGTGATCGCCGCCTCGATCCCCGAGGGGTCGAGGTTGTAGCTCCTGGGGTCGACGTCGACGAAGACCGGGCGGGCCCCAATCAGGGCGATCATCTCCCCGGTGGCGATGAAGGTGAAGGGGGTGGTGATCACCTCGTCGCCGGGGCCGATGTCGAGCGCCATCATGGCGATCAGGAGGGCGTCGGTGCCTGAGGAGACGGCAATCCCGTGCCTGACGCCGACCATAGCCGCGAGCCGCTCCTCCAGCTCCACGATCTCCGGCCCCATGATGTAGCGGCCGTGCTCCAGCACGGCCTGGATGCGCGCCTGGACCTCGTTCTGGATACGGCGGTATTGGGCTTGCAGGTCGACGAAGTTCATGGCTGGTGGTCTCGCGCTGACCGAGCGCGCACTCTAGCACAGAGCGCCTTGGTCCCTAGAGACGCGGATGACTGGCGATCCTCGCCCGGTGTCAGCAGCGATCCCCAAGCGCACGCTGTCCCGGCCCAATGATTGTTCAGCCCCTGGCGCCCCAAAGTGCGGTGGTCCGGCCGTAGCGCGTGGGCAGGGCCCACTACGTCAGCGCTTGCCCTAGCGATAGGGTGCGAGCGGGAAGCGCTCGGTGATCAGAATGACCGGGGCACGGCCGATGATGATACGGTAGGTGCGGAAGACCCCGTCGTCGCCCATTGCGCGTGCATCGCGGGGCTCGGCCCCGATCTCCAGCACCTCGCGGTAGCTCTCCAAGCCGCTATCGCGAATCAGGACACCGATTCCGATCTCGCGGTCGATCAGGCGTTGGCGAAAGGTCTCGGGGATCAGCTCGGTGCGGATCACCGACGAGGCGCTCGCGTAGACCCGGCCGCTGCGCGCGCCCAGCAGGCGCGCCTCGCGCTGCAGCACCCAGTCGCCCGCGGTGACGTCGATCCAGGGGATCGGGCCATCGGCGGGGACCAGGTCCTGACCCAGGGTGAGGACCTCGACCGGCTCCCAGAAGTAGGCCTCGAGGATCTTGGTGACTGTTCCGTCGGTGACCAGCAACGCTCGCAGAAACGGCGGCAGGGCCGCTAGGGCGAGCTCCCCACCGCCTCGACGGGCGATGGCGACCTGATCGAGAAACCCTTCGCTGCGGAAAGCACTGCCACCCGCGGGGTACGCCGGATCAAGGCGGCCGACCAAGATCAGCCCCCCTCGCCCGAACCACTAAGCCGGGGCGCAATGAGGAAAGCTGTTGCCCCCGAGCCTCGGCTGTGGCAACTTGACGGCACATGTGTCACCCTGCTCCTCCGCCTGCCGTCATCGACGGCCGGTTGAGGAGGGGGGTACACATTCGGCGGCCGTGCTGTGACCCGACCAGGACGCAGGGCGGCCGCACCAGGGTCCGACGTTGGGGCTGTCCCGCGGGCCCTGCCGATGGTGGCACTTCCTGTACGTAGCCGTTTTGCAACTCGAAGGAGAACTCAAACATGTCCAGCTCGATTAAGCTCATTTCCCTGTCCGCCGCCGCCCTCCTGAGCCTTGGGCTCCTCAGCGGCTGTACCGACCAGGTCGCTCGCGATACCGCTCAGCAGGCGCTCGACAAGGCCAACGCCGCTCAGGCCTGCTGTGACGCCAACACCGCGCGCGTCGATCGCATGTATCAGAAGATCATGTCCAAATAAAGCCCTTGGGCTGACTTCTGCCGGCCTCCCACCAGCCGTGGGAGGCCGGTGTTCTCTGCGACCGCCCGCTGCACCTCTTCCCAATCCACGCTGACCCCCGGGGTCTCCGCGATCTTCGGTGGGATGACCTGATCCAGGGGCTTGGCCTCCTGACCTTCCTTGAGGTGCACCTCTAGATAGAGATCGTCACCGCTCCAGCCTACCTTGTAGGGCTGGTCGACGATGTGCACCGGGGTGTTGACCGGCACCTGCGGGAACAGCCGTTCGATGTCCTCCGGATACATACGAATACAGCCTCGGCTCACCTCCATACCGAGCCCCCAGGGCTTGTTGGTGCCGTGGATCAGGTAGCCGGGGACGCTCAGGCGCATCGCAAAGTCGCCAAGGGGATTGTCCGGCCCCGGCGGCACCACCGCAGGTAGCGGTGGACGGCCTTCCTTCGCGCGATCGGCGTGGGTCTGGGGCGTCGGCGTCCAGGTCGGGCTCTTGTCCTTGCGCACGATGCGGAAGCTGCCGAGCGGGGTGCTCAACCCCTCGCGCCCGATGCTGATGGCGTGAGTGATCACATCACCACCCCCCGCAAAGTAGTAGAGCCGCTTCTCCGCCAGGTTGAGCACGATCCCATCGCGCGGGGCGTCGGGCAGGACGAAGCGGGTCGGCAGGAGGACGTCGGCACCGTCACCCGGCACCCACATGTCGACCTTGGGATTGGCCGCGCGCATCTCGTCGTAGCCGAGCCCGTTATGGCGGCCGATATCGAGTAGGGTGTCTTGCGCCCGGGTCTTTACATAGAATGCTTGGCCGATGACGTCATCCGACCCCCTCATGCGGTAGGTCTCGGCGGCCGCGGGGATCGTTAGGGTCACCCCGACCAGCAGCCCCGTCGCGAGCAGCGCCGAGCCCATGCTCGCCGGCGCCCATGTACCTCGTTTCATAGTCGTTCAATTCCCCAATCAATGAGCAAGTCTTCGCTGTCGCACGTGCGCAATATCGGCGTGGCCGCCCACGTGGACGCGGGCAAGACCACCCTGACCGAGCGCATCCTCTACTATACCGGCGCCTCCCACAAGATCGGGGAGGTCCACGACGGCGCCGCGCACATGGACTACCTGGCCGAGGAGCAGAGCCACGGCATCACCATCACCTCCGCAGTGACTCGCGCCCCCTGGCGCGACCACCTGCTACAGATCGTTGACACCCCGGGGCACGTCGACTTCACCATCGAGGTCGAGCGCTCCATGCGTGTGCTCGATGGGGCCATACTGGTGCTCGACGGGGTGCGCGGGGTCGAGCCGCAGACCGAGACCGTCTGGCGCCAACGCTCACGCTTCCAGCTCCCGGTGCTCTTCTTCGTCAACAAGATGGATCGCCCAGGGGCGGACTTCCGGCGCGCCTTGGAGAGCATCCGCAAACGCCTCGGCGCCGAGCCTGTACCGATCGTCGTACCGCTCCCGGAGGAGCAGGCAGTCGTCCATTTGATCCACGGAACCCGACTCAGGTTCACCGGCGATCAGGGACGAGAGGTGATCGCCGAGCCCTGCCCCGCGTCCCTGTGGGCGCGCATGGCCGGCTACCGCGAGGCCCTGCTGCTCGCCGCCGCCGAGGCCGAGGACGGCCTGGCCGATCGCGTCCTCGCGGGCGAGGACCCGGAGCCCGCAGAGCTCTGGGCAGCGCTGCGCCGGGGCACCCTGTCCGGCGCCTTCTTCCCGTGCTTCGGCGGCAGCGCGCTGCGTAACCAGGGGGTGCAGCCCTTGCTCGATGCCGTCGTCGAGCTCCTGCCCGCCCCCCTTGACCGGCCGCCGGCGACCGCCATGCGTCCCAACGGGACGACCGAGGAGGTGGCCATGGAGGCCAAGGGGCCGCTCGCCGCCCTGGTGTTCAAGGTGCAGATGTGGGAGGGGCGACGACACGTCTTCGCCCGCCTCTACCGTGGCCGCTTGCGGCCGGGCGACACGGTCGAGTTTCTGACCAGCGACGGACGCACCCTCAAGGAGCACGCGGCGCGTCTCTTCGACGTCGATGCCGGGCGCAAGACCAAGCTTGAGGAGGCCGGACCGGGCCAGATCGTCCTCCTGGCCGGTCTGCGCCACGCGAGCACGGGCGACACCCTGTGCCAGCCCGGACATGTGCTTAGCCTAGAGCGCATCGAGACGCGCCGGCCGGTTCTGAGCCTCGCGATCGAGCCCGTGGCGAGCGGCGACGAGGAGAAGCTGGTGGAGGCCCTTGGGAAGGTCCAGGAGGAGGACCCGACCCTGCGCGTGGAGGAGGACGCAGAGACCGGCCAGCGCCTGCTCCGCGGCATGGGCGAGCTGCACCTGCAGATCGTGCGTGAGCGCCTGGAACGCGAGTTCGGTCTCGCGGTCCGTGCCGGGCGTCCGGCGGTCGCGGTCCGCGAGACCATCCGCTCGCCAGCCGTCGGCGAGGCCCTCTACGCCCCGCCCCCGATCCCCGAGCAGAAGATCCCCGAGCGCACCGCACGCGCCCGGGTCGCGGTCACCCCGCTACCCCGCGGCACCGGTGTGCGCCTGCGCAGCGCTGTGCGGGTGCTGCCCGAGGGCGCCGTCCTCAGCCCCGAGCAGACCCGCGCGCTGGAGTCGGGGATGCGGATGGCCATGGAGTCCGGCCCCCTGCAGGGCTCGACGGTCGAAGATGTCGACGCGAGCCTGATCGAGGTCGAGCTCTTCGGTCAGGCATCGACGCTCGACGCCCTCTCGGCGGCGGCGGCGCGGGCCACCGGCCGGGCACTTCAGGCGGCCACACCCGCCCTGCTGCGCCCCGTGATGGCGGTGGAGGTGGTGGTGCCGGAGGACAACCTCGGCACCGTGCTCGGCGATCTTCAGGCCCGCCGGGCGGCGATCCACGACACCGTACGCGAGGCAGGGACCGTGACCATCGCCTGCGAGGTCCCGCTGGAGCAGCTCCTCGGCTACACGACCGATCTGCGCAGCCAGACGCAAGGGCGGGGCCAATTCAGCATGCTGTTCGATCGCTTCGACCTGGTCTGACCCCTGCCCACGGCGCGCAGGCGGGTTGGCGAGCAGCGCTCCGCGGCGGGCGACATGGGTTAGACTTGAGACGAGAATCGTTCCCGTTTCCACCGGCAATTGCATGGCCGACGCCAAACCCCAGCCGATTCCCATGGCCGATCTGCCGGTGGGGGCGGCGGCGCGCATCACCCAGATCCGGGGCGGGCGCGAGCTCGCGCGCCGATTGCTCGGGCTCGGGCTGAGGGTTGGCAGCGAGGTGCGGGTGCTGCACCACCGCGGCGGCGGGCTGGTCGTCTCCAGCGGCGAGGCGCGGGTGGCGCTGGGCGGCGGTGTCGTCGACAAGCTGTGGGTCGAGCCCCTGCCCGACGAGCAGGCCCCGCAGACCTAGAGGACCTGGCGCCGGCACCTCGCGACGGTTTTCCCGGGCGCGCCACCGTCCTATGCTGTAACCGATAGTGTGCAGGGGCGCCTGCCGCTGCCGATCCGGATACTCAACTCACAATGCCCAGTCGCGAGCGAACCGGCCGCCCACTCCCCGAGGCGGGCCCCGGTGCCCTGACCATCGCCCTTGCCGGCAACCCCAACTGCGGCAAGTCCGCCCTCTTCAATGCCCTCACCGGCATCCGCCAGAAGACCGGCAACTGGCCGGGGGTCACAGTCGAGCGCAAGGAGGGGCGTTTGATCCTCGACGGACGCGACATCCGCGTCATCGACCTGCCGGGGATCTATTCACTCGACGCCGGGTCCCTGGACGAGCGGGTGACGCGCGACTACCTGCTCTCGCGCGAGGCGGATCTGATCGTCAACGTCACCGATGCCGCCAACCTGGAGCGCAACCTCTATCTGACCGTGCAGCTCCTGGAGATGGGCGTGCCGCTGATCCTCGCGCTCAACATGGTGGACGTGGCCCGCAAGCGCGGCATCGGGGTCGACACCGAGCTCCTGGCACGCGAGATCGGCTGCCCCGTGGTGCCGCTGGTCGCGGTGACCGGCGAGGGCCTCACCGAGCTCAAGGCGCGCATGCTCAGCGTCGCCGACCGCCGCCAGCAGGGGGGCTTCACCCTCGCCCACGACGAGTGCGTCGAGCAGGCGGCGACCGCACTCGCGCCACTCCTTGCGCCGCACGCCCAGCAGGCCAATACGCGCTGGCTCGCCCTCAAGCTGCTCGAGGGCGACCGTCGCACCCTGGAGCTCGTGGACCCGGCGACCCGCGAGCGGGCCGCTGAGTGGCGCCGGGTGATCGAGGATCGGTCGGGGGACGAGAGCGACATCCACATGGCCGACACCCGCTTCGGCCACGCCCATGCGCTCGCCCGCCAGGTCCTCCAGGAGCGCGGCCGCGCCGGGCGCACCCTGAGCGATCGTATCGATCGGCTCGTCCTTTCACGCGTCTGGGGCATCCCGCTGTTCTTGGCGGTGATGTACCTGATGTTCGTGTTCACCATCAGCTTTGGCGGGGCCTTCATTGACTTCTTCGAGGGCGTGGCCGGGGCCTTATTCGTCGACGGGGTCGCCGGGCTGCTCGCCGGGGCCGGGGCGCCGGACTGGCTCTCATTGGTCCTCGCCGACGGTGTGGGCGGCGGGCTACGGGTGGTCGCCACCTTCATCCCCATCATCGCCAGCCTGTACCTCTTCCTTTCGGCGGTGGAGGACTCTGGCTACATGGCGCGGGCCGCCTTCGTCATGGACCGCTTCATGCGCTCCATCGGCCTGCCGGGGAAGGCCTTCGTCCCCCTGATCGTGGGCTTCGGCTGCAACGTCCCGGCGGTGATGGCGACCCGCACCCTGGAGAACGAGCGCGAGCGACGGCTCACCATCCTGATGAATCCCTTCATGTCCTGCGGGGCGAGGCTGCCGGTGTACGTGCTCTTCGCCGCCGCCTTCTTCCCGCAGGACGGACCGAGCGTGGTCTTCGCGCTCTATCTCACCGGGATCGTCGTTGCCGTGCTCACCGGGCTGGTGATGAAGCGCACCCTGCTTCCCGGGGAAAGCAGCGGGTTCATGATGGAGCTACCGCCTTATCATCTGCCGACGCTCAAGGGCCTGGCGCTGCGCACCTGGGACCGGGTGCGGCTGTTCCTGCGCGAGGCGGGGCGGGTGATCGTGCTCATGGTGCTGGCGCTCAACCTGCTGGGCTCGATCGGCAGCGACGGCAGCCTGGGGCGCGCCGAGCCCGACGCCTCGATCCTCGCCGCGGTGAGCCGGGCGGCGACGCCGGTGTTCGAGCCCATGGGCATCCGCGAGGACAACTGGCCGGCGGTGCTCGGGGTGTTCTCCGGCATCCTCGCCAAGGAGGTGATCGTCGGCACCCTGGATACCCTCTACGGCCGGCTCGCGGGGGCGGAGCTTGGCGAGGCCGAGGAGGCGCCGTTCGAGCTCGGCGCCGCCCTGCGCGCGGCGGCCGCGACAGTGCCGGCCAACCTGTCGCAGGTCGCGAATCGGCTGCTCGACCCGCTCGGATTCAGCGACCTCGACGACCCGCTACGCGGGGCCGAGGCGGAGGGCGTCGCGAGCGGGACCTTCGGCGCTATGGAGGCACGCTTCGACGGGCGCGTGGGGGCCTTTGCGTACCTGCTCTTCGTGCTGCTGTACTTCCCCTGCGCCGCGACCATCGGCGCCATCGTGCGCGAGACCGGGCCGGCCTGGGCGGCCTTCGTCGCCGCCTGGAGCACCGGGGTCGCCTATGTGACCGCGAGCCTGTTCTACCAGACGGCCACCTTTGAGCGCCATCCGGTGAGCTCGGCGGCCTGGATCATCGGCCTGTCGCTCGCCCTGCTCCTCGTCGTCGCGGGTCTGCGCGCCTGGGCGCGCAACGGCCGGCTGGGCGCACCCTCGGACTCCGAGGCGTGATCCTCTCCGACCTCCGGCGCTACCTCCAGGCCCACCGGCAGGCGACGCTGATGGACCTGGCGGTCCATTTCGACGCGGATCCCGAGGCCGTGCGCGCCATGCTGGCCCTTTGGATCAGCAAGGGCCGGGTGGAGCGGGTGCCGCTCCCTCCCGCGTGCGGCGCGACCTGTACCCTGTGCGACCCGGGTCTCGCCGAGGTCTATCGCTGGAGGGACGCGCCCGAGGGCGAGGGGCCCCCAACCCCAGGGTCGTCATCAAACGGTCAAACAAGCCGGGTACCCTAGCCGCCGGCGCCGTCGGCTCATCGGGCGCAGCGACCGATCTGGTGTCGGCGGAGGGCTCGGGTACAATGATTGACATGCAGCTACTAGTTCACCGAAAACGCGACGAGATGCGGGCCGGGGTCCTCCAGATGGGAGACCTGGTCACCACGGCCTTGCGCAAGTCCGTCGACTGCCTGGGCCGGCAGGATGCGGCGCTGGCCGAAGAGATCATTGCTGAGGACCGGCCGATCAACCAGCACCGGCGCATGTTGGAGCAGGAGTGCCTGGTCGTGCTCGCGGCGCATCAGCCAGCGGGACGGGACCTGCGTGAGGTCGGCGCCTGTCTGGAGCTGGTCTCGGAGCTGGAGCGCATCGCCGATCACGCCGCCGACACCGCCCGCATCGTTCGCGACGCACCCGGCGACGGCTACCCGGCTGAGGCCCTGGCCAAGGCCGTGGCGCTGGGGGAGGACGCCACGCAGATGGTCGCCGACGCGCTCTCCGCCTTTCGCGCCCAGGACGCCGAGATGGCCCGTGCCGTCGCGGCGCGCGACGACCGCGTCGACGGGCTAGAGGCGGAGCTAGTCGCCGAGCTGCTACGGGCGATGTCCGCCGACGCCGCGCTCGCCACCGCCGGCACCCATCTGCTGTGGGCCATCCACAACTACGAGCGGGCCGCCGACCGCGCCACCAACATCGCCGAGCGGGTGGTATTCGCGGCGACGGGATCGACCCCCGATCTCGACTGAGCCGCGGGCGACGCCCCCGTCGCCGGCGCGCCCTAAGCCTGCTCCCGCGGCCGCACGATCCCCCCCAACTGCGCGCAGCCCGGCTCCAGCCGGGACCAATCGTCGGGCATCTCCAGGCGGGCGAGGGCGGCAGTGGGCAACAGTTTGCCGTCCTTGGACTCCTCCACCTCGTCCCCCGCCAGGAAGCGCAGCAGGTCCTCTAGCCCCGGGTTGTGCCCCACCAGGAGGACGGTCGGCGAGTCGGCGGGACAGCGGGCGAGGACCGCGAGCAGGGTGTCCAGACCCGCCTCGTAGACGTCCTGATCCCAGAGAATCTTCTTCTTGCCTACATCCATCGACTTGCACACCTTGAGCGTGGTCTGCCGGGCACGCTCGGCCGGCGAGCTCACCACCAGGTCCGGAACCAACCCCTCCCGGTAGAGCCACTCGCCGACGCGCGGGGCATCTTTCTTACCGCGTTTCGCGAGCGGACGCGCAAAGTCCTCGGATGCGCCCGAATCCCAGTCCGACTTGGCATGTCGCAGCAGCAGGAGCTCTCGGGGCATAAGGGGGACGCTAGACGCTGGTGTTAGGCAGTTAGGGCCAGGGGATTCGACCCTGCGCTGCCGCGCTTTTAACACATCCGTCACCGGCGAGGAACCCGACCCGCTCGCCCGGGGGACACCCGCCGCGAACGGCCGGCCGCGGGCCCAGTCGCACCCCCTCGGACTAGCGCAGCTCCGCGAGCAGGCGCCCGATCATCCCCTCGGCCTGGCTCAGGTAGCCACCTCCGAACAGGTTGAGGTGGTTGAGGATGTGGTAGAGGTTGTAGAGCGTGCGGCGGGCGCGGTAGCCGCCGTCGAGTGGCCAGGCGTCCTGGTAGGCGGCGTAGAACTCCGCCCCGAAGCCGCCAAAGAGCTCGGTCATCGCGAGATCTGCCTCGCGGTCCCCGTAGTAGACGGCGGGGTCGAAGACCACTGGCTGGCCGTGGCGATCGTAGCTCAGGTTGCCCGCCCAGAGATCGCCGTGCAGTAGGGCGGGCCGCGGGCCGTGATCGATGAGCGCGGGGCAGGCTTCGAGGAGACGCTCGCCCTCGCGCTGCAGGCGCCCCCCGTAGCCGTTACGGACCGCCAGGGCGAGCTGGAATCCGAGGCGCTGGTCGCGGAAGAAGGCCGTCCAATCGGCATCCGGGGCATTGCGCTGGGGGGTGGAGCCGATGGTGTTGTCCCGCGCCCAGCCGAAGGCGTCGCACGTGGTGCGATGCAATGCCGCGAGCCGCCGCCCAGCCTCGGCTGCGCCGGTCGCCCCGCCGCGCCCGCCGAGGGCGAGGTGCTCCATCACGATGTAGGAGCGGCCGCCCGCGACACCCGTGCACAACGGGTTGGGGACGCGGATCGTCGCGGTGGACGCGATCTCGGCGAGGCCCGCGGCCTCGGCCTCGAACATCGACAGCCGGTCGGCCGTGTTCTGCTTGACGAACCATTGGTGCTCACCGTCGCTCAGCACCAGGGCGGTGTTGATGCAGCCGCCGCCGACCGAGCGCGGCGGGGCGGGATCGAAGGGACGGCCGGTGACGCTCGCGATCTGCGCCGCGATGGCGCGCCAGTCATCCACGGCCGGCACGCTTGAGCAGCGGGCTGGTGCGGGGGAAGTGGGCGCGCAGGAACTCCATCTGATCCGCCAGGACGTTACGGCCCATCAGGAAGATGTATTCGGCGTGCGTCGGGGTGAAGGGCACCGCCAAGAGCTCCATGCCGGCGTCCTCGGGTGAGCGCCCGGCCTTGGCGTTGTTGCAGCGCACGCAGGCGGTGACCACGTTGCGCCAATGATCGGCGCCGCCGCGGCTGACGGGGCGGACATGATCGCGCGAGAGCTGCCGCGGGGAGAATCGACCCCCGCAGTACATGCATATGTGATCGTCGCGCTGGAACAAGGTGCGGTTCGACAGCGGCGGGACATAGCTCCCGTCGCGCTTACTGCTCGCGTGGTGCGCCCCGTGGGTGGCGATGATGGAGTGGATGACCAGCTCGCTGCGGAGCTTGGTACGGGCATTCACCCCCCCGCGCAGCAGGAACAGCCGGTCACCGCAGGCGTAGGCGACCTGATCGAGGAAATAGAGCCGAGCGGCGCACCGGTAATCCACCCACTCGAGCGGCATACCGGCCAAGTCCGTTCGCAAGACCTGCTGGTGCAGTTGGACCATGTCGCGCAGCGTCCGGAGGGCCTGTGGCCCACCGCAGCGGCTGGGGTCTGAGCGGGCGAGGTTGGCAGGATCATACACGGATCAAGGCGAGGCGCAAGGCGCCAAGGCCCGACACCCGGACGTCTTTTGCACAGGTGCGCCGGCCGGCCGCCGGAGCGTCGGCGCAAAGACGCAACCCTGCTCAATAAGCGTATGGTGAACTGCTTCAATAATCTGTTCTGAAAAGGATGTCGCTCGTCGGCCAAAATATGCTCAGCACAACAAACTCGTAACAAACTTGCCGAGTCGGACGCCCTTGTCGCGGTTTGTCCCCAGGGTTATCCACAGGATCTGTGAATGACTCGGGGAAAAGCGAAGACAGTCCATCGGTTGCCAGCGGCTCGCAACGGCATCCTCAAAGTCCCGCCCTAAGTGAGGGCGTAGCTGACGGCGGTTTACCGTAGAATCGGGCGCGCACGCCGCCGGCCGAGCCCGCCTTCGCCCAGAGCCTCGATGTCCCAGGAGCGTCCCGCCATCCTTCGGGTCGCCGTGGCCGCCCCGCTGCCGCGGTTGTTCGATTACCTTCGTCCAGCGGACTGCGACCCGGCGCGCCTGTGCCCCGGGCTACGGGTGCGGGTGCCCTTTGGCGGCCGCTGCCGCGTGGGGATGATCGTGGCCCTCGCCGCCCACAGCGACCAGCCACCCGAGCGGCTCAAGCCGATCGCGGCCGTGCTCGATCCCCAGCCCTTGCTCGGCCCGAGCGATCTGGAGCTGATCCTATGGACCGCGGCCTACTACCAGTACCCGCCAGGCGATGCGCTGTTCACCGCCCTCCCGGCGCGGCTGCGCCGGCCGGAGGCATTGCCCGAGCCGGGTGAGCCGGGCTGGCGCCTCACCGCAGCTGGCCGCGTCGCCGACCCCTCCGGGCTCGCCCGCGCCCCGCGGCAGGCACAGGTCGCCGCCCTGCTCGCGGACCAACGCGAGGGGCGGTCCGCGGCCGAGATCCGGCGGCGGGCGGGCGACTGCGCGCACGCGCTCTCGGCCCTGGAGCGCCGCGGCTGGATCGAGCGCTGCCGCGCCCCGGCGAGCCCCTCCCTGCCGGCGATACAGGCGGCCAGCGGGCCGACGCTCAATGCCGATCAAACGCAGGCGGTGGCCGAGGTGCGCGCGGCGCTCGGGGGCTTTCGGACCTTCCTGCTGGAGGGGGTGACCGGAAGCGGCAAGACCGAGGTCTATCTCCACCTGATCCAGGCCGCGATCGAGTCCGGGCGCCAGACCCTGATGCTGGTCCCCGAGATCGGGCTCACGCCCCAGCTCGCCCGGCGCCTCGTCGAGCGCATCCCCGGGCCGATGGTGACGCTGCACTCGGGCCTCGCCGCCGGCGAGCGCGAACGCGCCTGGCGCCAGGCCGCGGACGGCGGAGCGGTCCTGGTGCTCGGCACGCGCTCGGCGGTCTTCGTCCCGCTTCCTCGCCTCGGACTGATACTGGTCGACGAGGAGCACGACGCCTCCTTCAAGCAGCAGGACGGGCTGCGCTACTCGGCTCGCGATCTGGCCGTGCGCCGCGCCCAGCAGGCCGGCTGCCCGGTGGTGCTGGGTTCGGCCACACCATCGCTGGAGACGCTCTACAACACCCGAGCCGGGCGCTACGCGCGGCTCGCTTTGCCGGAGCGGGCGGGCGGTGCGCGGCCCCCTGAGATCGCGCTGCTCGACGTGCGCGCCCAACCGCTGCGCGCGGGTCTGTCGCCGGTCCTGGTGCGGCTCACCGAGGAGCAGCTCGCGGCCGGCAATCAGGTCCTTCTGTTCCTCAATCGCCGCGGCTTTGCCCCGGTGCTGACCTGCCACGCCTGCGGCTGGGTGGGTGACTGCCCCAAGTGCGACGCCCGCCTGACCCTGCATCTGGCCGAGCGGCGACTCTGGTGTCACCACTGTGGGCTGACCCGGCCCCTGCCGGCGGTCTGTCCCGACTGCGGCGACGGCGACCTACGCACGCTCGGCCTGGGCACCGAGCGCCTCGAGACGGAGCTTCAGGGCCTCTTTCCCGGCACCCCGCTCGCGCGGGTCGATCGCGATAGCACCCGCCGCAAGGGCAGCCTCGAACGCATCCTCGCCGCGGCACGCCGGGGCGAGGTCCCGCTCCTGGTCGGCACCCAGATGCTCGCGAAAGGGCACCACTTCCCGGGGGTCACCCTGGTCGGGTTGCTCGACGTGGATCAGGGGCTCTACGGGGCGGACTTCCGCTCGGCCGAGCGCATGGCCCAGCTCGTCGTCCAGGTCGCGGGGCGGGCCGGGCGCGCCGAGCGGCCCGGCCGCGTGATCCTGCAAACCCGCCACCCCGACCACCCCCTGCTACATACCCTGAGGCGCTCCGGCTACCGCGCCTTCGCCGAGGCGGCGCTGGCCGAGCGCGAGGCCGCTGGGCTACCGCCCTTCGCCTACCAGGCCCTGATGCGGGCCGAGGCGCGAGATCCGGAGACCGCAACCGGCTTCCTGCGTAGCGCGCTCGACCTCGCCGGGGCGCTGCTTGCGACCGAGGTGCAGCTCTTCGGGCCGGTGCCCGCCCCCATGGAGCGGCGCGCCGGCCGCTACCGGGCCCAGCTTTTGGTGCAGGCGAGCCACCGTCCGATGTTGCAGCGATTCCTTGGCGTCTGGCTGGAGGCGGTGCGCGGCCTGCGCCCCGCGCCGGGGGTACGCTGGTCCCTCGACGTGGACCCCCTGGACCTGATGTGAGCGGGCAATCCTGCTATCCTTCCGCCGCCTCGATCCCCACGGGCTCGGCCCCGAGCCCCAGCCGCGTACCTCGCCGGAGCCCCCGCGGAGGTGCACCGCGGCGAACCGCCCCATGACCCGATGACCCCATGAAGTCACAGATCCAGCAACTCCTCACCGACGCGCTCGATCGGCTCCGCGCCGAGGGCCTGCCCGTCCCCGTCGCGACGCTGCCAACGATCGAGCGCACGCGCGACCCGACCCACGGCGACTTTGCCACCAACCTCGCCCTGGTGCTCGCCAAGGCCGCCGGCAGCAAGCCACGCCAGCTCGCCGAGCGCCTGGTGGCGGCCCTGCCGGCGTCCACGCTGATGGATCGGGTGGAGATCGCCGGCCCTGGCTTCGTGAACTTCTTCCTCGCCCCGGCCGCCTACCGCGCCGTCATCCCGGAGGTCCTCACCGCCGGCCAGGGCTACGGCCGCTCGAATCTCGGACAGGGCCGCCGCGTGCAGGTGGAGTTCGTCTCTGCCAACCCGACCGGGCCACTGCACGTCGGTCATGGACGCGGGGCCGCCTATGGCGCGGTCGTCGCCGACCTGCTCGCCGCCGTGGGCTATGCGGTCCATCGCGAGTACTACGTCAACGACGCCGGGCGGCAGATGGACATCCTGGCGACCTCGGTGTGGCTGCGGTACTTGGAGCTCTGCGGGGAGGACATCCCCTTCCCGAGCAACGGCTACAAGGGCGACTACGTCTGGGACATCGCCGCCACCCTGCACCGCGAGCACGGCGACGCCTACCGCGCCGAGTCCCCGGAGGTCTTCGCGGGCCTGCCGGCGGACCTCGACCCCGAGACCGGGACGGGGGACAAGGAGGCCCACATCGACGGCCTGATCGCGGCCGCCAAGCGCCTGCTCGGGGACAACCGCTACCGCTATGTGTTCGAGCTCGGGCTGAACACCATCCTCGACGACATCCGTGACGACCTCTCCCAGTTCGGCGTCGTGTACGACGAGTGGTACTCGGAGCGCTCACTGACCGAGAAGGGGGCCGTGAACCGCGCGATCGAGCGCCTACGCGAGGCCGGCCAGCTCTACGAGCGCGACGGCGCGCTCTGGTTTCGCTCCAGCGCCTTTGGCGACGAGAAGGACCGGGTGGTGGTGCGCGAGAACGGCCAGACCACCTATTTCGCCTCCGACATCGCCTATCACATGGATAAGCTGGAGCGTGGCTTCGAGCGGGTGATCGACATCTGGGGCGCCGATCACCACGGCTATATCCCGCGGGTGAAGGCGGCGCTCCAGGCCCTGGGGGACGACCCCTCGCGCCTGGATGTCCTGCTGGTGCAGTTCGCCATCCTCTACCGGGGCGGCGAGAAGGTGCAGATGTCCACCCGATCCGGGGAGTTCGTCACCCTGCGCGAGCTCCGCAAGGAGGTCGGGCGCGACGCCGCCCGCTTCTTCTACGTGATGCGCCGCTGCGAGCAGCACCTAGACTTCGACCTCGACCTCGCCAAGTCGCAGTCGGCCGACAACCCCGTGTACTACGTCCAGTACGCCCACGCCCGGGTGGCAAGCGTGCTGCGCCAGGCGGCGGACAAGGGGCTCGCGATCGACCCGACCGCGGGGATGACCAACCTCGAGCGACTCGTCGAGGACCATGAGATCGGCCTGCTCAAGACCCTGGCGCGCTACCCGGAGCTAGTGGAGGCGGCGGCGCTGAACGAGGAGCCGCACCTGCTGACCCACTACCTGCGCGAGCTCGCCAACGACTTCCACACCTACTACAACGCCCACCAGTTCCTGGTTCCCGACGAGGGCCTGCGCGACGCCCGCATCAAGCTGATCCTGGCGGCGCGGCAGGTCCTGAGCAACGGGCTGGGGCTGCTGGGGGTCTCGGCACCCGAGAGCATGTGAGATGACCAAGGACTACAGGGCGCGACCCGGCGCAACGCGCACCCGCCGGCGTGGCGGCGGCTCAGGCTTCTTCTGGTTCGTCACCGGGGCAGTGATGGGCGGCTTTGGGGTCGGACTCGCCTGGATGCTCGATGAGCGTCAGGCGACGGCCAGCGCGCCGGTTGCCCAGGCGGCAGCCCCGGCGGCGCCGACCAAGCCGAGCTTTCAGTTCTACGACATCCTCCCCGAGCTGGAGGTGGTGGTCCCCAACGACGAGCTCGGTCCACTGCCTAAGGCGAAGGGTCCAGCGCCGCCACCCGAGCCCCTTGCGCAGACCAAGCCGGGCGACGCCCAGCCCCCGACCAAGCCGCCCGCCGAGGACGCCCCGGCGGGCTCCTACCTGCTGCAAGTCGCCTCCTTCCGGACCGCGGCAGACGCCGACCGGCTCAAGGCCCAGCTCGCACTCAAGGGCATCAATGTCCAGGTCCAGCAGGTGACCATCAACGGTAAGGACACCTACCACCGGGTGCGCGCTGGTCCCTTTCAGGGCAAGCAGGCGGTCAACCAGGCGCGCTCGCAGCTCGCGAGCAGCGGCTTCGAGCCGATCGCGATCAAGGTGAAGTAGCCCGCCCTCATCCAGCGGCGCTCGGCTCGCCGGCGTGTGCGGCAATGTAGGCGCGGGCCGCCTCGCGCAGGGCCACCGCCCCCTCCCAGCCGGCCGCGGTCGGCGGGATCGGTGGTCCGATGCTCACCTCCGCGCCGCCAGGTCGCGGAAAGAAGCTGTCGCCGGGCATCAGCGCCCGCGTCCCGCGGAGCGCCACCGGGAGGACCAGGACCCCGGCCTCGGCGGCCGTGCTGAAGGCCCCCATGCGGAACGGCAGCAGGCCCGGCTGGTCGCGAAAGGTCCCCTCGGGGAAGAAGGCGAGGAGTCGGCCCGCACGCAGCTCGTCCGCGAGACGCCCGGCCTCGGCCGCGCTGCGGTGTGGATCGAAGCGCTCGACGAAGACCGTCCCCAGCCGTGCGAGGAAGAGCCGCAGCAAACGGTTGGCGGCCAGCTCGCGCTTGGCCACGAAGGCCAGCGGGCGAGGCACGGCCTCGATCAGGGCCAGGGCATCGAGGTAGCTCTGATGATTGGCGACGAGGACGAAGGGGCGCCCAGGGGCTGGGACGCGATCCTGACCGCTGACGCTAAGCCGGATGAAGGCGAGCCGCCGCAGCCAGCGGATGCCGCCACGCACCAGGCCCCAGCGCCACTCGCACCCCGGCAGACTCACCACACCGACCCAGACGACCGGGGCGATCAGCCCGCACAGGGCATAGGCGTAGCCCGCGTAGAGGTAGTTTGGCAGGGCCTTGAGGCCCCGGCCGAGGTTGACCCCAAGGGCGCTCGCCCCGACCCGCAGGAGCTGCCAGAGTGGGGCCCTGGGTCCAGACGCCAGGCGCCCAGCGAGGTAACGATCGCGCGTCGCGGCGCGGCGGATCTTACCGCTGGAGGTCTTCAGCACCGCCCCGGGCGGGGCGAGCACCACCTCGTCGGGCGCTACTCCGGCCAGATCCGAGGTGCGCTCGCGCACCCTCCGTTCCAGCTCGGTGCATCGCTCGGGTGCCTGCTCACGGGTCTCGGCCACCACTACCAGCCGCTCGCTCCCAGTGCGCGGATCGGCCGCCGCGAAGGCGGCCACGCACCCCTTACGGATGCCGGCGACCTCGCCGACCGCCTGCTCGATCTCGTAGGGGTAGAGATTGCGCCCGCCGCGGATGATCAGGTCCTTGAGCCGGCCGGTGATGTGGATGTCCCCGCCGGCGAGATAGCCGCGGTCGCCGGTGTCGTGCCAGCCATCGCGGATCAGGACCTCGGTGGCCCGGGGATTGCGGTAGTAACCCTGGGTCGCCGAGGGACCCTGGAACTGCACCTGACCCTCGTGGCGCTCGGGCAGCGCCCGGCCCTCGGCGTCAGCCACCCGGATACGGTAGCCCGGCAGGGGTCGGCCGCAGGCGACCACCTCCAGGGCGTCTTCGCCGCCGCAGGGGATGGGCAGGGCGTGTCCGGAGCGGGCGAAGCGGACGCGGTCGATGCAGTCGATCCGCGGCCCACGCTCGGGAGGTGGGAAGGCTAACCCGACCGCGGCCTCGGCCAGCCCGTAGACGGGGGCCAGGGCCTCGGAGCGGAAACCGTAGGGCGCGAAGCGCTCGGCGAAGCGGCGAAGGGTCTGCGGGCTCACCGGCTCGGCGCCGTTGAAGGCCCAGCGCCAGGAGGAGAGATCCAGCCCCGCCAGCTCCTCGTCGCTGATGCGACCCAGGCAAAGCTCATAGGCAAAGTTCGGCGCGGCCGACAGGGTCCCGCGGTGCCGGTGGATCGCCTCCAGCCAACGCCGCGGCCGGGCGAGGAAGGCGAGCGGCGAGAGCGAGACCAACGGCAGGCCGTAATACAGGCTGCCGAGCCAGGCCCCGATCAGACCCATGTCGTGGTAGAGCGGGAGCCAGCTCACGAAGACGTCATCGGGGCGGACCTCGGCCGCCTCGCCCATCGCGCGGATGTTCGCGAGGAGATCCGCGTGGGTGAGCACCACCCCCTTGGGGTCGCCGGTGCTCCCCGAGGTGTACTGGAGGAAGGCGATGTCCCCGGGTGCCGGCTGGGCCAAGGCCTCGCTCGGCGCGCCGCCTTGCAGGTCCTCCAGGGTGAGCACCCCCCGCAGGGTCGTGGCCAGGGAGCGCAGCAGCCGGCCGACGGTGCGCGCCTCGCGCACGGTGATCAGGAGAACGGTCTCGGCGTTCGCGAGGATGCGGGCGTGGCGGCGCAAGTGCTCTTCGATCTGCTGCGGGCGTGCCGGCGGGTAGATCGGTACCGGGACGCCGCCTGCCGCGAGGACGCCGAAAAAGCTCGTAAAGTAGGCCGGACAGGTCGGGAGCATCAGCGCCACCTTGCCCCCCGGCGTGAGTCCCGCTTGCTGCAGGCGGGCCGCCACCCGGGCAGCGCCGTCCCAGAGGGCCTGGTAGCTGATCGGTGTCGGGTCGTCGCCGCCGCCGTAGGAGAGGATGTGCGTGCGCTCGGGGTGCCGTGCGCGGTGCCATTCGAGGGCCTCCAGCAGGGTGCGCGCCCCCTCGGGGCTGCCTCCGTCCGCCGCTGAGGCCGGCACCCCAGCACCCCCAGAGATCGTGGTCCTCGGGGCCCCCGCGTCTGGACCCGACAGCAGGAGCAGGTCGCGGGCCGTGGCGGCGAGCAGGGCCTCCTCCGGCAGCCGCACCGCGAGCGAGCGCTCGACCCGGAGGAGCAGCTCGGCGCGGGCCAGGCTATCGAGGCCGAGGTCGGCCTCCAGGCGGGTGTCGAGCCCGATCTGCTCGACCGGAATGGTCAGGCGGGTCTCCCGCGCGAGCTCGCGCAGGACGACGAGCAGGAGCTCGGCGCGTTCGACGTTGGGGTCGGTCAAGCTTCGGGCCCGTTCCGCTTGGCGTGGCGACCAGCGACGCGGCTAGCGGAACGCCGGGAGGCCCGAGTAGAGCCACCAGCCCTTGGCCTCGGGGTCGTAGCGCCAGGTCTGGCGGTCGGTGAGGCTTTTTACGCGCTGCACGTCCTCGTGCAGATACTCAATGCGCACCACCTGCGTGGCGCCGTCCTCATCCTGCCGCAAGGGCGGCTGAACCACGTCGTAGGAGGTGACGCGGATGGACTCGAAGCCCGCCGGCAGCTCGACGCGTTTGTCCGGGTGCAGATAACCCAAGGCGGTCTCGTAGTAGCCCCAGCGAATCGCGCTCCCGTAGGCCGTGGTCGCGGCCTCCAGGGCGTTGCTCTTGCCCTCCTCGCGCACCTTGCCGCAGCCCGGAATGAGGAGCGCGGCGGCAAGACCGAGGAGTACGGCGAGGCGGTAGGACATACGCAGAATGGGCGGTTGCAACATTGTCGGGATCATAAGCCATGGGTCCGGTGGGCGGCCACTCGGCCGGCCCTGGGGCCGCCCGCCCGGGTTATCATCTCCGGCGCCCCGCCACCTGAGCCCGCCTGCACCCCATGTACGACCGTCCCGAGCCCCGCATCGACGTCCATCTGGGCGCGTCCCGGCTGACCCTCCTCGGCACGGCCCACGTCTCGCGCGCAAGCGCCGACGCGGTCGCCGAGCTGCTCACGAGCGGGGCCTACGAGGCGGTCGCGGTGGAGCTCTGCCCGAGTCGCTACAACGCCCTCATCGACCCCGACGCGCTCGCGCGCATGGATCTGTTCTCCGTCATCCGCGAGGGCCGAGCCTACATGGTCGTGGCGAGCCTCGCGCTCGCCGCCTACCAGCAACGCCTGGCCGATCAGTTCGGCATCGAGCCGGGGGCGGAGCAGCGGACGGCCGTCCGCCTGGCGCGCGATCAGCACCTGCCGGTACTCCTGGTCGATCGCGAGATCGGCGTCACCCTGCGGCGGGTCTCGGCGGGCCTGCCCTGGTGGAGACGCATGGGGCTCTTCTCCGGCCTGCTCGCGACCATGCTCTCGCGCGAGCAGGTCTCGGAGGAGGAGATCGAGCGGCTGAAGGAGGGCGACGTCCTGGAGACAACCTTCGGGGAGTTCGCCGAGAACCGCGCCGAGCTCTACCGGCCGCTAATCGACGAGCGCGATCGCTACATGGCAGCGCGTCTGCGCGAGGAGATCGGCCGCGACGGCCACGCCAACCTGCTGGTGGTGCTGGGCGCCGGACACCTCAAAGGAGTAGCGCGCTACCTCAACGAGGCGTCGAGCGATCCGGCCGCGGAGATCGCCGAGCTCGACCGGCTCCCGGCCCCGAGGCGCTGGCCGAAGCTGATCCCCTGGGTGGTGGTGGGTCTGATCCTCGCCGGCTTTGGCTACGGCTTCAGCCAGAGTCATGAGCTGGGCTGGGACCTGGTGCTCGACTGGGTCCTGATCAACGGGACCCTCTGCGCCCTGGGCGCCGCCATCGCCGCCGCCCATCCCCTCACGGTGGTGACCGCCTTCCTCGCCGCACCCCTCACCTCGCTCAACCCGACGATCGGGGCCGGGATGGTCACCGGGGCCGTGGAGCTGGCGTTGCGCAAGCCGCAGGTCGGGGACTTCGGGCGCCTGCGCCGCGACACCGCCGAGCTCAAGGGCTGGTGGCGCAACCGTGTCTCCCGCATCCTGCTGGTCTTCCTGCTCTCGACCCTGGGCTCGGCCATCGGGACCTACGTCGCCGGGTTCCGCATCGCCGGGCGCCTGCTCGCCTGACGGCCAAACGCCGACGCTGTGAGGCCCTTCACGGACGGACCCCTGGGGCCCGTGGCCTCCTTCCCCCGGGGTTTCTGAGCCGAGGGCGGACCGCAGGTGCCGAGACCAACCAGTGGGGCGAGCCGGCACGAGCGGGTGTCGGTATCGCGCGTCTTGACCGGCGTCGCGGCGGGTCTCGCGCTCATCGGGTGGCTGTCGCCCGCACCCCTAAGCGAGTGGTACCTCGACCGCCTGGGGCTCGCGCAACCGGCGGCGGTGGGGGCCAGCACTTCGCAGGCCGCCGCGACCCCAGCCGAGCCGGCCGCCGAGCGTCCAGCGCTGCGACTCGATCTTCCTCCAGACGCTAACCTGCCGCTCCGCCTGTCGGTCAGCGCCAGCGCCCTGGGCAACCCTTGCGCAGCAGGCGCCCCAGTCAACCCGAGCCGAGCGCCGCGCCGCGAGGTCTATCGCTGGACCGATGTCGACGGCCGGGTGCATTTCGCGGACCGCGCCCCCGCCGGGGTCGAGGTCGAGACCGTCGGCGACACCCTGAGCCCCGGCGTAGGCGGCTTCTCGCTCGACTACCGCTACCTCGGCGGCGAGCCGCCGGCCGACCTCGGCCTGGCGCTGGGGGCGAACATCGATGGCGTGCTCCGAATCGTCGCCCGCGAGCTCGGGCTCGCCAACGCGCGACCGGTCCACGTCAAGCTCAGGATCATCGAGGGCGACGGCGAGTTTGCGGCCTACAGCGAGCGCTTCGCCAAGGGCCTCGTGACCATGGGCGGCTTCTACAGCTTCAACGGCAACGAGGCCGTGGTGCGCTGGACCGAAGTCGACCAGACCCTCGCCGCGGCGCGCCACGAGATCGCCCACCTCGCGCTCGGCAACTGGGTGGGACTGACCCCGCTCTGGCTCAATGAGGGTTTGGCCCAGGTGGTCGAGCGGCTGGAGTTCCGCCACAGCTTCGCCCGCGCCGAGTCACCCGGGGCTGAGGTCCTCTACCTGCGGCGGCTCCACGCGGAGGGGCGCCTGCCGGGGCTCGACTGGCTGCTAACCTCGGAGCAGGAGGACTGGCGGCGCACAGGGTTCGAGATCACCTATCCCTATGCCTGGTCCCTGGTGCATTTCCTCATCCAGGACTCCGAGGGGAGCCGCATTCTGCGTGCCTATCTGAGCACGCTGGCCGCCAGACGCTGCCAGGCGGTGGATCACCTGGCTCTCCTCGCAGACCTCTATCCCGGCGGCCTCCCAGGGCTGGGGGCCGATTGGCGGCGCTGGCTGCTCGAAGGCCGGCCGGCGGCGCTGCAGCTTTGAGCATCACCATCAAGTTTCGCGTGCGTTCGCTTGGTGGAGCTGTTACCCTGCGCGGCGTTGAGGATCACCGGTCGACCGACCGGGTCCAGGCGCCTGCCCTTTCCGCCGAAATCCTGCCGATTTCCCCGCGAGACGTGTAGCCTCCTGCCTCCGCCCGCCGCCCAGGCGGATCCGCTGTCGAACGGCATCTCGTGCTTGGGTCGATCGACCGCGTTTCTTATTGAATGCCATGCACGTCCTTGCGAGTGAAATGATGAATATCTACGTTGGCAACCTCCCCTACAGCGTCACCGATGCCGACCTGCGCGAGACCTTCTCCCGCTTCGGCGAGGTGAGCCAGGTCAACCTGATCAGCGACCGCTTCACCGGCGAGTCCAAGGGCTTCGGCTTCGTTGAGATGTCGAGCAACGCCCAGGCCGATGCCGCGATCAAGGCGTTGAACGGGACCGACATGAAGGGCCGCAATATCACCGTCAACCAGGCAAAGCCGAAGTCCGACCGGCCGGCCCGTGGCGGTGGTGGTGGCGGGCGGCGCTTCTAAGGCTTCTCTCCGGGCCACGCGAGTGGCCCCGGCCACAAAAGCCCGGCCTTGGCCGGGCTTTTCTTTGCGGCCTCATGGTTCACCGTCGCCCGCGAGCCTCAGTAACCGCGAACGGATCTCCGCGACGGCGGCGTCGAGGTGGGCAAAGGCGTGGTCCCCGCCCGGAAACGTCAGGACCCGACCGCAGGGTCGGTAGAGTCCCGCCGCGATCCGGTAGTCGATGACCTGGTCCCCCTGATCGACGAGGACCGTGGTCGGCACCCCATCGCAGGGATTGGCGATGCCGTAACGGCGGGTCGCGTCGATCCGGTCGCGGGTCAGGGTGTAGGGCTCGCCGTCGGCGGTGGTCATGCTCGACCCCTGGTAGCGCGCCAGCAGCACCCAGGGCGTCAGCGCCGGGTTGATCAAGAAGAGGTGGGCGACGGGAAAGCGCCGAGCGAGATGCTGGCCATAGAACCCGCCCATGGAGCTACCGACGACGAGGGGGTCGGGCCCGCCCGCCAGCTCGGCGAACAGGCGGCCGAGCTGGTCGATCGCAGAATCGGGACGGTGGGCCGGGTAGCTTGGCGCGAGCACGGGGATCGGCGCCAGGCCCTCGCGGAGCGCGGATGCCTTCTGCGAGCGCCCGGAGCTGTTGAGCCCGTGGAGGTAGATCAGCGCGCGGGGTCGTCGGCTCCTCATCGCTGGCTCCAACGGGGCCTCCACTTGGCCCGGGGTACGCAAGCCGGCGACAGCGGCCCGGCGCCTAGAAACGACCGGTCAGGCCCTTGACCTTACGCCGGAAGTCGTTGCTCACCATCTCCACGTCCTGATCGCTCGCGATCACCCGCGGGACGAGGACCACCACGAGCTCCCGGCGCGACGCGCGCTTGCTGGTCTCCCCAAACAAGGCCCCGAACACGGGGATGCTGTAGAGACCCGGGATGCCCTGCTTGCCGTCCGTGCGGGAGTCTTCGATCAGACCGCCCAGGACGACGGCCTGATTGGAGCGCACCGCCACCGTACTGGTGATGTTTCGGGTCGCGATCTCCGGCGATTGCAGGCTCGCCCCTGACGGGACCGGCTCGGCGGTGCTGACCTCCTGCTCGATCTCCATCTGCACCAGCCCCCCCGGGGTGACGCGCGGCTTGACGGTCAGCATGACGCCGGTATCGCGGTACTCGACGGAGTTGACGATCCGGTCCGTGGTAGCCGTCCCTTGGGACTGGGAGGTCAGGATCGGCACCGCCTTGCCGACCTGGATCTTGGCCGTCTGGTTATCCAGCACCATCACCGACGGCGAGGAAAGGACGTTGACCAGGCCATCGCTGGCGAGCGCGCTCAGGGTCGCGCGGATCTGGTCGGGTGAGACGATCACCGCCCAGTTGAAGCCGGGGAAGCTCTTGGCGATGTTTCCGGTCGCACTGTTGACCAGCGAGAGATCGCTGACATAGCTGTCTTTCTTTCCGAAGAACTGCCACTGCACGCCATATTGCAGATTGCCGGTCAGAGAGATCTCAACGATCGTCGCCTCGACCAGGACCTGGAGCGGGACCAGATCGAGCTGCTTGAGGGCCTCTAAGAGCATCTTATAGTCGCGTGGGCTCGCCTTGATCAGCAGGGAGTTGTTGACGGTGTCGGCGACGATGCTCACCGGCGAAGACAGCTCGATGTTCTGCGCCACCGCCTGCTGCGTTTGGGTGGTGCGAGTCTGCCCCTCCTCGCCCGGCCTGTTCTCGGTGCGCGACTGAATGCTCGCCGGGCGCATCCCCGGGGCGATTCCCCCCACCCGCCGTGTCGTGCCGCCCGATTGGTCGCCCGAGAAGAGCTGGGTGATGATGTCGGCCAGGGTCTGCGCGTCGCCGTGCTTGACCCGGTAGACGAAGACGCGCTGCGCCCCCTCCCCCGAGGCGTCGGCGAGGTCGAGCCGCTCGATCCAGTCCTTGACCTGGCGCAGGTAGCTCTCACGCGGGGAAATGACGAGCAGGCTGTTGGCGCTCTCGACCGGGATGAACCGGAATAGCCCCTTGAAGGGGTTCCCGGTCTCGTCGGCGAGCAGGGTCTCAAGCTGGGTGACCACGTCGCCGGCCGAGGCGTATTCCAGCGTAAAGAAACCGACCGAGAGACCGGCCATCCAGTCCACGTCGAAGACGCGGACGGTATCGAGCAGGTTGCCCATCTCCGGGCCGGTGCCGGCGATGAGCAGCAGGTTGCGCAGGGTATCGACCCGCACGACGCTCCCCTCCGGCGCGAGCGGCTGGAGGATCTTGCTCATCTCCTCGGCGCCGATGTAGCGCAGGGGTACGACCTGCACGCTGTAGCCGTTCGGCAGCGCGCGCTCGGTCTCCCCGAGCTGGGGCGAGACCTTGCCCTGCACCGCGTTGGAGAGCGGTACGACCTGATAGCTGCCGCCCTGGGAGACCAGAGCGGCGTTGTTCATCCGCAGCAGGGTCTCCAGGGTCGGGACCAGGTGCTCCCGACGCAGCGGGCGGCCGGTCTGCAGCGAGGCGGTTCCCTGCACCCCCGGGTCGAGGACGTAGTTGACCCCAAGCAGATCGCCCAGGATGACCTTGACGACCTCACGGATATCCGTGCCGTCGAAGTTGAGGGTCACGTCGCCCGGGCTGGTGTCGACGTCCGCCGGCGGCGCGGACACGGTACCGACGAACTCCCCGGTACCGCCCTTGATCGAGTCCTCGGGGGTCTTCACCCCAGGTCCGCCGAAGCTCAAGTCGATGCCGCTGCCCTCCATGGGATAGGTCGTAGCGCCGGCGGCCACCCCCTCCCGGCCGACGATGTGGCCCTCGGCGCTACCGATTTTGGTGGTGGGGTCCCAGAGTGACCGTTCGCAGCCCGAGGCGGCAAGCAGGGCGACGCCCAGCACGACAAAGGCCGGGTACCAGGGTCTACGGCGGCGGGGTCGATTCGGGAGGCGTTGCATCTTCCTGTGCCTGCGGGTTGCCCGCCGGGGGTGCCGGTCGTGGGGGCGTCGGCTGGTTACGCGCAGGGGGGCGTACCGGTGGAGGCCGCGGCCGCACGGGGGGCGGGGGTTGGCGCGCGTAGTCGCGCAATACTAGCGTGTTGGTTTGGCCTTGTCGCTCCAGGACCAGACGGTCCGAAAGGATATCCCGCACCGCCCAGCCTTCGAGCTCGTCGCCCAGTCGCAGGCGACGCACCTCGCGGCTGCTGGCGTCCATTACCCAGGCCAGGGTCTCGTCCGGGGTGATGAGGACGGCGTTGAGGTCGATGCGGTCGAGCGAGCCGTCGGCGGCGACCTCGGGCTCCACCTGCTCGGGCTCGTCCTCGAGCGGCCGGCGGGTCGGACTGAACAGCGGGCGATCGACCACCACCTGATACTCCTCGCGATCGGCGAGAGGTTTCAGCCTGGCCAGAGGGTTGTCGTCTTCGACCCGGGCGCCCGGTTCGACGGCACCGCCCAGGGCGTTGGCCGAATCGTTGACCTCCGGCGTCCAGGTCGTCCACTGCCAGGTGAGCACCCCGATCAGGGCG
Organism: Chromatiaceae bacterium; assembly: GCA_025458165.1. Taxonomy (GTDB): domain Bacteria; phylum Pseudomonadota; class Gammaproteobacteria; order Chromatiales; family Chromatiaceae; genus JALOTB01. Next base: position 78,387 of record JALOTB010000001.1, on the reverse strand, counting down.
AGGACCAGGACGGCGAGGACGGCTTTCATCCGGCCTGCCCCAGGGCGTAGCCAAAGACATCGAGCCGCACCGTGAGCTGTCCCTCCTGTTGTGCGGCGGGCGCACCACGGGCCGCGCTGCGGCGCACGGTGCGCCTCTGGGTCGCGCGCACCGAGATCTGGTCGACGAACAGGAAGGGGCGCGCCTGCTCGATGCGGTGGAGCACTTCGAGCAAGGTCTCTACGTCGCCCTGGAGCTGGGCACGGATACTGACACGCTGGGGCTGCTCGGCCGCCGCTGAAGGCAGGATCTGGGTGCTGATCAGCCGACCTCCAGCGGTCTGGACCATCTCCTGGACCTCGCGCTGGAGCTGGGCACCGGCGAGGGCGGACGTCTGCGCATCGAAATAGAAGGCCTTGAGCTCTTGGTTGGCGAGCACCCGATCAAGCTCGGCGCGCATGCCGGGGAGTGTCGCGAGCAGGCGCTGATAACGCTGGCTCTGATCCTGGCGCGTCGCGATCTCGGCGTCGAGCTCCGAGATGGCGCTCGCCCAGGGCCCGAGCACCGCAGTCAGGACGAGCGCCGGGATGAGCACCAGGGGGGCAAGGAGCAGCAGGCACCGGGCGCGCCCGGCGGTGGGCTTGGTCACGGCGGCTCCGGGGGCTGAAAGCGGAACGCGATGTGAAATCGCTCCTGCCCGGTGGTGGCGACCTGAACCACCGGCGAGCGGAACGAGACGCCCGAGAACCCGGGCGCCTTCTCCAGCAGCCCAATCAGGGCGGTGGCCTGTGCCGACTCCCCGCGGATCTGGACCTCGCGTTCGGTCACATCCAGGTTCTGGACCCAAGTGTCGTCGGGCAGGCGTTCGGTCAGCTCGCGCAGGAGATCCACCGAGCGTGGCTGATCGATCTTGCGCTGGAGCACCAGGGTGCTGCCCTCGCGGGCGCGCTCCAAGGCGGCGCGGACCTCCTCGACCTCGGCGGCACTGGCCCGCAGCGTGCCGAGCTGGGTGTCCAACGACTCAAGCTGGCGCTGTTTTTGCCACAACGGGCTCACCAGCACCGCGGCGATCAAGACCAGGACCAGCAGGAGCAGGAGGCGGGCGGGGGTCACCAGGCGGGCGCGCCGGCGCGGGCGCTCCTCGGCCGGAAGCAGGTTGGCCTTGGGCCAGGCGCCCTCCCAACTGAGCCGGTCGGCCGGGACACCGGCCTCACGCAGCCTCCGCAGCCAGTCGTCGGCCAGGTCGCGGCGGCACAGGGCGAGCTCGACTCGGAGCTTACCGCCACGGGCCACCCCCTCGGCAATCCGGAAGTCGTAGTAGACCTGCGCCGCCTGGAAGGGCGACAGGCGGTCGATCTCGTAGCCGACAACCTGACGCAGGTTCGTGCGGACCTGCTCCGGGAAGCTCACCTCGCGGCGCAAGACCTCCGCGGCCGGGAGCTGCACGATCGTGCGGCGCACGTCTCGCCGCACCCCCGACAGGATGGCGGTCAGCGCCCCCGGCGCCTGGGTGTCGAGTGCCCCCAGATCGAGGGTCTCGCCTCCCTGCATAACCGCGAGCGTCGCGACGGGACCGCGGGGCGCGATGATCAGGTGCCGGTCGCGCTGCGCGAGCTCGCGCCGCAGGGGGGCCGGCAGACAGCCCATCAGCGACGAGCGCCAAGCGTCGAGGAGCTCAGTCGGCGCACGACCGGCAATGAGCGGCCCCGACAGGGCTCTCAGGGTGTCAGCGAAGGCCATTTCGCCGGGTGCCTCGGGTCAGTCACAAGACGTTGGCAACAATCGCTCTTAAGCGGCGGAAAGTAAACTGACGCCGGTCACAAGCCGTGACCCTCGTCAAGGTTCGACGGGGTTGACCGCATCGGGGCGAAATTGCGCCACAGTACCCGGAACGGTGGGAAGGACCCGAGCTCGACCCGCACCAGGGCTTCCATGGTTGGGGTCGGCGCGTCCGGCGCCCCGGCGCGGCTGACGCGGATTCGGTAGAGTGGTCCCCCCCGATTCACGGCGGCCGGCTCGACCAGACTACCGCTGGCCAGCTCCTCGGCGATGCGCTGCGCCACCTCCTCCAGGGAGATCCCTTCGAGGGCCGCCCGGACCAACGGGGGCGCGAGCTCGATGTTCGCCGGGGAGGCCGAGCCCGCCACGGTCAACGCCGGCGCCAGCACAAGAAATAGGCCACGGTCAAAGCCGAGCACTTGTTGGAGCTCCTCGACGCTGTCGAACGGCCCGTCTTTCGCCCCGTAGGGACGCCCCGCGGCGGCGTAATCGGGGTCCTCGGCGCCGTTGAGTTGGCGCAGGTCGTCCTCGTCGCGCCAGTCGAGGACGGCGTCGGCCAGGACGTCGATCTCTTCCACCGGCAGATCGAGGGCCCCAAGCAGGGCGCTGAACAGCTCCCGGGAGCCCTGGTTGAGGTCGATCAGCGACTGCTCATCCGTGACGGCGATGCTCAGATCCTCGCCCGCGAATCGCCAGGCGCGGGGAGCGCCGTCGGGCACCCAGAGGTCGCTGTCCAGTGTCTCCGCCTGGTCCTGCAGGAGGTTCGCCGGCGCGGCCAGATTGTAGACGGCGTAGGCGATCGCCGCATCGCTCAGGGCTCGAAAGCGTGCCGCCCCGATCTGGTTGGCGGCAAGGCTGGTCTCGCTGCGCTGATCGGCGGTCATGCCGGCGGCAATGATGACGAGCAGCGCGATCACCCAGAGCACCAGCATCAGCGCGATGCCGCGCTGGGTCTCGGGGGCTCGCGCCCGGGGTCGGCTCACTCGCCGGCCGGCAGGTGGATCAGGGCGCTGGGCCATGCCTGGTCCGTGGTCGTCAGGCGCAGGAGCACGCTCTGGGGGAGGGCATTGGGCTCGAGCCAGCGCTCATGCCACTCGGGCTCGGTCGACCCCTCGGCGATGCCGTAATAGGCGAGCTGGAAATCCTCCACGCCATCGATCAGCAGGCTCGATCCGTAGGCGCCGGCCGCCAGGTCTTGATCGAGCTCCCCCGACCGGCGGGTGCCGGACTCCGAGCCCTGGAATGGCTCCCACGGTGGGATGTCGTCGGCGCCGGCCAAGACATCGCTGTGCAGCAGCCAGCGGGTCAGTACCAGCCGCCGGTCATCGCCGTCGTCCTCCAGCGTGATCCTGAGCACGTAGAGACCGGGGACGCCGACGTGCTGCGACAGCAAGCTAACCAGCTCGAGCCCCTCGGCATCGCCCGCAAAGACCAACCGGCTCTCGCCGTCGAAGAGGACGCGCACGGCGCGGGCCTGGCCGAGCACGCGAGCGAGGAAGTTGTGCGCGAGGCGCAAGCCCCCGGTGCGCTCCGCGCTCGCCTCGACCCCCTCCCAGGCCCGGGTGCCCAGGCGCAAGCCGGAATAGAGCAGGACGGTGATGAGCCCGACCAGGGATAGGGCGATGAGGAGCTCGACCAGGGTGAAGCCCCGGGACGCGCCGCGAGCCGAGCGGTCGGGCAGCGCGGCGATCAGAGCGGCTCCCCCAGGCGCAGACTGGTCAGACTCACCTCGCGTTCGCGCGCGCCCTCGCCCCAGCGGGCAACGGCGGTCACGACATAGGGCGTGAAGGGCGACTCCCAGGCACTCTCCCCGGGCTCGTAAGGGACCACGAAGACCTCCCACCCGAGCCCGTCCTCTGGATCGCCGGTATAGCTGCCCGGCACCAACGGGATCTCCAGGCCCACCGCGTTCAGCCGCGCCTCCGCCAGCGCGGCCGCGCGGCTGAGCGCCCCGCTGAGCACCGTGGTGTTAACCGCCCGCGAGAAGACCTGCATCAGCACACCGAGGGTGAGCGAGAGGACCGCGAAGGCGACGAGCACCTCCAGCAGGGAGAACCCGCCCTGTCTGCGGCGACGCCTCATCGGAGTCTTGCGGAGTGATAGCCGCTCAATCTTCCTCCCAGGGTGCGGTCTCGATCCGCCCGGTCAGCCAGTGCACACCGACCTGATAGCCGCTGTCACCACGGGCGACCACGACGCGCCCCCCGGTGGATGTGCCGTCGGGGAAGAAGCGCACCGCGCCAACGCCCTCGCCCTGCATCTCGCTCTCGGCGGCCTCCAGTTTGAGGTCGAGCCCACCCGGGAGGGGCGTGACCCGGTAGGGGCCATCGACGCGGAAGGCGCGTCCCTCGACGTCGAGTACGAAGGCGGCATCGCGCCCGCTGCGGATCGCCTCCTCACGCGCGAGCCTTAGGCCCGACGCCACCCGGCGGGCGGCGGCCTTGAGCTCGACCCCGGGCAGGGCGGCGCTGAAGAGCGGCGGGACGACGGCGAGCAGCAGGGCCGCGATCGCCAGCACCACGAGGAGCTCGAGCAGGGTAAAGCCACCCACGGGGCGCGGGCGGGGTGCCGGCATCCATCCTGCGGCCGCGAGATTGGCGACGCCGCTCACGGCAGGGCAGCAGCACGCGGCGGGCTCAATCCCAGCCAAGGATGTCCTGATTCTCTCCCTCGCCGCCGTCGCGGTTGTCGGCGCCCAGCGACCAGAGGTCGAAGGGTCCGTGCTCGCCCGGCGAGCGGTAGTTGTAGTCGAAGCCCCAGGGGTCCTTGGGGACCTGGTTCTTCTTCAGATAGGGCCCGTTCCAGTTCTTGGCGTCGCTCGGGCGCTCCACCAGGGCCTGCAGCCCCTCGTCGCTGGCGGGATAGCCCCCGACCTCCAGCCGGTAGATGTCGAGTGCGGTGCTCAGGTCCGAGATCTGGATGCGCGCGGTCTGGGTCTTGGATCCGCCAAGGGTGCTCATCACCCGGGGGCCGACCAGTCCGACGAGCAGCCCGAGGATGGCGAGCACGACGAGGAGCTCGACCAGGGTGAAGCCGCGCGCACGGCGGCTAGAGCGAATCTTGTTCATGGCGTTTGCTCAATCGGTCAAGTGGTGAATCGGCTCCGCATTGTAGCGGCCTCGCCCGCGACCGTCCGGCTAGAGCACCAGCTCGTTGAGGCCGAGGATCGGCACGATGATCGAGATGATGATCCCGGCGACCATCGCCCCCAGGCCGATGATCAGGATCGGCTCGAGCAGGGTGAGCATGCGCCGGACGCTCGACTGGGTCTCTTTGTCGTAGACCTCGGCCACCTTGCCAAGCATGGCGTCGAGGCTGCCCGACTCCTCGCCGACGCGAATCATCTGCAGGGCCATCTGCGGCAGGATCTCCCGCTGAGTGAAGGGCCCAGCCATGCCGTGGCCGCGCTTGAGCTCCTCGGACGCCTCGACGAGGAGGCCAGAGAGCTTGCGGTTGCCGACCACCTCGCGGGCGAGGTTCAACGCGCTCAAGAGCGGCAAACCATTCTTGAGCAAGGTGGAGAGGGTATGGCAGAAACGCGCTGTCTCCATCTTCCAGATCAGGTCGCCGAAGAGCGGCAGGGCGAGCACGCGCACGTCGAGACGATCGCGCACCCCCGGACGCTCCAGCCAGCGCTCCACGCCCACCGCCGTCAGGGCGAGCAGCGCTAGGATCGCCCACCAATAATTGCGGAACAGGTCCCCGACGGCGATGACGACCTGGGTCGGTAGCGGCAGCGCAGCGTTCATGTCCTGGAACAGCACGGTGAACTGGGGCACGACGAAGACCAGGAGCAGGATCACCGAGAGCCCGGCGACGAAGAGCAGGATGGCCGGGTAGACCAGGGCCGAGGTGACCGTCTCGCGGAGCTCCGCGGCGCGCTCCAGGTAGTCGGCGAGGCGGGCGAGGACGGCGTCGAGCGCACCGCTCGCCTCGCCGGCGCGCACCATGTTGACGTACAGGCGTGGGAACTGGGTCCCCTGCTCCTCCAACGCGGTGGAGAAGGTCGCGCCCCCACGCACCCGCTCCTGCAGGGCCGTGAGCACCCGCGCGACCCGCGGCTCGCCGCTGAGATCGATCAGGATCTGCAGGGAGCGGTCGAGGGTGAGCCCGGCCTCCAGCAGGGTCGCGAGCTCGCGGGTGATCACGCCGACCTCTTTGCGGGTGAGACCGGCGGCCCGCTCGCGGCGGAGCTTGAGGCTCAGCCCCCCCGTCCGGCGCGCCTGGATGGGGATCAGACCGGCGCCCTGGAGATGGCGGATCACGGCGGCCTCGTCCGCGGCCTCGAGCTCGCCCTCCACCGCCTCGCCGTCGAGGCGCACCGCCTTGTAGGTAAACTTGGCCATCATCAGGCCTCTTCGGCCACGCGCAGCACCTCTTCGATGGTGGTGCGCCCGTCGAGCGCCTTGCGCAGGCCATCGTCGTACATGGTGAGCATGCCCTCGGCGATCGCGATGCGCTGGATGTCGGAGGCGGTGGCATGGGCGAGGACGGCCTGGCGCAGCGGATCGGTCATGATCAGGACCTCGGTGATGACCAGCCGCCCGCGGTAGCCGGTCGCGCCGCACTCGGCGCAGCCGCTCGCGCGGTACAACGAGAAGCCCGCGACCCCTGCGCCAACCCGGCCGAACTTCGCCGCAAGCTCGGGCAGCGGCTGGTACGGCGTGCGGCAGGCGGGACAGAGCCGGCGCACCAGGCGCTGGGCGAGGATGCCGTTGATGGTCGAGGTGAGCAGGTAGTCCTCCACCCCCATGTCGAGCAAACGGGTCACACCGCTGGCGGCATCGTTGGTGTGCAGGGTGGAGAGCACCACGTGACCGGTGAGCGCGGACTGCACGGCGATGCGCGCGGTCTCCAGGTCACGCATCTCGCCGACCATGATGATGTCGGGGTCCTGGCGCACGATCGAGCGTAGCGCGCCCGCGAAGGTCATGCCGATCTGGGGCTTGACCTGGATCTGATTGATGCCGGGGATCTGGTACTCGACCGGGTCCTCGACGGTGATGATCTTGCGCTCTTGGGTGTTCAGTCGACTCAGGGCGGTGTAGAGGGTGGTGCTCTTGCCGCTGCCGGTCGGACCGGTCACGAGAAAGATCCCGTAGGGCATCTCGAGGATCTGGATCAGCCGCTCGCGCGGCGACCCGTCGAAGCCCAGGGCGTCGAAGTCGAAGCGCACGCTCTCCTTGTCGAGCAGGCGCATCACCACGCTCTCGCCGAACATGGTGGGCACGGTGGAGACGCGCAGGTCCAGCTCCTTGCCCTGCACCCGCAGCGGGATGCGCCCGTCCTGAGGCAGACGCCGCTCGGCAATGTTGAGCTTCGACATGATCTTGATGCGCGAGATGATCGCCGCCGTGGAGCGCGGCGGGGGCGAGTCCACCTCGTGGAGGATGCCGTCGACCCGGTAGCGCACCTTGAGCTCATCGGCGAAGGGCTCGATGTGGATGTCCGAGGCGCGCGACTCCACCGCCCGCTGGATCAACTGGTTGACCATGCGGATGACAGGGGCCTCGCTGGCGAGGTCCTTCAAGTGCTCGATGTCGTCCTCGGAGACCTCGCCGAGATCGGCGTTGAGTGCCTCCTCAGTCGTCGGCTCGGCGGGGGCGGCGTAGAGTCGGTCGATCGCCGCCTCGATCTCGGAGGGAAGCCCCACCCAGGGTGAGACCTCTTTGCCCGCCGCCATGCCCAGGGCCTGAACGACGAATGGATCGGTCGGGTCGGCGAAAGCGGCATGGAGGGTACCTTCCTCCTCGCGCAACGGGATGACCTGGGCGTCCTTCAAGAAACGCAGGCTGAAGGCATCGGGGGCAATCGGCCCGTCGGGAAAGTCCTTTGGCTCGGCGAGCGGGAGCGCGAGGACATCGGCGAGGGCCAGGGCCATGTCGCGCTCGGACACCAGCCCCAGACGCAGCAGCATCCGCAACAAGGGGTCGCCGCTCTCCTCGGCGAGGCGGCGCGCGCGCAGCAGGTCATTCGCGCCGAGCTTGCCGCGCCGGCTGAGCTGCGCCAGCACCCCCCCCAGGGGGGTCTCGGCAAGCGGCGTAAGCTCGTCGAGCGCGTCGGCAGCAAGCCCGTTGCCGTTCACGGTCAGGGGGCGCTCTGGGGCGATCACCTCAGCCATCTGTGGTCTCCAGGGTGGTGTTAGCCGCGTCTGATTCCGGCTTCGCCTTCTCGCAGCGCTCGGCGACGAGCCCGATCAGGGCGGCACGCAGCCCGAAATCATCGCAGCGTGCGACGGCCTCCTCGCACGAGCGCAGCCTTGCCTCGACCGCATCCCAGGAGGGCTGGGTGCCGCAACGGGCGACCCGGATCTTGGGATGCGACGTCTTGCGCAGATCCTCGGCCGCGTAGAACAGCTCCTCGCGAAGCTTCTCCCCGGGGCGCAGCCCAATGTACTCGATGGCAATGTCCTCGCCCGGCCGGCGCCCCGACAGGTGGATCATCTGCTCGGCGAGATAGCGGATCTTGACCGGCTCGCCCATGTCGAGCACGAAGATCTCCCCGCCCTCGCCGATTGCGGCGGCCTGCATGATGAGCTGGCAGGCCTCGGGGATGGTCATGAAGAAGCGCTCCATCTCGGGGTCGGTCACGGTCACCGGCCCGCCGCTCGCGATCTGCCGGCGAAAGAGCGGCACCACGCTGCCGGCCGAGTCTAGGACATTGCCGAAGCGCACCGCCGCGAACCGGGTCGCAGAGCGCGTCGCCAGGGCCTGGCAGACCACCTCGGCAGCGCGCTTGGTGGCCCCCATCAGGCTCGCGGGGTTGACCGCCTTGTCGGTCGAGATCAGGACGAAGCGCTCGCAGCCGAAGGTATCGGCAGTACGCGCCACCACGGCGGTGCCGAGGACGTTGTTACGCACCGCCGCGCGCACCTGCCCCTCGAGGAGCGGGACGTGCTTGTAGGCAGCGGCGTGGAAGACGATCTGGGGTCGCTCGCCCCTGAAGAGCCCCTCGACCGCCGTCGCGTCGGTCACATCAAGCAAGCGGCAGACACGCGCCAGGTCGGGGTGGCGCCCGGCGAGCTCGGCGTCGATGCGATAGAGGTTGTATTCGCCGTTGTCGGCGATCAGGAGGCGCTCGGGCCCTGCGAGTGCGATTTGGCGGCAGAGCTCCGCACCGATCGACCCGCCGCCGCCGGTGACCAGCACCACGCGCCCCGCGAGTCCCGCACGGATGCCCGCCCAGTCGAGCTCGACCGGGTCGCGCCCCAGCAGGTCCTCGATGCTGACCGGGCGAATCTGGTTGACGTTCACCTGTCCCCGCATCAGCTCCTTCAACGGGGGGACCGTGCGAAACGGCCGGCCCGCCCGCTCGCAGAGCGCCACCAGGCGCTGCATCTGCACGCCGGAGGCGCTCGGGATGGCGAGCAGGATCAGATCGACCTCCAGCTCCTGCACCAGGGCCGGGATGTCCTCGGTCGAGCCGCGCACCGGAATGCCGTGGATCTCCGCCCCCTGTCGGCGCGGCTTGTCATCGACGAAGGCGACCGGGAGGTAGCCCAGGTGATGGTCGCGCAGCATATCGCGCGCAACCATCTCGCCCGCCTGACCGGCACCGACGACGAGCACGCGCTCGCCGGTGCCGAGGCTCAGCCGGTGATCCTTGAGCCAGCGGTAGACCAGCCGCGGGCCGCCCAGTAGTAAGACCTGGAGCACAAGGTAGAGCGGTAGCACCGAGCGCGGCACCGCCTGCATGCGGTTGAAGATGAAGAGCGCGAAGAAGGCGAGCGCGGTGCCGGCGAGCACGGCCTTGAGGATGCGCACCAGGTCGGGCAAGGAGGCGAAGCGCCAGACGCCCCGGTAGAGCCCAAACACCGAGTTGGCGAAACCTTGGGCGAGCATCACCAGCGGCAGGGCGAGCAGGGCCCCATCCCGGAGCTCCGGCGGGATCTCGCCCAGATTGAACCTCAGCCAGTAGGCGAGGAGCCAGGCGACCGGCACCATCAGCAGGTCGTGGACAAAGGCGACCGAGCGGTTGCGCATGCGGTCGAGGAGCGGATTCACCGGGATACGGCCTCCTTGGTGCGCTCGACGAGGCGGATCTTATAACCGATGAGCAGATAGATCAGGGTCCAGCCGCCCAATAGCCGCCACTGGTCGCCGATGCTCATCCGCGCCGCGGCCACCGCCGTCGCGGCGCAGGCGCCCATCAGGAGATAGGACCAGAGCAGGGTGCGCCTGTGACTCCAGCCGGCCAGCACCAACCGTTGGTAGTGGTGGGAGCGATGGGCCTCCCAGACCCGCTCGCCACGCAGCAGCCGGCGGAGCAAGGTCGCGGTCGCGTCGACGATGAACGGGGAGAAGGCGAGCCAGGCGATCCACAGCGGGAAGAGGCCCCGCGCGCTGCCCACCAGGGCGCAGGCGGCGGCGAGCAAACCGAGGCTCGCGGAGCCCAGATCGCCGAGGAAGATCCGCGCCGGGGGGAAGTTGCCGATCAGGAAGCCCAGGGCGGCGGCCGCGATCGACCCGTTGACCAGGGCAAACTCCCAGTCACCCGCTCGCCAGCCGAGCGCGGCCAGGGCGGCGAAGCCGAACCCCGCCATACCGGCCGCGAAGCCATCCATGCCATCCATGAAGTTGTAGAGATTGACCATCCAGACCACGTAAAAGACCAGCACAAGGACGGCCACGACGTTGGGCAGGGGGATTGCCGCGCCGGGCAGCTCGACGATTGTCCAGCGCAGACCACCGAGCATCAGGATCAACGCGGCGGCGAGGTGGGCGGCGAGCCGGTACGCCGGCTTGACCTCCCCCCGGTCGTCCAGAAAAGAGACCAGGGCGACCAAGAGCAGCGCCGCGCCCACCCATCCCCAGATGCCGTCGACCACCCCGTTCGCGAGGGCGACCCCTGCGGCGGCGAGCAGTCCCGCAAGGACGGCGACACCGCCGGTCCGCGGCACCGGGCTCAGGTGCAGCGAGCGCGCGTTGGGGCGGTCGAGCAGGCGCTCGAAGCGCCTGGCCGTCCGCACCAGGGCCAGCGTCAGGACAGCGCTGACCAAGAGGGCCACCGCCAAGGCGAGCCCGAGCGCCGGGAGGGTCATGGGGCCGGCTCGGCCGCACCCTGGCGGGGCAGGATCGGGATCAGGCCCCCCGCACCAGCGCCGTCTCGACCTCGTTCCGCTTGGCCTCGCCCGCGAGCAGCTCGATCAGGCGCAGCGCGAAATCCATGGCGGTGCCGGGGCCGCGGGAGGTGACCACCTTGCCGTCGACCACGACTGGGGCATCCACTAGGCGCACCTCGGGGAAATCCTCGCCCTTGAGTATCCCTGGGTAGCCGGTCGCCGCGCGGCCGTCGAGCAGCCCGGCCCGGGCCAGCACCTTGGGCGCGGCACAGATCGCCGCGGCGAAGCGGCCTTCCGACTGATGGCGCTGGAGCAGTCGCCGCACCCGCTCGTCGCCCTCCAGATGGGTCGCCCCCGGCAGGCCGCCGGGGAGGACGATCATGTCGAAGGGCGTCTCCATGACCTCGTCGAGCAGGGCGTCGGCGAGGAGCACCGTGCCGCGGCTGCACCGCACCGGCCCCTCGGCGAGGCCCGCCGTGACGACCTCGATGCCCGCACGGCGCAGCAGGTCGATGACGGTGACGGCCTCAAGCTCCTCGCAGCCTTGGGCCAGGGGGATCAGCACGCGTGCCATGGGCGTCTCCGCAAGCTCGTGGTGAGGTTAGGGCTGTGCCGGCGGCGGCGAGTCCACCTTGGTGCGGCCCAGGATCGAGAGGCCCTTGAGTACATTGAGCGCCTGGCTCAACTGATAGTCCTCGGCGGCCAGCGGACGCGTCTTCTCGGTGGGCTCGCTCGTGGTCTCAGGGGCCTCGGGCGCGGGGATGGGGGCTTCCTCGGTACCACCCTCTTCGCCGTCGCTGTCCTCGAGGTGACGGGTGAGGTCAGCTTCCTTCAGCGGCGCGAGGCCGGGGTCCTCGTCGAGGCGCAGCTCCCCGCGCTCCAGGACGATATCCGGCACTATCCCCTGGGCCTGGATGGAGCGCCCCGAGGGGGTGTAGTAGCGCGCCGTGGTGAGCTTGAGTGCCGTCAGGTTGTCGATTGGCACGATCGTCTGGACCGAGCCCTTGCCGAAGGTCGGTGACCCCATCACGATCGCCCGCCCGTGGTCCTGCAGGGCGCCGGCGACGATCTCGGAGGCCGAGGCGGACCCCGAGTTGACCAGCACCACGATGGGCGCCCCCTTGAGCACGTCATCGGGGCCGGCCTTGAACTGGAGCTCGGAGTCGTCGACGCGGCCCTTGGTGTAGACGATCAGCCCATCTCCGAGGAAGGCGTCGCTGACACCGACGGCGCTGTTCAAGACTCCGCCTGGGTTGTTGCGCAGGTCGAGCACCAGGCCCTTGAGGCCGCCCTCGTTCTCGTCCTTGAGCTGGCCGATCGCCTTGAGCAGGTCCTCGGTCGTACGGGACTGGAAGTGGGCGATGCGGATGTAGCCGTAGCCGGGCTCCAGCGTGCGGCTGCGCACGCTCGCCACCTGAATCACGTCGCGCACCAGCTCGACCTTGAATGGCCGCTCCCCGCCGCCGCGCAGGATGGTAAGCGTGATCGACGTGCCGGGTTTGCCGCGCATCAATCCGACGGCGTCGTTCAGGCTCATGCCCTTCACCGGTTTCTCGTCGATACGGATGATCATGTCCCCCGCCTTGAGGCCGGCACGCTGGGCCGGGGTGTCGTCGATGGGGGCGATCACCTTGATGAAGCCCTCGTCCATGCCGACCTCGATCCCGAGACCGCCGAACTCGCCGCTGGTACCCACCTGCAGGTCACGGTACTCGCGCTGGTCGAGGTACGAGGAGTGGGGATCGAGCCCGGAGAGCATGCCGCGGATGGCGCTCTCTAGGAGGGTCTTGTCGTCGACCGTCTCGACGTAGTCGCTCTTGATCCGCCCGAACACCTCGGCGAAGGTGCGCAGCTCCTTGAGCGGGAGCTCGGGCTCGGGCTCTGGCACCTCGCTCCCAGCGAGCTCCTCACCCAACAGCCCCCCAGCGCTGCCGGCGAAGATCCCGAGGGCGAAGATGAGAACGATCTCTAAACGTTTGGACATAAGGTGCGATCACTGGTGGGCTGGGCGGCCGGGCGAAATGGCACGGTCGCGTGCTCTGGCCTTGGGCACGCGGCCTGGTCAACGCGTTGGATTGGCAAAACTGCCACCTGTTCCCCCGAGCGGATCGGCACCCGGGGCTCCGCCCGGCCCAGCGGGCGGCCCGCCGCGGCGAACCAGCGCTCTGGGTCGACCGCCCGCCCATTTTGGCGGATGGCGAAGTAGAGCCCCGCCGCCCGCTGCCCGCCGCTCGTCCCGGACAGCGCGACCGCATCGCCCGCCCCGACCCACTCTCCCGGCTCCTTGAGCAGAGTCTGATTGTGGCCGTAGAGGGTCATGTAGCCATCCTCGTGCTCAATAATCAAGAGCAGACCGAAACCGCGGAGCCAATCGGCGTAGACCACCCGGCCGGGGTGCACCGCGCGCACCTCGGTCCCCTCCGGCGCCGCGAACACCATGCCGTCCCAGCGCTGGGCCTCCGCCCCCTTGTCGGCACCGAAGCGCGCGAGGACCCGGCCGCCGGCGATGGGCCAGGGGAGCTGGCCACGGCGCTCGCTGATGGGCGAAAAGGCGATCTGCGCCTCGGGTAGGGCCTGGGCCTGCCGCTCGAGCTGCTCGACCAGCCGCCGCAGCCCCTCGGCATCGGCCTGCAGCTCGGCAACCTGGTCCTCGGTCCCGGCGATCACCCGCTCGAGCTCGGCGAGCACGGCAGCCCGCTCGGCTTGGGCGGCGAGCAGGTCACGCTCGGTCGCGGCCTGTCGCTCGGCGAGCTGGGCGAGGCGCCGCGACTCGTCGGTCGCCTCGGCGGTCAGCTCCGCCAGTCGGCGGGTCGCGGCGCCCACCGCCGCGATACGGTCGAGCTGGTAGCGGTTGAGGTAGCCGTAGTAGCCCAGCACGCGGCTCACGCGCTCCAGGTCTTGCTGATCGAGGAGCAGCCGGATTCCCTGGCCACGGCCCATGGCGTAGGCCGATCGCAGCAGCGCCGCGAGCGCGGCACGCCCGCGCGCCAGGTCCTGGCGCTGCTCATCGAGCTGCGCTTGCAGCCCGGCGAGGGAGAGCTCCTGCTCCTCGATGAGGGTGCCGAGCTGGTGGCGCGCGCGGGCGAGGTCGGCGATGTCCCGCTCGTGGCGGTCGAGCTCCGAGCGTAGGGCATCGCGGCGGGCACGCCGCTCGCCGAGGTCCTGCTGCAGGGTCTCTACCTGGCCCTCGATGTCCGCCAGGCCACGCCGGTGCTCCTCGATCGCCGGGTCCTCCTCGGCCACACCGGGCCGCAAGACGGTCAGGAGGAGTAGCACGCCGAGGAGCCGACCGGACCGGAGTCGGATCACGGAAGGGTGATGAGCGACTGGCCCCGCATCTCCCGCGGCGGGGCGAGCCCCATCAGGGCGAGCAGGGTCGGGGCGATGTCACACAGGGCGCCGCCGGCCTTCACATCGGCCAACCGCGGGCCGACGTAGACCAGCGGCACGGGATTGTCGGTGTGCGCAGTGTGGGGCTGACCCGTTCGTGGTTCGCGCATCTGCTCGGCGTTTCCGTGGTCGGCGGTAATCAGGAGCTCAGCGCCGCTCGCACGCACCGCGGTCACCACCCGACCGAGGCACTGATCCACCGCCTCGATCGCCTGGACGGCGGCGGCAAGCTTCCCGCTGTGGCCGACCATGTCTGGGTTGGCGTAGTTGCAGACGATCGCGTCGTAGCCGCGCGACTGGATCGCCGCGACCAGACGGTCGGTCACCTGCGGGGCGCTCATCGCAGGGGCGAGGTCGTAAGTCGCCACATCGGGGGAGGGGATCAGGATGCGGTCCTCGCCCTCGAAGACGTCCTCGCGCCCGCCGTTGAAGAAGAAGGTCACGTGCGCGTACTTCTCGGTCTCGGCGAGGCGCAACTGGCGTAGCCCCAACCGCGCGATGTGCTGACCAAAGCCGTTGGTGACGCGCTCGGGGGGGAAGGCGACCGGCACCGGATAGTCCTGGGCGTACTCGGTGAGGCTCACGAAGGCACCGAGGCGGGGGCGGACCGCGCGCCGGAAGCCGGTGAAGTAGGGCTCAATGAAGGCCCGCGTGAGCTGCCGGGCGCGGTCTGAGCGGTAGTTCATGAAGATCAGACTGTCGCCGTCCTCCATCGTCCCCGGGCCGATCCGGGTGGGGCGTACGAACTCGTCACTCTCGTCGCGCTCGTAGGCCGCCTCCAGCGCGGCAAGGGCGCTCGGCGCCGCGAGCTCGGCCGCCGCCCCGGTGACCAGATCGTAGGCCTGCTGGATGCGCGGCCAGCGGTTGTCGCGATCCATCGCGTAATAGCGGCCGACCAGGCTGGCGATCCGCCCGCGGCCGAGCTCCGCCATCAGCCGCTCCATCCCCTCCAGGGAGGCGCGGGCACTGCGCGGCGGGGTGTCGCGGCCATCGAGGAAGGCGTGCAGGCGCAGATCCGAGGCCCCGCGCTGCGCCGCCAGGCGCACCATCGCCTGAAGGTGCTCCTCGTGGCTATGGACCCCGCCCGGGGAGAGCAGGCCCATGATGTGCACCGCGCGCCCGGCCTGGACGGCCTGATCGACGGCGTCGGTGAGTGTGCGGTTGCGGAAGAAGGAGCCGGTGCGAATCGCGCGGCTCACCCGCGTGTACTCCTGATACACCACGCGCCCGGCACCGATATTGAGGTGCCCGACCTCGGAGTTGCCCATCTGCCCCCCCGGCAGACCGACCGACGCACCGGAGGTATGCACCAGGGTATGCGGGCAGTCTTGCCACAACCGATCCCAGACCGGGGTGCGCGCGAGCGCGATGGCGTTGTCCTCACCGCCCTCACGGAACCCCCAGCCGTCGAGGATCAGTAGGACGACGCGGGCGTCTGGCTTGGTCATCGGCTATCGGGAGACTGGTCTCTGGACGACACGCGAGGCGGTGTAGGTTGGCGCCGGCCCGAGATTATAGGGATCGCCCCCGGGGCCCGACAGACCGATCGGACGGTCGACCCCGGCAGGCGGCGGGCCGTACGTGCCTGGCGCACGCCGGCAGGCCCGTCGCATCCCGAAGAAAAAGAGCTTATTATTGTATTGTAATGCATTGATTGAGAGCAGGTCCCATGGCTGGTCACCTCACCCACCCGTCGCTTCCGATCCTCAACGCCAGCGCGGCCGAGAGCGTCGATCTGTTCGCCGACGACGACGACATCGAACGCGCCTCGCGCTCATTGAAGGCGATGTCTCATCCCCTGCGGCTGAAGATCCTCTGCACCCTGGGCGATCAGGAGATCAGCGTGCAGGAGATCGTCGACTACGTCGGGACCTCGCAGAGCAACATCTCCCAGCACCTGGCGATCCTGCGCGACAAGGGCATCCTCGCCTCACGCAAGGACGCCAACCGCGTCTACTACCGCGTGAGCGACGCCCGCACCCTTCAGTTGATCGGGATGATGCGGAAGGTCTTTTGCCACCAGGGGCAGTGAACCACCCCGACCGGCCCTAGGGTGACTGGCCCGAGACCGGGTCTTATACTTGCGCCTCCCCGCCGGGCCGCCCGGCCTAGAACCGCCGCGCGACCGTTCATGCTGCCCCAACTGATCGAGTTCATCACCAACCACTGGCTGCTGTTCGTCGCGCTGGTGGTGATCCTCGCGTTGTTGGTGCACAACCTGGCGGTCGGGGGGAGGGGCTCGGTCGACCCGCTCGCGGCGACGGACCTGATCAACCGCCGGGACGCGATCGTGGTGGACGTCCGCCCTGCGGCTGACTTCGCCAAGGGTCACATCATCAATGCGACGAACCTCCCGATGAACGGCTTCAAGAACCAGATCGGGGTGCTGCAGAAGCACAAGGACAAGCCGATCCTGGTGAACTGCCGCTCCGGGGCCCAGTCGGCCGCGGCCTGCAAGGAGCTGCGCAAAGAGGGATTCGCTGAGGTTTACAACCTCCGCGGCGGGCTCCTCGCCTGGGAGAACGCCAATCTGCCGCTGACGCGCAAGAAGCGTTGAGCCGGACCGCAAGCGGCTCGCCCCCAATCACGCCATAGGATCACAGCACATGGCCGAGAACGAGCAAGTCCAGGGCGAGCGCCAGTTCGCCATCCAACGGATCTATGTCAAGGACATCTCCTTTGAGTCGCCCAACGCCCCGGCGATCTTTCGCGGCGAGTGGCGACCACAGCACGACCTCAACCTCAACACCAAGGTCAACCGCCTCGCTGAGGACGCCTTCGAGGTCGAGCTCTCAGTGACGGTCACCGCCAAGACCGGCGAGCAGACCGCGTTCATCGTGGAGGTGCACCAGGCCGGGTTCTTCGGCGTCAAGGGATTCACCGAGCAGGAGCTCGGGCCGCTGCTCGGGGCCTACTGCCCGAACCTCCTCTTCCCTTACGCGCGCGAGGCCGTGTCGGATCTGGTGACCAAGGGCGGCTTCCCGCAGTTGGTGCTGCAGCCGGTCAACTTCGACGCCCTGTTCGCCCAGCACCAGCAAAAGATGGCCGAGCAGGCGGGCGCTGGACCGCATTGACCGCCGCGAATCGCAGGGCGGAGATCGCCGTCCTCGGCGCCGGGTCCTGGGGGACGGCGCTGGCCCTGCTGCTGTGCCGCAACGGCCACCGGGTCCGCCTGTGGGATCACTTCCGCGAGCACCTGGCCGAGCTCCGCCGCGACCGGGAGAACCGCCGCTACCTGCCCGGGACGCCACTGCCGGCGGAACTGCTCCCGGTTGACGACCTCGCGGAGGCCGTCTCCGGCGCCGACGAGCTCCTCATCGTAGTCCCTAGCCACGCCTTCGCCGCCGTGCTGCGCGCGTTGCCGGCCCCGCTACCGGCCGGCCTCGGGGTGGCATGGGCCACCAAGGGGCTGGAGCCAGAGACCGGCCGCCTGCTTCACGAGGTCGCCGGTGAGGTCCTCGGGCGGCGGGACCTCGCAGTTATCTCCGGGCCGAGCTTCGCCCGCGAGGTCGCCGCCGGGCTGCCGACCGCAGTCACCGTTGCGGCGTCGAGCCCCCAGCATGCCCGGCGGGTCGCCGACTACCTGCACGGCGAGCGCTTCCGCGCCTACACCAGCGGCGACATCGTCGGCGTGCAGGTCGGCGGCGCCGCGAAGAACGTCCTGGCGATCGCCACGGGGATCGCCGATGGCCTAGGGTTCGGGGCCAACACCCGGGCGGCCCTGATTACCCGCGGACTGGCCGAGCTCATCCGTCTCGGGACGGCCCTCGGCGGCCACCAGGAGACCTTCATCGGCCTCGCCGGGCTCGGCGATCTGGTGCTCACCTGCACCGACGACCAGTCCCGCAACCGGCGCATGGGCCTCGCGTTGGCACGCGGGCTCAACGTCGAAGCGGCCAAGAAGGAGATCGGGCAGGAGGTCGAGGGCGTGATCACCGCCCGTTCGGTCTACGCCACCGCCCGCCGGCTGGGCGTGGAAATGCCCATCAGCGAACAGGTCTACCGGGTGCTCTATCTTGGGACGACGCCAGCCGAGGCGACCGAGAGCCTGCTGACGCGCAGGAGCAAGGCGGAGTTCTATTGAGCCCATGAATCACGCCGCGCTCGGGCTCAGGCGCGCTGCGCGCCGGCAAACCCTCGCTGGCGCCAGGCCTCGTACAGGATCACCGCCACCGCGTTGGAGAGATTCAGGCTGCGGTTGTCCGGGCGCATCGGGATGAACAGCCGCCGCGCGGGGGGCAGGTCGTCGAGCACCGCTTGAGGTAGCCCGCGGGTCTCCGGTCCAAACAGAAAGGCGTCGCCGGGTGCGAGTGGGGCACGCGCGTAGGACACTGTCCCGCGGGTGCTGCACGCATATAATCGAGCCGGGGTGCCGGCGGCAAGGTAGGCGGCGAGGCTCGGGTGGACGCGCACACTCGCCCATTCGCGGTAGTCGAGTCCGGCCCGCCGCAGGCGCCGATCGTCGAGCTCGAAGCCGAGCGGCTCGATCAGATGCAGACTCGCCCCGGCGTTGGCGCAGAGCCGCATGATGTTGCCGGTGTTGGGCGGGATTTCCGGCTGGTAGAGGACGATGTTGAACACCGCGGTGGTGCGCCCGCCCTGGGCAAGCGCGAGGTCTCTCAAGTGGACGTAGGCGGGGAGCCGAATCCTAGGCTGAGCATCGAGTTCTGCGGGCTGCGCTTCGCCACCCCACTGGTCCTACTGTCGGGTTGCGTAGGATTCGGCGAGGAGTATACCCGCATCCGGGGGTTCTCCAACCGCGACGCCGGGGCCGTCTGCCTGAAGGGGACCACGCTCGCACCGCGCCTTGGCAACCCGCCGCACCGCATCTGCGAGACCCCCGCTGGGATGCTCAATGCCATCGGCCTGCAGAACCCCGGCGTCGACCATGTGGTCCGCGAGATCCTGCCCAAGCTCGACTTCGGCGAGACGCGCTTCATCGCCAATGTCTCGGGGTCGACGGTGGAGGAGTACTACGAGGTCACCCGCCGCTTCGACGACTCGCCAATCGACGCGATGGAGATCAACATCTCCTGCCCTAACGTCAAGGAGGGGGGGGTGGCCTTCGGCAACGACGCGGCGATGTCGGCAAGGGTAGTGGCTGCCTGCCGCCGCGCCACCCGTAAGCCGCTGATCACCAAGCTCTCCCCCAATCAGACCGACATCGCGAGCAACGCCCGCGCCTGTCTGGAGTCAGGCTCCGATGCCTTCTCGGTGATCAACACCCTGATGGGGATGGTGGTCGACGTCGAGCGGCGTACCCCGGTGATCGGCAACAACCAGGGGGGGCTCTCGGGACCGGCGATCAAGCCCATCGCACTGCTCAAGGTCCACCAGGTCTACCAGGTCTGCCGCGATCATCGGGTGCCGATCATCGGCCAGGGCGGGGTCGCCGGTGCCCAGGACGCGCTGGAGTTCCTGATTGCCGGGGCGAGCGCCGTCGGCGTCGGCACCGCGCTCTTCTACGACCCGCTGATCCTGCCCAAGATCAACCGCGGGATCGCCGATTACCTCGACCGCCACGGCATCGCGAGTGTCAGCGAGCTGACCGGGAGCCTGCGCCTGCACGCCCCGGAGGCGTCCGCCTGCGGCTGTGCCCCCTCCCATCCGGGCGGTTGACCGGGCCGCGACCGCTCGTGCTATATTAAGAATTCGCCATACACTTAAGGGCCCTTGGGATCCGCTAACCGCTGTTGGGAGTGAGCCATGAGCGATATCGCCGCGTTGAAGAAAGAGAAGCAGGACCTGATCGAGAAGATGCTCGAGATGCAGAAGCAGTTCATCGAGTATGAGCACGAGCACGGGGTGACCGGTAAGGACTACTGGGCCTCCCAGGACGGCCTTCTCGCGAACTATCGCCAGGATTACCTGGACATGGCCAACCGGGTGGTCGACATCGCCCACGAGATCGTTGGATCGTCGCGAAACTGAACGCCACGCCTCGCGCCCGAGCGGAGCTCGCTGGCTGATAAACCCGCGCCTCGCGCGGGTTTTTCGTGTCTGCCCCTGACGCAGCGCGGGGCGCAGAGGTCGGGAATGAGAGGACCTAAGCCCGGTCACCGCCCCGCTGCTGGGGGCTGCACCAGCCACTTGTAGGCTAAGGGGTCGACCTGAGCGGTGCATCGACTGGCCGCTTGGCCGGGTCGACGCGGGGCTAGGTCGGGCGGATGTGCTCGATGTACTTCGGCACATCCGCGAGCTCGAGGCGCAAAGTCTCGCCCCGGACCTTGAGTCGCACGGGTGTGCCGCGGAAGCGCAGGTCACAGCCGGTACGCCCGCGGGTGTCGAGGGGGATGGGAATCATGTCCCGGTAGGTGTAGAGGTTGTCGTCGAGATCGCCTCCGTCGCAGACCAGGGGTGCCTGCGGTACGGCCGACTCCACCTCGGCGCCTTCGATCACCAGCTCCCCTGCCTGCCACCAGCGGGTGCGCTCCTGGGAGCCCGTCATCGTCTTGACGATGTAGGCGCGGGAGAAGTGGACTCGGAGACATCCGTCTGCGAGCCGAAGGGCGTCGATCTCGGAGCCCTTGAGGTCGATGCTGCTACTATCCATGGGAAATTTGCGAAGCCGGTCTCGGATTGGCCAGGACATGGGTCTTCGGCCTCCAGTTTAAAGCCGCCGCCCAGCGACTCAGCCGGCACCCTCCTCGTCGCTATCCGCCGCGTCGCCGAAGTCGAGTCGCAGCTCCTTGATTTTGCGAGTGAGCGTATTCCGGCCCCAGCCGAGCACGCGAGCCGCGTCCTGGCGGCGGCCGCCGGTGAACTCTAGGGCGGTCTCGATCAGGATCTGTTCGAAGGCCGGCAGCGCCGTGTCGAGTAGACCGGCCTCACCCCGCTGCAAACTGGTACGCGCCCAGCGGCGCAGTGCACTCTCCCAGTGATCGTCGGCGCCGCGCTCATCCCCGAAGTGGCTCAGCTCGGGAGGCAGGTCCTCCGGGTGGATCTCCTTGCTCGAGGCCATCACGGTGAGCCAGCGCGCCGTGTTTTCGAGCTGCCGCACGTTGCCCGGCCAGTCCAGACGCTTGAGGCGTTCGGCCGCGCCCGGCAGCAGAATTTTCGGCTCACAGCCGAGCTCTGCGGCCGCCTGGGCCAAGAAATGGCGCATCAGCAGCGGGATGTCCTCGCGCCGCTCGCGCAGCGCCGGCAGGTGGATGCGGATGACATTCAAGCGGTGGAAGAGATCCTCGCGGAAGCGCCCCTGGCGCACCAGCTCCTCCAGGTTCTGGTGGGTTGCGGCGATGATGCGCACGTCGACCTTGATCGGCGCGACCCCGCCTACCCGGTAGAACTCCCCGTCCGCCAAGACGCGCAGCAGACGGGTCTGGAGCTCGGCCGGCATGTCGCCGATCTCGTCGAGGAAGAGGGTACCGCCGTCGGCCTGCTCGAAGCGCCCCTCGCGACGCGTCTGGGCACCGGTAAAGGCCCCGCGCTCGTGGCCGAAGAGCTCGGATTCGAGCAGATCGCGCGGGATCGCTGCCATGTTGAGGGCGATGAAGGTCCGATCCGATCGCGGGCTGTGCCGGTGGAGGGCGCGGGCGACGAGCTCCTTTCCGGTGCCGGATTCGCCATTGATCAGGACGGTGATGTTCGAGCGCGCGAGCCGCCCGATCGCCCGGAAGACCTCCTGCATCGCGGGGGCCTCACCGACGATGTCGGGGGTTCGCGGCGGCGGCTCCGGTACCACCACGCCCTCGCTGTTGCGCCGGCAGGCGCGGCGCACCTGTTCGACCGCCTCGTCGAGGTCGAAGGGCTTGGGGAGGTACTCGAAGGCCCCGCCGTGGAAGGCCGACACGGCGCTGTCCAGGTCGGAGTGGGCGGTCATGATGATGACCGGAAGTCCGGGAAAGCGGCTGGTGATCTGCCGGAGCAGGTCCAGGCCGTCGATGCCGGGCATCCGGATGTCAGAGAGGATGACGTCCGGCTGCTCCCGGTGAAGGGCCTCGATCACGCCCACGCCGTTGGAGAAGCTGGTCACGTCCATCTCGGCCTTGCGAAGCGCCCGATCGAGGACCCAGCGGATCGAGCGGTCGTCATCGATGACCCAGACCTTGGGTGCTCGGTTCATCCTAAGGCTCCAGGGGCAGATAGATGAAGAACTGGGTGCAGCCGGGCCGGCTGTCGCACTCGATGAGCCCGCCGTGCTGGTTGATCAGCTCTTGGGCGATGGGCAGGCCCAGCCCGGTCCCGCCAGGGTGGCCGGACACCATTGGAAAAAAGATGCGGTCGTGCAGCTCGGGCGGAATCCCTGGGCCATCGTCGCGAATCTCGACCCGCAGCACCAAGCGATGGCGGCGGCTGCCGATGGTGAACTGCCGCAGGACGCGGGTCTTCAGGAGGATATGCCCCTGGGGGCCGGCGGCGGCAGCCGCGTTGCGCACCAGGTTGAGCAGGGCCTGGATGAGGCGGTCTGGATCGCCGAGTAGCTCGGGGATGCTTGGGTCGTAGTCGCGCAGGATGGTCGGGCCCCGGGGGGACTCGGCCACGATCAGGCCGCGGACGTGCTCAATGAGGTAGTGGATGTTGACCTGCTGCTCGCGCGGGATGCGACTCGGCCCGAGCATCCGGTCCATCAACGCCTGGAGGCGGTCGGCCTCGTCGATGATGATGCGCGTGTACTCGCGTAGCCCTTTGTCTGGCAGCTCCTGCTCGAGGAGCTGAGCGGCGCCCCGCAGCCCGCCGAGCGGATTCTTGATCTCATGCGCGAGACCGCGGAGCAGGGCCTGGGTCGCCTGGTGCTGGGCGATGAGCTGCTCCTCGCGCGTGATGCGCAACTGTCGGTCTACCTGGTGGAGCTCGACCAGTAGCTCTGGGCGTGCCTCAACATGGTGCAACGGCAGGGCAGTGCAATTGACGGTGATCGTGCGGCCGTCTCCGACGACGATGTTGACCTCGCGCTCGGTGAAGGGCCGGCGGGTCGCCAGGGCCTCGCGTAGACGGATCTCGACCGACCCATCCGGGCAAGGAATAAGGTCCTTGGCGGACAGCCCGCGAACATGCCGGGCGCTGACCGCGAAGAGGACCTCTCCCGCGGGGTTCATGTAGACCAGACGAAGGCCGGCGTCGAACAGCAGGACCGCCGTGTTTAGGTTGTCGAGAATCGTCTTCTCAATGGTCATCGTCCTCGCGGCGGGGGTATTCATGCCTGGGTCTCGAACCAACAAGCCTGCTTAGCTCCTTTCCGGTGTAAAGGGTTAACACCCAGATGCTGATGATCGACCAGTCCTGGCAGACGTCAGCGCGGGCATCCTGCCCCGCTGGGGACGCTGGATCATTCAGCGCGCGAGTGACCGGATCAACGGCAGGGCGGCCCCAAAACCATTAGGCAAGAATCGAACCAGGTGGTTCGTAGCGGGTCTTGGCGACGAGCAAGGCGCCGCCGAGGTAAGGAGGCGAGCGGACGGCTAGGGCGAGGCTGTTTCCGCAACCGGCCGGCGCAGATGGAAGTCGATCGTCGGGGTGGATGCCTGGGTTACCCCGAACTCGTCGACGATGTCGATCCTGAGTCGGTGACTCCCGAGCGGTAACCCATCTAGGGCGAGGTGCATGCCCGGCATGTCGCCCGGGACGAGCTGCTCGTTGAGCAGGATCTGCATGCGGTGCCCCTCCAGCAGCGGCGGGTCGAGCAGGAGCGCGACCGGCACTCGACCCTGGGCGTCGCGCACCGTGGCATTCGGCTCGGGGGCGAGGATCTCGAACGCGGTGTAGGGGCCGGGGTCGCCGCTCGGGTCTGGGGCGGTCTCGACGGGGGGCGCGGTCTCGGCGGGGAGGGGCGCGGGGAGTGGCACGGTCTGCGCACCGACCACCGGACGATCGCCATAGTGTACGCGGCCTGAGTCGTCCACCCAACGGTAGACGTCCGCCTGGGCCGGGACGAGGGCGATGAGCAGGGCGAGGAGGAGGGAGGCACGCATGCTGGGGAGGATAAATGAGTCCGCGGTCTACCTCAACGCGCAACGCCCCTTGCGGGGCGCTGCGGCTACGGGCTGAGTCGCTGGCAGCGATCAGAGACTGTAGTACATATCGAACTCGACCGGGTGAGTGGTCATCCGCAGCCGGGTGACCTCGGTCATCTTGAGCGCGATATAACCATCGATCAGGTCATCGGTGAAGACGCCCCCGACGGTGAGGAACTCGCGGTCCTTATCGAGGGCGGCGAGGGCCTGGTCGAGCGCATGGCACACGGTGGGGATGGCCTTTTCCTCCTCGGGCGGCAGGTCGTAGAGGTCCTTGTCCATCGGATCGCCCGGGTGGATCTTGTTCATGATGCCGTCGAGACCGGCCAGCATCATGGCGGAGAAGGCAAGATAGGGATTGCCGGTGGAGTCCGGGAAGCGGACCTCGATGCGCCGGGCCTTGGGGCTCGGCACATGGGGGATACGGATCGAGGCAGAGCGGTTGCGGGCCGAGTAGGCGAGCATGACCGGGGCCTCGAAGCCGGGCACCAGGCGCTTGTAGGAGTTGGTCGAGGCGTTGGTAATGGCATTCAAGGCGCGGGCGTGCTTGATGATCCCGCCGATGTAGTAGAGGGCGAGCTCAGAGAGACCGCCGTACTTATCGCCGGCAAAGAGGTTCACCCCGTCCTTGGCCAGCGACTGATGGACGTGCATGCCGTTGCCGTTGTCACCGACCAGCGGCTTGGGCATGAAGGTGACCGTCTTGCCGTAAGCGTGGGCGACGTTCCAGATCGCGTACTTCATGATCTGGTTCATGTCGGCACGCTTGACCAGGGTGTCGAACTTGGTCCCGATCTCGCACTGGCCGGCGGTGGCGACCTCGTGGTGGTGCACCTCGACGGGCACGCCCATCTCCTCCATCGCGAGACACATGGCCGCGCGCAGGTCGTTCAGCGAGTCGACGGGAGGCACCGGGAAGTAGCCGCCCTTGACCGACGGGCGGTGGCCCATGTTGCCGTCCGGGAACACGCGCTCCGAGTTCCAGCCGGCCTCGTCGGAGTCGACCTTGTAGAAGGCACCGCTCATGTCGGCGCCCCAGCGGACGTCGTCGAGGATGAAGAACTCGGGCTCGGGTCCGAAGTAGGCGGTATCGGCGATCCCGGTGGACTTGAGATAGGCCTCGGCCCGCTTGGCGAGCGAGCGGGGGTCCCGCTCGTAGCCCTGCATGGTGGTCGGCTCAAGGATGTCGCAGCGGATGATCAACGTATTCTCGTCGGCAAAGGGGTCCATGACCGCCGTGTCCGCCTCCGGCATCAGCACCATGTCGGACTCCTGGATGCCCTTCCAGCCGGCGATCGACGAGCCGTCAAACATCTTGCCGTCGGTAAAGAAGTCTTGGTCGATCGCGCTGGCGGGGAGGGATACGTGCTGCTCCTTGCCGCGGGTGTCGGTGAAGCGAAGATCGACGAACTTCACTTCTTTTTCTTTCATCATCGTCAACACACTAGAGGACATCTGCTGGTCTCCGAGGTTTGCCTGGGTCTGCCTTGGCCGTCGAGCGGGATCGCTCAGTGGGTGAAAGGGTCGTACGCGCCCCGCGCGAAGCGCGGAAGCGCTCGGTTCTCGCATGCAGGAACCGTACCAGAAGAGGACGCGACGGTGCCGGCCGCGGCCTTGTCGGGTCGGCGCCCACCAACCGGCAAGTTTGACCGGGAATCGCGTCGTTCGCACCCCCCCGAATCTGGCGGCTTCACGCACTGCAGCACCAAAAGCGTGCTCGTGTGAGGCGGCCATACCCCAGTCGGGCGAGCACGAGCACCAAGTCAGTGCGCGGACGAACGCCGTCGCCCATTAGCGGTGCGCCTTAACCGAAATAGGCCTGTATACGACGAAACGCCGGATCCGCTGCGGCGGCGGCCTGGAGGTCGTCGTTGACGGCACGGGCATGCTCGCGCGTGCCACCGCAGGCCTCCAGCGGCAGGAACACCTCGACGTCGATCTTGCCGCTCAGATAGTGCAAGACCGTACGCCGGCGACCTTTCGCCTCGGGGATACCTGCCCAGAGTGCGTCGAGGCGCGCCAGGGCCTCCGCCCGCAGCGGCAGGCTCGCCTGCGGCGGGGCGGCCTCGTCATCTTCGGGGTCAATGTGCACGGTGACGTCGGTGATCTCGTCGATCTGGTCCTTGAGTCGGCGCTCGACCAGGACGCTGATCATGTGGCCCTCTGACACGCTGACGCGGGGGTCGACCAGGACATGGACGTCCGCCGAGGCCTGTCCGCCGTGCCTTCGGGTGCGCAGCATATGGATGTCGCGCACCCCGCCGACGGCGCGAATGGTGTCGCGGATGGCGTCGATGCGCCCCTGCTCGAGGCCCGTGTCCACCAGCTCGGTAACCGCCGTCCAGCCGATCTCCCAACCGATACGCGCGATCATTACCGCCACTAGGATCGCGGCCACCGCATCGAGGTAGGTGAGTCCCGCGAGGGTGCCGCCCACCCCGACCAGGACCACGACCGAGGAGATGGCGTCGGATCGATGGTGCCAGGCATTGGCGCGGAGCATGTCAGAGCGGACCCGGCGCGCGTAGGCGAGGGTCCACCAGTACAGCCATTCCTTGACGAGAATCGAGATCAAGGCCGCGACCAGGGCAAGCGCCTCGGGGTGCAGCAGCTCATCCGGCGCGAACAGCCGGTGACCGGCGTCCCAAGCGATGCCGATGGCCACGCCGATCAGGAAGAGCCCCAGAGCGAGGCTCGCGACGGTCTCGTAGCGGGCATGGCCGTAGGGATGATCCGCATCCGGTGCCTGGGTGGCGTGGCGTCCGGCGAACCAGACCAGCACGTCTGAGGCGAGGTCGGAAAGGGAGTGGACCCCATCGGCGACCAGCGCCTGGGAGCTCCACACCACGCCAGCGCCGATCTTGATCACCGACAAGAGCAGATTGACGACGCCACCGACAACTGCGGTCCGGGAGATCGCAGTCGCGCGGGCCTCTCTGAGGTCCTGGGCGTTCATCGCGCGGTGTCGCGCCGGCGGACACCGACAGGATTGGCCTTCATCAGCGGCATGGCGTGGGAGTATACGGCATAGGCTCGCGCAGCCCGCTCGCCGGATACAGCCGGTTGGTCGCGCAAAAGGGCCAAGGGCTATACTTGCCGCCCTTGTCCGAACCGCAGCGAGAGGAGTCGGCATTGGCCGCCGCAGACAACGAGCTGGAGAGCTTCCAGGGGCTCATCTTCGCCTTGGAACGGTATTGGGCGCAGCACGGCTGCGTGATCATGCAGCCCTATGATATGGAGGTCGGCGCTGGCACCTTCCATCCGGCGACCTTTCTTCGGTCGATAGGGCCAGAGCCGTGGCGCTGTGCCTACGTCCAGCCATCGCGCCGGCCGACCGACGGGCGTTACGGCGAGAACCCCAACCGGCTCCAGCACTACTACCAGTACCAGGTCGTCCTCAAGCCCTCGCCGCTGGACATCCAAGACCTGTATCTCGACTCCCTGCGCGCTTTGGGGATCGACCCCTTGGTCCACGACATCCGCTTCGTGGAGGATAACTGGGAGTCGCCGACGCTCGGGGCCTGGGGACTCGGCTGGGAGGTCTGGCTCAACGGCATGGAGGTCACCCAGTTCACCTATTTTCAGCAGGTCGGTGGACTCGACTGTCGCCCCGTCACCGGCGAGATCACCTACGGGCTGGAGCGGATCGCGATGTACCTCCAGGGGGTTGAGAGCGTCTTTGACCTGGTCTGGACGCGCAGCAATGGCCGTACCGTGACCTACGGGGATGTCTACCATCAGAACGAGGTGGAGCAGTCGGCCTACAACTTCGAGCACGCCGACGTCGAGGCCCTTTTCCGCCAGTTCGATAGCTGCGAGCGGCAGAGCCAAGAGCTGATCGGCCGCGGGCTGCCCCTGCCGGCCTACGAGCAGATGCTCAAGGCCTCGCATGTCTTCAACCTACTCGATGCCCGGAGCGCCATCTCTGTCACCGAGCGCCAGCGCTTCATCCTGCGCGTTCGGGCGCTATCGCGGGCGGTCGCCGAGCGTTACTTCGAGCGTCGCGAGGCACTGGGTTTTCCGATGCTGCGCGCGGACGGGGGGCATAGCCATGAGTGACACCGCGGAGCTGCTGGTCGAGATCGGGACGGAGGAGCTCCCCCCGACGGCGCTTCGGCGGCTCTCAGAGGCCTTCGCTCGGGGGGTCGCGGAGGGGTTGCGTGAGCAAGCGCTCACTTTCGGCGAGGTGGCTGCATTCGCAACACCGCGACGTCTCGCGGTGGTCGTCAGCGGTCTGGCGACACGCCAGCCGGACCAGGAGCAGGTGCGGCGCGGTCCGGCCCTCGCTACCGCCTTCACCACCGACGGCGAGCCGAGCAAGGCGGCCGAGGGGTTTGCCCGTTCCTGCGGGGTGGCGGTGAATGACCTTCAGCGCGACTCGACCCCTAACGGTGCCTGGCTCGTGTTCCGCCAGCTCCGACCGGGGCGACCGACGGCCGAGCTCGTTGTGGGCGTCGTCGAGCAGGCGGTGGCAAGGCTGCCGATCCCCAAGCGGATGCGCTGGGGGGCGGGCGAGGCCGAGTTCGTTCGCCCCGTGCATTGGGTGAGCATGCTGGTCGGTGAGGAGCCGATCCACGGGTCTCTGTTTGGATTGGAGATCGGCCGCGATACGCGGGGTCATCGCTTCCACCATCCGCAGACACTCGCGATCCCGAGTGCGGCCGGCTATGCCGAGCTGCTGCGCACCCAAGGGCGAGTCGAGCCGTCGTTCGAGCGCCGGCGAGAGATCATCCGGGCCCAGGTCGAGCGGCTGGCGGCGGACACGGGTGGACGGGCCGGCCTCGATCCGGAGCTGCTCGACGAGGTGACTGCGCTCTGCGAGTGGCCTACGGCGATCGTTGGCAGCTTCGACGAGCGATTCCTCGCGGTCCCCCGCGAGGCGCTGATCGAGACCATGCAGAAGAATCAGAAGTACTTCCCGGTCTTCGGGGTGGATGGTGGCCTGCTGCCCCGTTTCATCACCGTCAGCAACATCGAGAGCCGCGACCCCGATCAGGTGCGGGCTGGAAACGAGCGGGTGATCCGGCCACGGTTCGCCGACGCGGCCTTCTTCTGGGACCAGGACCGCCGCCGGCCGCTGGAGGACTTCTGCGCACGGCTCGATCAGGTGGTGTTCCAGGATCGGCTGGGGACCCTCGCTGACAAGTCGGCGCGGGTCGCCCAGATCGCCCGACACCTCGCGGGCGTCCTCGGGCTCGACGAGGAGCTGGCCGCGCGGGCGGGGCGGCTGGCCAAGTGCGATCTGATGACGCACATGATCTTCGAATTCCCCAGCCTCCAAGGGGTGATGGGGCGCTACTATGCGGAGCACTCTGGCGAGCACCCCTGTGTCTCGGTGGCTCTCGAGGAGCAGTATCTGCCCCGCCAGGCCGGTGACCGCTTGCCGCAATCCGATTGCGGGCGGGTGCTGGCGCTCGCCGAGAAGCTCGACACCCTGGTCGGGATCTTCGCCGTCGGGCTCAGGCCGACCGGAGTGAAGGACCCCTATGCCCTGCGCCGTGCGGCCATTGGGCTGCTCCGCATCCTCATCGAGACACCCCTGGAGCTCGACCTGCGTGACCTGCTCGAGTTCACTGCCGAGGAGCTGCGCGAGCGCGTCGACGCGCGCGAGGCGGCGCGCGAGGTCCTCGGGTATGCCCTGGAGCGCCTCAAGGGTTACTACCAAGACCAAGGAATCGGCTCGGACGTCGTCGATGCCGTTCTGGCCGTGGGTGTCTCGGTCCCGAGCGACATCCATCGTCGCATCCTGGCGGTGGATGCGTACCGCAAGCTACCCGAGGCGGCGGCCCTGACGGCGGCCAACAAGCGAATCCGCAACATCCTGCGCAAAGCCGAGGACAAGGACGCGGTACCCCTGGATCCCCGGGTGCTGCAAGACGACGCCGAGCGGCGGCTCGCGGGGCGTGTGGCCGCCCTGGAGACAGAGATTGCTGACGAGCTGGGCGCCCAGGACTACGCCGCCGTGCTGCAACGACTCGCCGGTTTACGGGAAGAGGTCGACGGCTTCTTCGATCAAGTCATGGTCATGGTCGACGACGACGGGCTTAGGCGCGGTCGGCTTGCCCTTCTGCGGTCGCTGGAGGGCTTGTTTCTGCGCGTCGCCGATATCTCCCGCCTGCAGTGACCGAGGAACCGAGCGTGGCAGCCGATCCCGATTCCTACGACGCCATGCTGGCGGCCGTACACGCCTTCCACGAGAAGCATCGCTTTCGGGAGACCGGGGGCGAAGAGATGACCTATCGCGTATCGCTGATGACGGAAGAGCTTGGCGAGATCTCGGCGTGCGTCACCAAGGGGCGCTCACGCGAGGAGTTGGCGGAAGAAGTCGCCGACCTGTTCATCTTGCTGATCGGCACGGCAATCGCCGGTGACTTTGACCTCAAGGCGGCGTTTTGGCAGAAGATGGCCAAGCTCGACCGACGCGAGGGGCGGATGATCAATGGGCGGATCCGGGTATCCGAGTTTCGCCCGCCGGAGGGGGACGGATGATGAGGCTCATCGTCCTCGATCGCGACGGCGTCATCAACGAGGATTCGGACGCCTACATCAAATCCGTCGACGAGTGGGTCCCAATCGCCGGCAGCCTGGAGGCGATCGCGCGGCTGGTTCACGGCGGTTACCGGGTCCTCGTTGCGTCCAACCAATCCGGTATCGCGCGGGGATTGTTCACGATCGATGACCTCAACGCCATGCACCGGAAGATGGGGCTCGCCTTGGCTCAGCTCGGGGCACAGGTCGAGGCGGTGTTCTTCTGTCCGCACGCCCCCGAGGATGGCTGTCAGTGCCGCAAGCCACGGCCGGGGCTGTTCGAGGACATCGGTCGGCGGCTACAGATCGGCCTCGATGCCATCCCGGTCGTCGGCGACGCCCTGCGGGACGTTCAGGCGGCCCGCGCAGTGGGCGCCACCCCAATTCTCGTACTGACGGGTAAGGGGCGCGCGACGGTCGAGCGGCATTCTAGGGAGCTACGGGGCGTGGCGGTTTACTCCGACCTAGCCGCCGCGGCGGATGCCCTGCTTCGCGGTCACTGAGGGGATCCGTGGTCGCGGTTCGATCTAGTCTCTATCTCCTGTTCCTGTTCGTTACCGTCGTCGTCTTCTCGGTTCCCCTGTCCGTGGTCGGATGGGTGCTGCCGCAAACGGTCCTCGGGCGGATCGGCCGGCTCTGGGCGGGGATGAATCTTGCGGCACTCCGCGCGATCTGCGGGCTCAACTACCGTGTGACGGGGCTCGACAATCTGCGGCACGAGCCGTGCGTCGTCCTATGTAAGCACCAGTCGGCATGGGAAACGATCGCACTGCGCTTCCTCCTGAGTCCAATACAGACGTGGGTGCTCAAACGGGAGCTACTTTGGGTGCCGTTCTTTGGATGGGGCATTGCCCCTTATCGGCCGATCGCGATTGATCGCTCCGCAGGCCGGCGCGCCATCCGGCAGGTACTCGAAGAGGGGACACAGGCGCTGAAGCAGGGGCGGTCGGTGGTCATCTTCCCGGAGGGTACCAGAGTACCCCCGGGGCAGCGCGGGCGGTACGGGCTGGGTGGGGCCCTCCTCGCCGAAAAGAGCGGTTTCCCCGTGCTGCCGATCGCGCACAACGCGGGCGTCTTTTGGCGGCGCCGTGACCTGCGCAAGTACCCCGGGGTGGTGGAGGTCGTGATCGGAGAGCCGCTCGCAATCGAGGGCCTCGGCGCAGCCCAGATCAACCAACGCGTGGAGGCGTGGATCGAGGGTGTCGTGGCGTCACTGCCAAATCAGCGTACAGAGCGTGTTGAGACCGAGAGAGGAGCCGGGCCGCCATAGCGTTCGCGGCCGCGGGGCGTCTCGGGGTCAACGGCGGTGCGGACTCAGATGTCGATGTTCTCGGCTTCCAAAGCGTACCGCTCGATAAACTCACGGCGCGGCTCGACCTGATCGCCCATTAGGGTGGTGAAGATCTGATCGGCCGCTACGGCGTCCTCGATGGTCACCCGCAGCAGGCGGCGCGTCTCGGTGTTCATCGTCGTCTCCCACAACTGGTCGGGGTTCATCTCACCGAGCCCCTTGTAGCGCTGGATGTGGTAGCCGCGACGTGCCTCATCCATCAACCATTGGAAGGCCTCCCCAAAGCTCGCGACACTGCGACGTTTGTCCCCGCGCGTCACATAGGCGGTCGCTTCAAGCAGGCCGCTCACCTTTTCCGCGACTGCGGCGACCTTCGAGTAGTCCGCACCCTTAAAGAAATCGCTCGGAACAATGGTCGTCTCGGGGATACCGTGGCGCAGACGGGTGATGATGAGGCCGGGATGATGGGCCTCTCCGGGCTGCGCCAGGGTACTGGTGTATCGCTCGCCCGCGCCGGCGTTTGCCGCAAGCTGATCGGATAGGGCTCGCAGCCAAGGGTCGATGCGCGATGAGTCGGTGAAGGCCGCCGCATCGATCCGGGTCAGGCTAAGGAGCGCGTAGAGAAAAGAGCGGTCGTAACGCGTGGATAGCCGCTCAGTGATCGCGACGTAGACCTGGTACTCACGCGCGAGCCCCTCGAGGGCGGTCGGGTTCAAGGGCGGGGCATTCTCCGCGACATGGAGCTCGGCACCATCGAGTGCGGTCTGTAACAAGGAAGCGTCTAGCTCGCCCTGGTCGAGGAGATAACCCTCCTGCTTACCGCGTTTAATCTTGAAGAGCGGTGGTTGGGCGATGTAGATGTGTCCGCGCTCGACGAGCTCCGGCATCTGACGATAGAAGAAGGTCAGCAGCAGGGTGCGGATGTGGGCGCCGTCGACGTCCGCGTCAGTCATGATGATGACGCGGTGGTAGCGCAGCTTATCGGGGTTGTACTCCTCGCGACCGATACCGCAGCCCAAGGCAGTGATCAGGGTCCCGACCTCGACGGACGAGAGCATTTTGTCGAAGCGGGCACGCTCGACGTTGAGGATCTTGCCCTTTAGGGGAAGGATGGCCTGGAAGGCTCGGTCGCGGCCCTGCTTGGCCGAGCCGCCCGCGGAGTCCCCCTCGACCAGATAAAGCTCACACTTCGACGGGTCCTTCTCCTGACAGTCTGCGAGCTTACCCGGCAGACCGGCGACGTCGAGTACCCCTTTGCGGCGGGTCATCTCGCGCGCCTTGCGGGCCGCCTCTCGGGCGCGGGCCGCGTCAAGCATCTTGTTGGCGATCGTCTTTGCCTCGCCAGGCTGCTCCTCGAGGAATTGGCCGAGGTACTCCACGAGAACGGCCTCGACAACGGCTTTGACCTCGGAAGAGACGAGCTTGTCCTTGGTCTGGGAAGAGAACTTAGGGTCCGGGACCTTGACGGAGACAACGGCGGTCAGTCCCTCTCGGGCGTCATCGCCAATGGTCCGGACCTTGTGCTTCTTCGCCAGATCCTCGCGCTCGATGTACTGGTTCAGGGTACGGGTGAGGCCGGCCCGAAAACCGGCGAGGTGCGTGCCACCATCCCGCTGAGGGATGTTGTTGGTGTAACAGAAGATGGTCTCCTGGAAGGACTCATTCCACTGGAGTGCGATCTCCACGCTGGTGTTCTGGCGCTCGGCTGAGAAATAAAACACCGTGGGGTGAATTGGGACCTTGTTCCGGTTCAGGTGCGAGACGAATGCATGGATCCCGCCCTTGTACTCAAAACAGTCCTGTCGCCCCGTCCCCTCCTCCGTTAACAGAATGCGGACGCCAGAGTTAAGGAACGAGAGCTCGCGCAGACGCTTCGCGAGGATGTCATAGTGGAAATGGAGATCGGTGAAGATCGTCCCGGACGGTCGAAAGCGGATCTCGGTGCCGGTGTGGTCGGAGGTCCCGACAACCTTGAGCGGATAGAGCGGCTCCCCGAGTGCGTACTCCTGCTGATAGAGGGATCCGCCGCGGGAGATCTTGAGCAGGAGATGCTCGGACAAGGCGTTGACGACCGATACGCCAACCCCGTGCAGCCCGCCAGAGACCTTGTAGGAGTTGGCGTCGAATTTACCGCCTGCGTGGAGGACGGTCATGATGACTTCAGCCGCCGAGCGCTGCTCCTCCGGGTGGATATCGACGGGGATCCCTCGCCCGTTATCGGTCACGGAAACGGACTGATCGGAGTGGATGGTAACGTGGACCTCGGTGCAGTAACCGGCGAGGGCCTCATCGATGGAATTGTCGACGACTTCAAAGACCATGTGGTGGAGACCGGTCCCATCGTCGGTATCGCCGATGTACATGCCCGGGCGCTTGCGAACCGCGTCAAGGCCACGCAGGACCTTGATGTTGGAAGAGTCGTACGTCATGGTCGTGGGTCGTTTCCAGTTAGTAGCCGTTGCCAGGGATTAGCCGGCCGGTCGTGGTTCTTCATGGATTGGCGCTGGGGAGAGGTCCCGCCCCTGTTCGATGGAGACCGACCAAGGGGGAGACCGTGCCGACTAGGGGAAATGGGGCGCTCGCTCAACGCGTCATTATATACGCGCCGCGTAGGGATAAACGGCGGGGATGCTGGGCGCGGACACGACACGGCCAGCGTGCGCCCAGGCTCATGCGGATTAGGGGCCTGGCAAGACGCGTCCGCGTTTCACGTGGAACACTGCGCCAGGAAATGCCGGCGGCTCCAATGCGGTCGCTAGCACCTGCGACCCCGAGCGGGTAATCGAATCCCAGAGTGCCGCGGTACCTTCCCGCGAAAGCTCCGACGCGAGGTCGTCGATGAGCCAGACGCACTCGATCCCTTTCTCCGCCCAGATCCGCTGCGCTGCGAGCTGCAACACAGCCACCGTCATCTTGTTCTCACCACGGGAACCGAGCGCGCGGCGTCCTTCGAGCCGAACCGAAAGATCCGCGCGCGCTGGACCGTACCAGGTATAGCCCCGCGCCACATCGCTAGGTAGGGCCTGCTCCAGTCGCGCGGCGAGCGATTCTCCG
Source organism: Chromatiaceae bacterium (assembly GCA_025458165.1). Classification (GTDB taxonomy): domain Bacteria; phylum Pseudomonadota; class Gammaproteobacteria; order Chromatiales; family Chromatiaceae; genus JALOTB01. The sequence goes on along the minus strand of JALOTB010000001.1, from coordinate 43,352 downwards.
CAAGGCCATCCCTGACTGAGATCTGCTACGAGCACCGCCCCGAGACCGCACTGACTGGGAAGATTCCCAATTGCCCCCGCCAGCGCCTCGACGAAGGAGCGCCGCGCGCGCGACAACGCCTCTGCGGCGGCCACGTAGGGCGCATCCCACACGGGGCGCCCCCTACCTCCCTCTTGGAGCCAGGCGTTGCGCTGGCCAAGCGCCCGCCGGAAATCCGATAACAGCTCCCCGTAGCCTGGTTCCACGTGGAACAGATTCCAGTCCACGAACCAGCGCCTAAGCCCCGGGTCTCCCTCAACGAGCCGCTGGGCATTCTCGCCAATCATCCGAACATGGACGCGCACCCCGAGATCATCTACGCCGCACCGTCGCACCCCGTTCTCCCACCAGACGGTGCCTTCGCGGGACTTCTTGACCCCAATCCGCCGACGCCGAAGGCCATGCACAACGTCCGCCTCGATCCACGCTTCCTCATGCCCGTGTTGAACCAGCCCACCGTATCGGGCCCCGCGAAAACTCTTGCCACGTCCCAGTAAGAAAACCGCCTCCAGCAGCGTCGTCTTTCCCGCCGCGTTCCCCCCAACGATCCAATTCACCCCCGGCGAGAGACTCAGCTCCGCCTCCGAGATCGCGCGCAGCCGTTGCGCCTTCAGGTTCTCTAGCCGCACGTGCGCCCGCTCTGCCCTCCCGAAACCAATCCGTTCGCAGATCAAAGTCGAAGCGGCATCACGACGAAGACCTCTCGGCCCCCTTCGCTGCCAGACACGAGCGCGCTGCTGTTGCTGTCACTGAAGGCGATGTGCACCTCGTCTGTCCCAAGGACCCCAAGTACGTCGAGCAAATACCCGACGTTGAACCCCAGGGCCGCCGGCTCCCCCCGATAATCGATCTCCACCTCCTCCTCGGCCTCGTCCTGCTCTGGGTTGTGGGCCTGTACGCGAAGGTTTCCAGCCCCAAACTCCAAGCGCACCCCCTTATACTTTTCATTCGACAAGATCGACGTCCGCAGCAGGGCCTGCCGTAACCCCTCCCGGCTCACATGCGCCACCCTGTCCGAGCCGAGCGGGATCACCCGCCCATAATCCGGATAGCGACCGTCCACTAACTTCGAGGTTAGTACCGTCTCCTCCACGATGGCGCGAAACCCTTTGTCGGAGAGATCGATCTGTATCGGCACGTCAGCTCCACCCAGGAGTCGGGAAAGCTCGATCACCGTCTTGCGCGGGAGGATCGCCTGGCGGACGGTCGCCACCTGGGCGGCTACCTCTTCCTCCACTTTGGCCAGGCGGTGCCCATCGGTCGCCACTGCCACCACGCGGTCATCGTGGACCTCGAGTAACAGCCCATTGAGGTAATACCGCACGTCCTGATGCGCCATAGCGAACGCCGTGCGGTCTAGCATCGACTTCAGTTGTCTCTGCCCCAGCTCGATGCGCAGGTCGCCGCCCGCCCCCTCCATCAACGGAAAGTCCCGTGCGGGCAGCGTGCTCAACGCAAACCGACTGCGCCCAGATCGAATCACGGCCCGTTCCTTCTCCACCCGAAAGCTTACCTCTCCGCCCTCCGGGAGTGCCCGCCAGATGTCGATCAGCTTTCTTGCAGGGACGGTGATCTCTCCGGGGCTCTCCACGTCGGCGGCAATTCGCGAGCGGACCTCTACCTCCAAATCCGTTCCAACCACCTCTATCGTCTGCGCGGTCGCTGAAATCAGTAGGTTTCCGAGCACCGGCAATGTCTGCCTACGCTCGACGACCCCACCTACGCGGTTCAGCAACGGCATGAGCGACTCTTTGGTGGTGAAGATCTGCATCACTAAAAATCTCTTTAAGTAAGTCGTTAGTTGTTTTTATAAGGCCAGGGGAAAACCTTCGATCTCTGGAAAAGCTCCTGGAAAATCAGAATCTTCCACCCGATAACTCCCTGGGGAGAACTCGGCACAGACCTGTCCGTTACCTGTGGATAAACTTGCCGCACCACACCACACGAAATCGCCCCACAAGTTTTCCACATCATGCGGTGAGACTTCTCAACAGGTTGACATAGTCCTCTTCGATCCCTGCCTCGGTCTCCCGCAAGCTTTTCACCTTTCGCGTCGCATGCAAGACCGTGGTGTGGTCTCGGCCTCCAAAGGCCTGCCCAATCTCGGGCAAGCTGTGCTTGGTCAGCTCCTTTGCCAGCGCCATCGCAATCTGTCGAGGCCGAGCGATCGAACGGCTGCGCTTGCTCGACAACAGATCCGACGTGCGTATCTTGTAATACTCGGCGACCGTCTTCTGAATGTTCTCGATGGTGATCTGCTTGTCCTGCGCGGCGAGCATGTCCCGCAGGGCGTCCTTGGCGAACGCCAGGTTGATCGCCTTCCCGGTGAACTGCGAGTTAGCCGCCAGCCGGCGTAGTGCCCCTTCGAGGTCTCGGATGTTTGACCGGATGCGCCGTCCGACGAAAAATGCGACGTCGTCCGGTAGAGCAACCCTGATCTGTGCCGCCTTGCTCTGCAAAATCGCTACCCGGGTCTCCAGGTCGGGCGGCTCGATCGCCACCGTCAAGCCCCACCCAAAGCGCGACCTGAGCCGCTCCTCGAGCCCGCTCACCTCTTTGGGGAAGCGATCACTGGAGAGCACAATCTGCTGGCGGGACTCGAACAAGGCATTGAAGGTGTGGAAGAACTCTTCCTGCGACCGCTCCTTGCCCGCGAAGAACTGAACATCGTCGATGAGAAGGGCGTTGACCGAACGGTACCGCTTCTTGAACTCGTCAATGCAGTTGTGCTGAAGGGCTTTGACCATCTCAGCCACAAAGCGCTCGGAGTGCAGGTAGACCACCCGAGCCTGGGGGTTCGTCGCCAGCACCATGTTGCCGACCGCCTGCATCAGGTGGGTCTTGCCAAGGCCAACCCCGCCGTAGATAAACAGCGGGTTGTAGACGGTCCCGGGATTCTTCCCGATCTGGATCGATGCGGCCCGCGCGATCTGGTTCGACTTGCCCTCGACGAACGAGTCGAAGGTGAAATCCGGACTGAGATTACTCTCGGCCTGTCGCTGCTCAACGCCCACCCGCAGGCGGCTAGTGGGTGGTGCCAGCCCGCCCGCCAACCCCGGAGACTCCGATGATGCCGCGATCCCCGCCCGCCGGACCGAGCCGATCTCCAGCCGCACGGTGGTGATCTCGCCCTTGCTCAGGTGGTTGCAGACCTCGATGATCCTGGTCTCGTAGTGCTGCCGGACCCAGTCCTTGACAAAACGGTTGGGCGCGTAGAGCGCGATGCTCCCGTCATCCTCTGCCGCCTGCAACGGCAAGATGAAGGTGTTGAACTCCGCCGAGGTGAGATCGCCCCTCAGTCGCGATAGGCACTGATGCCAGATTCCCACGTCCGCTTGTCTCCCTAGACCCCGCCGCTCGGGTCGAACCCGAGCCAAATATCTTCGGGCGCGGCTGATGGGCTCGTACGCTGCCCGACCCCAAGGCGGCAGTCTATCCTTCCGCTGCCGACTTATCCACAGATTAGGGAACCCTGTACGAAGGGCTCCGAGGCTCCCTTGCGTCGCCCGTGCTCCCAGGTGCCCGTCCGATGCGATCAGCTTAAGCCATTGAATTTAAGCAATCCAAGGACCCGAGGATCTTGACTCGGCTGCCGTGTCCGGCGGGGGCTAGCACGGGGCACGAACGACCCGAGCCTTCGCCGGGTTTGACCCGTTCGCCCCTGAAAAATATACTTCGCCGTCTTTGCGAGCAGGCGCGAAACACCTCGCCGGCACTACGGATCGATACCATGAAAAGAACCTTTCAGCCCAGCCGTCTCAAGCGGGCGCGAACCCACGGATTCCGTGCGCGTATGGCGACCCGCAATGGTCGTAAGGTGCTTGCCGCGCGCCGCGCCAAAGGCCGTGCCCGCCTGATACCCTGAGCAGCCGCCCAGAGGGACCGCGTCCGGGCTATGGCGGGGGTGGTCTGCCGAGGCGTTTGAGGCTCCGCCGGAGCGCCGATTTCGGCTGCGTCTTCGCACGACCCCTCCGCTCGACCGACTCCTACTTCACCGTACTCGCGGGGGTCGCCCGACCAGGGCCGGCACGTCTGGGGCTGGCTATCTCGAAGAAGTGCGCACGGCGAGCGGTCGACCGCAGTCGACTCAAGCGGGTGATCCGAGAGAGCTTCCGGCTAGCCGTGGGGTCCCTCCCTTCAGCCGACCTCGTTGTCCTCTGCCGGCCAGCCGCGGTGCAATGCGTCAACGCAGTCCTGTCTCGCTCGCTCACCCAGCATTGGCAACGTATCCGGGATCAACGATGCGCCGAGTGTTGATCGTCTTGATCCGCGGGTACCAGTACCTGATCAGCCCACTCCTCGGCAACCACTGCCGGTTCTACCCGAGCTGCTCATGCTACGCGGTCGAGGCCATGGAGGTGCACGGCGCGACCCGTGGCACCTGGCTCGCGCTGCGTCGACTCGGCCGATGTCACCCCTGGCACCCCGGTGGTTACGATCCGGTTCCCGATAAGGCGGACCAAGGCACCTATGGATAACCTTCGACTCTTTCTCTTCTTCGCGCTGGCCCTGGTCCTGCTGCTGATCTATCAGGCTTGGCAAGCTGACTACGGGCCAGCGTCGCGCCCAGTGCCGACCGAAGCGGCCGGCGAAGCCACTGGGATCGCCCCAGCGCCCGCGATCGCACCCGACGCGCCGCAAGTCGCCGTGGCACCCGAGGTCCCCGCACCTGCAGTCGCCGCGCCAGGCGCCCATACCGAGGCCCCCGGAACGCAAGACCTGATCGAGGTCGAGACTGATGTCCTGCGCCTGCACATCTCCCCCCGCGGAGGCACCCTGATTGCCGCTTGGCTAAAGGACTATCCGGTGAGTCCTGACCGGCCGCAGGGGCCCTTCCAGCTCCTCAAGCCCGAGCCGCCGAATCTGTTCCTTGCTCAATCGGGGGTGATCGGAAGCGAGCCGGAAAAGCTGCCGACCCACGACGCGCTGTTCGCGGCATCCGCCCCGCGTTACACCCTCTCGCCTGGTCAGGATGCACTCACCGTCGAGCTCTCCTGGACTCACGACTCCGGGGTGGAGGTCATCAAACGCTACCGGTTCGAGCGTGGGAGCTATCTCGTCCACCTCACGCAAGAGGTGCGCAATGGCGCCGACGCACCCCTTGCCGTGCGGACTTACAATCAGATCCAGCGCACCGAGCTGTACGACCCCGAGGCATCGAGCTTCATCTACACCTACACGGGGGGCGTCTACTACAGCCCCGAGGACAAGTACGAGAAGGTCTCCTTCGACGACATGCGCTCGCGCAAGCTGGAGCGCAAGGTGACCGACGGGTGGATCGCCATGATCCAGCATTACTTCCTGACGGCATGGATCCCCGAGTCAGGCACGGTTCAAACCTTCTACACCAATGTCCTTCCCGATGGGCGCTATGTCATCGGCAAGTATTCCGAGCCCCTCACACTCGCGCCTGGGGCGAGCCACGCCTTCGAGACGCGTGTCTTCGTCGGCCCCAAGTTGCAGGACACCCTGGCCTCCGTCGCCCCCGGGCTCGACCTCGCCGTCGACTACGGCTGGCTCACCGTCCTTGCCCAGCCGATCTTCTGGCTGCTCGCCAAGATCCACTCCCTCGTCGGCAACTGGGGCTGGTCCATCATCATCCTCACCGTCTTGATCAAGCTCGCCTTCTACAAGCTCTCGGAGACGAGCTACAAGTCCATGGCCAACATGCGCAAGCTTACGCCGCGCCTGCAGGCCCTTAAGGACCGCTACGGGGATGACAAGCAGCGCCTCAACCAGGCCATGATGGACATGTACAAGAAGGAGAAGATCAATCCGCTCGGCGGCTGTCTGCCGATCTTGGTCCAGATCCCTGTATTCATCGCCCTGTACTGGGTTCTGCTGGAGAGTGTCGAATTGCGCCATGCCCCCTTCGCCCTGTGGATCGACAATCTTTCGGCGCCCGATCCCTACTTCGTCCTGCCCCTGATCATGGGGGTGTCGATGTACGTCCAGCAGAAGCTCAATCCGCCTCCACCGGACCCGATCCAGGCGAAGGTCTTCATGGCCCTGCCGTTCGTGTTCACGGTCTTCTTCGCCTTCTTCCCCGCGGGTCTGGTCCTCTACTGGGTGGTGAACAACCTGCTGTCCATCGCGCAGCAATGGCACATCACCCGCAACATCGAGCGGGCTGCGGCCAACGCCAAGCACTGACCTCGCGGGCATCGGCGGCGCGAGCTTGGCCGCGGTCGAGACCATTGCGGCGGTTGCCACACCCCCTGGGCTTGGGGCGGTCGGTGTCGTACGTGTCTCCGGCCCATTGTCGGGTCTGATCGCAGAGGCCGTCCTAGGCGCCTGCCCACGTGCGAGGACCGCGGCATTCGCGACCTTTCGCGACGCCGAGGGTGCCGCCATCGACCAGGGCATCGCGCTCTTCTTCCCCGCCCCCCATTCCTTTACCGGGGAGGATGTCCTCGAGCTCCAGGGCCACGGTGGACCGGTGGTCATGGACCTGGTGCTGCGCCGCGTCCTCGCCGCGGGCGCGCGGCTCGCCCGGCCCGGTGAGTTCAGCGAGCGCGCCTTCCTCAACGGGAAGATCGATCTCACTCAGGCCGAGGCCATCGCCGACCTCATCGACAGCGCGACTGAGGCCGCCGCCCGGCTTGCGGCTCGGACCCTGGTGGGGTTCTTCTCGCGCCGCGTTGCCGACCTGGTCGAGGGGCTGATCCATCTGCGCACCTTCGTCGAGGCCGCCCTCGACTTCCCCGATGACGACATCGATCTGCTGAGTGGCCCCGAGGTGGCGGTGCAGGCGGCGCGTCTGGTCGATGAGACCCGGGCCTTGATCGCCAGCGCCCGCCAGGGGCAGTTGGTGCGGGAGGGACTGCAGGTCGTGATCGCGGGTCCGCCGAACGCGGGCAAATCGAGCCTCCTCAACGCCCTCTGCGGGACCGATCGAGCAATCGTCACGGCCGTTCCCGGCACCACCCGCGACCTACTCCGCGAGGCGATCCAGATCGATGGGATGCCGTTGCACCTGATCGACACGGCCGGTCTGCGGCCATCAACGGATGCGATCGAGCAGGAGGGTATGCGCCGCGCCCGCCAACAGATCCAGCAGGCCGACCGGCTGCTATGGGTCTTCGATGGCCTGGCGGACCCCGAGCATCGTGCTACCGTTGCAGTCGAGCTCCCGCCGCGCGTCCCGGTTACCTTCGTGCGCAACAAGGTGGATCTCACCGGCTTTCCGGCGGGTACCCGCGAGACCCCCGGGGGGGTGGAGATCGCGCTCTCTGCAACGACCGGTGCGGGCCTGGACCTGCTGCGGACCCACCTCAAGGCGATCGCGGGGTTTCAGGGCGTCGATAGCGGCGAGTTCCTTGCCCGGCGCCGTCACCTCGACGTCTTAGAGCGGGCGCTCGCATACCTGGAGCGGGCGCAGAGCACGCTCGCCGCAACCGGCGCGGCGGAGCTGGTCGCCGAGGACCTCCGGCAGGCCCAACGGGCCCTAGGAGAGATAACCGGGGAGGTCACCTCGGAGGACTTGCTCGGGCGGATCTTCTCCGGATTCTGTATAGGTAAGTGACCGCCCACTCCGCGTTCTGGGTTTAATTCACTTGATTATCCTGGCCGGGATCGGGGGTGAAAGCCGGCCAACGCGCGTCTTAGTGCCGGCAGACCTCCGGGTGGCTCCCGTCCGCCGTAACGCAACGGCAGGTAGAGCGCGAGGAATCCATCCACGGCCGGGCGCAGATCGGGGCGCAGCGCGCTCACCCGGCGTCCGAACGCCAGGGGTCCCTCGCTCGGCGCGCGGTGCAGACCGATCCGCGCGAGACGCCGGCAAAAACGGCGATAGATCTGCTCAAGCGCGTCCGGTTTGGCGTCCCCGCGCGTTAGCGTGGTGACGATCAAGCCGAGCACGATCGTAGCGGCGAGCAGCATCCCGGCCGCCAGCCCGTACTCGCGCAGCGCCCCGAGGCCGAAGACGTCGAGCAGGCGTTGCTGGCGCAGGTTCGAGTAGCCGACCACCCAGTCGTACCAGCGCGCGTCCGCGGCGTCGGCGAGCAGCCGCACCTGATGCAGCCAGCGCAGGAGGACCGCCGGCGGCTCGCCCTGGAACCGCGCGGGTGCCGCGCCCGCCAGCCCTGAGAGCAGGTCGCTCGCCTCGACCCGCTCGGGGGCGATGGCCGCCGTCGGGTCGACCCGCACCCAGCCCCGGTCCGCCAACCAGACCTCGGTCCACGCGTGGGCGTCGGACTGGCGGATGATGTAGTGTCCGCCCATCGGGTTAAGCTCGCCGCCGTGATAGCCGAGCACCACCCGCGATGGGACGCCTGCGATCCGCATGAGCAGCGCGAAGGCGCCGGCATAGTGCTCGCAGAATCCGCGCCGGGTCTGAAATAGGAATTGATCGACAGGGTTGGTGCCGAGCCTGGGCGGGGCCAGGGTGTAGTAGAACGGCTCCTCGCGAAAGTGGGCGAGGGCGACATCAACCAGCTCCTCGGGGCTTATGCCGCTCGCTTGCCAGCCTGCGACCAGCTCACGCATCCGCCGGGTGACGTTGCCGGGCAGGGCGAGCCCGGCGCGCTCTTCCTCAGCGGACAGCTTGCCGGTGTGATAACTGAGCGCCGAGACCATCCGGTAGCGCATCGGCTCAACGACCGGGCGCTCGGCCAGGACCTGGAAGTCACCCGTCATGCGACCCCTCGGCGGAGCCTCAGCGGGCAGGTCGAGGGCGAACAGCGAGCGCTGACCCGTTGGCTCGAGAGTGACGGAGTAGGCGAGACGCTCACCCAGCGATTTCGGCACGGGCGGCGGCAGAACCGGTGCCCCGGGCACCCAGCGCCGGCCTTCACTGCGCCAGAGCACGGGGCCCCGCCAGTAAAGCTGATCCGGTCGAGGTGCGGCCCCCTCGAAGCGCACACGGAAGGCCAGCTCGCCGGACAGGATCAGGTCAGTGATCGAGCCGGGCTCCATCCAATCCTTGACCCCGGTGCGTGCCTTCTCGACCGGCGGGTTGATGCTCCAGAGGGGTCCGGAGAGGCGAGGGAAGAGAACGAACAGTACCAGTGCCAGCGGCAGCGCCTGTAGGCTGAGCCGCCCGGCGACGCGTAGGGCGCCGGCGATCGGACGCGCCGGATCGCGCCCGGAAAGGTCCGCCATCAGGGCGAAGTTGCCGACCATCAGCGCGACGAAATAGAGCCCTAGCCCGGCCGATTGGCTGAACAGGAACTGGCTCACCAAGAGGAACCCGAAGAGCGCGGTGGCGATCCGCAGGTCGCGCGCCCCGCGCACCTCCAGGACCTTGAGCGTCAACATGGTGGCAAGCAGGGCGGTGCCTGCCTCCTGGCCGATCAGGGTCGCGTAGGCCGAGTACACCACGGCACCGCCGGCCAGGGTGAGCCCCATCAGGTGCCAGCGGTTGGGGGTCAGCCGCGGCCAGCGCAGGGCGGCGAAACGCAGCAGGAGCAGTGCGAAGACGTAGCCGCCCACCGATGACTCGACCTCGCGCAGGAGCGGGACGGCGGCGAGCACGAGCAGCAGGCCCATCGCCATGATCTGATCGGCCCGGGCGACCTCAGACGCTGGGTGCGGGGGTTCAGCCATGGTCGAAGGTTGCCAGGGCCTCCAGACACCGGTGGCGGTGGGCATCGCCCCGGCCCAGCGGGATGGTCTGTCCCGGCAGCCGAAGGCCGTAGCTCAGCCCGGCCTCGGCGGCGTCAAGCACCTGGCGGCAAAGGAGCCCGAGTCGGGTCTCCAGGTCCGCCGCCGGTAGGGTCGCGATGTCCAGCCAGACCTGGGCGCTCTGATCCCCGCCGAATTGCTTGACGACCAGCCCGCGCTCGCGCGCGAGCGCCTTCCAGTCGAGATGGCGAGGCGAATCCCCCGGGCGATAGGTACGCGGACCGACGAAGTCGTCCGCCCCCACGCCAAGATCCCCGACCTGGCTCTCACCCAGCGCAGGGAGCAAGGGAGGCTCGGGTCCGTGTGCCGCGGGACTCGGGTAGACCAGCACCTGGCCCTGGACCTGCGCCAGGCTCCATGCGCGGAAGAGGCCGAGGGGGTAGCGCGTCTCAATCTCGACCCGTTTCAGGTAGCGCCAGCCGCGCCGGTCGGCGGCGAGGCGCACCCCGAGCTGGGCACTGCCGCCGCGGGCGATTCGGGCCTTGTCATCGCACCCCGGCAGGCACAGGTCGGGGCGCGCCCGGATCCCCGGCTCCGAAAGCGTGAGGCTGAAGAGCGCCTCCGCGCCCGCGAAGACCGGCGGCCCGCCGCGTGCCTCGACCCTCAGATGCAACAGGTTGAACCAGGTGTGGTGCATGGCCACGATGGCCACCGAGCCTATCAAAAAGGTGAGGAAGAGCCCCAGGTTGTTCTGGTAGTTGAGCGAGCCGAGCAGCATCAGGAGCAGCACCGACCCGAGCAGAACGCCCATGCCGGTTGGCAGGATATAGATGTGCCGGCCGCGTATCTGGGCGGCGCCATCGGCGCCAAGCGGGGCGGTGCGCATGAATCGGGCGGCCCAGCGCGGTCGGGCTCCCTCCCCGCGAGTGGCGGCGATCACGGAACCGGCACGCGCTCGAGGATGTAGCGCGCGACGTCGGGATGGCCGCCCGGGGCGTTGTCCTCGGCGCTGATCAGGCGGTGCGGGACGCAGGCCGGCAGCACCGCCTGGACGTCCTCCGGGATCACGAAGGCGCGCCCGGCGAGCAAGGCCCAGGCCCGTGCGCTGCGCAGCAGCCCGAGCCCCGCCCGCGGCGAGAGTCCGTGCAGGAAGCGCCCGGAGCGCCGGGTGAAGACCACCAGGGCATAGCAGTAATCGATGATCGGCGCCGCCGCGTGGACCGCATCGACCTGCCGCTGTAGCTCCAGGAGCTCGGTCGCCGTCAGCGCGGCGTCCAGCCGAGCCAGGAGGCGGCGGCGGTCCTCGCCGGCGAGCAGCGTCTTCTCCTCTTGCTCCGCCGGATAGCCCAGCGCGATGCGCATCAGGAAGCGGTCGAGCTGGGATTCGGGCAGGGGAAAGGTCCCGATCTGATAGGTCGGATTCTGGGTGGCGATGACGAAGAAGGGCTCGGGCAGCCGGCGGGTCTCCCCTTCGACGGTCACCTGCCCCTCCTCCATCGCCTCCAGCAGGGCGCTCTGCGCCTTGGGTGTCGCGCGGTTGATCTCGTCGGCGAGGACCACCTGGGCGAAGATCGGCCCGGGGTGGAAACGGAAGGCCTCGCTGCGCCGCTCGTAGACCGAGGCGCCGGTGATGTCGGCCGGCAGCAGGTCGCTGGTGAACTGGATGCGGGAGTACTCCAGGCCGAGCAGCCGCGCGATGAGGTGCGCCAACGTCGTCTTGCCGACCCCTGGGAGGTCCTCGATCAGCAGGTGCCCCCGCGCCAGGATGCACGCGATGGCGAGCCTCAGCTCGTGGCCCTTCCCGAGGATGACGTCACCGGCGGCGAGCAGGACCCGATCGATCCGGGCGGTTGCAGCGGACATCAGCCGGCGCGACCGCGGGGGCTGGGGCTGGGACCCTCGTGGACCGACAAAAACCGACTGAAAGCAGTCGGTTGCGCGAACTGCGATTCGGTTAGACTTACCGGGTGATGGGTCAAGGCCGAGGCTGCCATGTGGGCTCCAACATCCTATGACGTGATCGTGGTCGGCGGCGGACACGCCGGCACTGAGGCCGCACTGGCCGCCGCGCGCATGGGTGCGCGCACCCTCCTGCTGACCCACAACATCGAGACCATCGGGCAGATGAGCTGCAACCCCGCCATTGGCGGGATCGGCAAGGGCCATCTGGTCAAGGAGATCGACGCCCTCGGCGGAGTCATGGCCCGTGCCGCCGACGGCGCGGGCATCCAGTTTCGCATCCTCAACGCCAGCAAGGGCCCGGCGGTGCGTGCGACCCGCGCCCAGGCCGACCGGGCGCTCTACCGCGCCGCCATCCGCCGCGCGATCGAGGAGCAACCGGGCCTCGACCTCTTCCAGCAGCCTGCCGACGACCTGGTGGTCGAGGGCGGACGGGTCACCGGGGTGCGTACCCAAATGGGTCTCGCCTGGCGGACCCGCGCCCTCGTCCTCACCGTGGGCACCTTTCTCGGCGGACGCATCCATGTCGGCCTCGCCAATTATGAGGGCGGCCGCGCGGGCGATCCACCGGCCAACGCCCTAGCGCGCCGCCTGCGCGAGCTGCCGCTGCGGGTCGCGCGGCTGAAGACGGGCACGCCGCCGCGGATCGACGGGCGCACCATCGACTACTCGGTCCTCGAGCCCCAGCCGGGCGACGAGCCGGTCCCAGTGTTCTCCTTCCTCGGCCGGCCCGAGGACCACCCGCGCCAGGTGAGCTGCCACATCGCCCGCACCAACGACCGCACCCATGATCTGATCCGCTCTGGTCTCTCCCGCTCGCCGCTCTTCACCGGACTAATCGAAGGTGTCGGACCCCGCTACTGTCCGTCGATCGAGGATAAGGTGGTGCGCTTCGCCGACAAGGACTCGCACCAGGTCTTCGTCGAGCCCGAGGGCCTGGGGACCCACGAGGTCTACCCCAACGGCATCTCCACCAGCCTGCCGTATGACGTCCAGCTCGCCCTGGTGCGCTCGATCCGCGGCTTCGAGCAGGCCCATATCACCCGCCCCGGCTACGCCATCGAGTACGACTTCTTCGACCCGCGTGATCTCCTGCCGTCGCTGCAGACCCGCGACATCCAGGGGCTCTTCTTCGCCGGCCAGATCAACGGCACGACCGGCTACGAGGAGGCCGCGGCCCAGGGCCTGATCGCCGGCGTCAATGCCGCCCGCTGCAGGCGCGATGAGGAGCCCTGGTGCCCTAGGCGGGACGAGGCCTATCTCGGCGTGCTGGTGGACGACCTGATCACCCGCGGGACCACCGAGCCCTACCGCATGTTCACCAGCCGGGCCGAATACCGGCTACTGCTGCGCGAGGACAACGCGGACCTGAGACTCACCGAGACCGGGCGGCGACTCGGGCTGGTGGGCGAGGCGCAATGGCGACGATTCTCGGAGAAGCACGAGGCGATCGAGCGCGAGCGCGAGCGCCTGCGCGAGACCTGGGTGCGTCCCCGCGAGGCCGACGACGCGCTATTGCGCGAGGTCCTCGGCGACGAGCTGCGCCGCGAGGCACGCGCCCTGGAGCTACTCGCCCGACCGAATGTGAGTTATCACTCACTTCATCGGTTACCCCAGGTTCCAAAAGCGGACGTCGATCCAGTAGTGGCCGAGCAGGTGGAGATCCAGGCCAAGTACGCGGGCTACATCGAGCGCCAGCGCGACGAGATCGAGCGACAGCGCGCCCAAGAGGCGGTGCGCCTCCCGGTCGACTTCGATTTCGACCGGGTGCGCGGTCTCTCGACCGAGGTCCGGGAGACGCTTAACCGGGTCCGGCCCTACACCCTGGGCCAGGCCGCACGCATCCCTGGCGTCACACCGGCGGCCGTCTCGCTGTTGCTAATCCATCTGCGCCGGCGCGGCGCCGCGGCCGCATGACTCCGGCGCCCGACGAGGCCGAGCTCCGCGCCCGCCTCGATGATGGACTCGCTCGCCTGGTGCTCAACCCCGATCACGCCGAGCGCGAGCGGCTGCTCGCGCTGGTCGCGCTCCTCGCGCGGTGGAACCGGGCCTACAACCTGACCGCGGTCCGCGACCCGATCGAGATGGTCGCCCGTCACCTGCTCGACAGCCTGTCTGTGAGCGCCTACTTACAGGGAGACAGCGTGCTAGATGTGGGAACGGGGGCCGGCCTGCCGGGCCTGCCGCTGGCGATCACCCAGCCCGGGCGGGCGTTCGCCCTCCTCGACAGCAGCGGCAAGAAGACGCGCTTCGTGCGTCAGGCCGCCCTCGAGCTCGCGCTCACCAATGTGGAGGTGGTCCAGGCACGGTTCGAGTCGTATCGACCCGGGCGAAAATTCGCTACCATTCTGAGCCGCGCCGTGGCGCCCCTCGCCGTCCTTGCTGCGGCCGCCGAACCCCTCCTTGAGCCGTCCGGGCGCCTCCTGGTGATGAAGGGCCGTCGCCCGAGCGAGGAGCTCGCGGCGCTCGCCCCGGTGCTCGGCCGCGTCCTGGTGCACCGCCTGGCGGTGCCCTTTGTGGAGGGGGAGCGCCATCTCATTGAGATCCGCCCGGAGTAGAGAGGCCGACATGGTCCGCACGATCGCCATTGCCAATCAGAAGGGTGGCGTGGGTAAGACCACCACGGCCGTCAACCTGGCGGCGTCCCTCGCCTCCATGGGGCGGCGCGTCCTGCTCGTTGATATGGACCCGCAGGGCAATGCCACCATGGGCTGTGGGGTCGACAAGCACGCACTCGTGCGCACGACCTGCGACCTGCTGCTCGGGGACCTGTCGCTCGCCGACTGCCGGTGCCGCGTTGATGAGCCGAGCCCGGGCTTCGATCTCCTGCCCGCCAACGGAGATCTCACCGCTGCCGAGGTCGGTCTGATGCACTCACCCGAGCGCGAGCGGCGGCTCGCGCACCTGCTCGCCAACGTCGGCGACGACTACGAGCTCGTCATCATCGACTGCCCGCCATCGCTCAACATGCTCACGGTCAACGCCTTGGTGGCGGCCCAGGGGGTGCTGATCCCGATCCAGTGCGAGTACTACGCGCTAGAGGGACTCTCCGCCCTGCTCGACACCATCGAGCAGATCCGCGTGACGCGCAACCGCGGGCTGCGCATCGAGGGCATACTGCGCACCATGCACGACCCGCGCAACAACCTCGCCAACCAGGTCTCCACCCAGCTCGTCACCCACTTCACGGACGAGGTCTACCGCACCATCATCCCGCGCAACGTGCGTCTTGCCGAGGCGCCCAGCCACGGGCTGCCCGTGCTGCTCTACGATAGCAGCTCCCGCGGCGCGATCTCTTACCTAGCGCTCGCGAGCGAGGTCTTGCGGCGCCAGGAGAAACGGGCCGCGGCGGCCTGAATCGAGGAGGAGGGGCCGAATGTCGGTGAAGAAGCGAGGCTTGGGCCGGGGTCTGGAGGCGCTGCTCGGGGGCGCGCGCGAGATCGAGCTGGGCGATGAGGAAGGCATCGCCGGGGCCTCGGCGCAGGAGTCGCTGTCGAGCCTGCCGCTCGACCTCATCCAGCGCGGCCGCTACCAGCCGCGGCGCGACTTCGACCCCGACAGCCTGCGCGAGCTCGCCGACTCCATCGCCGCCCAAGGGGTGATCCAGCCCATCGTGGTGCGGCCCATCGGGGAAGGGCGCTACGAAATCGTCGCGGGCGAGCGTCGCTGGCGTGCCTCCCAGCAGGCTGGGCTCCGCGAGATCCCGGTGGTGGTGCGCGATGTCGACGAGCAGGCGGCCATCGCCATCGCGTTGATCGAGAATATCCAACGCGCCGACCTCAATCCCCTCGAAGAGGCGGAGGCCCTCGCCCGGCTGCTGACCGAGTTCGGACTGACCCACCAGCAGGTCGCCGAGGCGGTGGGCAAGTCGCGCACCACGGTTACCAACTTGCTGCGCCTCCTCGAGCTCAATGACGAGGTGAAGGGCTACCTGCGCGGCGGCCGCCTGGAGATGGGTCATGCCCGGGCGCTGCTGGGCCTGCGCGGTCCGCAGCAGAGCCGCGCCGCCGGCGAGGTCGTCGCGCGCGGGCTCTCCGTGCGCGAGACCGAGCGGCGGGTGCGCCGCCTGCAGCTAGAGGGCGAGGAGACCCCGCGGACCCTGCCGCGGGTCGAGCCGGACCCCGACGTCCGTCGCCTGCAGGACGACCTCACCGACCGCCTCGGGGCCAGGGTCCTGATCCAGCAGGGGCGGCGGGGGGCCGGCCGGTTGGTGATTGCCTACAACAGCCTCGACGAGCTCGACGGAATCCTGGGGCACATCAAGTAAGGGCTGTTCGAGGCCCATCAGTCAGTTATCCCGTTGGCCGACCGCCCAACCGTTGCCGGATCTGACGAGCCCGGTTTGACCGTATATTCGCCCGCACTTATACTTCCGCGGCGGCGTGGGAGGGGGTCAGAATTCCGAGTCCACAAGGGGCAAAGCGCCAACCGCACGACCCGCAGATCAAGCGGGTCCTGGGTGTGCAGCTTGCCATGACGCTGCTCTTGCCGATCCTGGCCTGGCCGTTCGGCGCGTCGATCGCGCTCTCGGTCCTGATCGGTGCTGGCGTCTGTCTCGTGGCGAACCTGGCCTTTGCTCACTGGGTCCTTCGCGGCGACGAAACGTCGGACGTCAAGGTGCTCGGTGCTCGCCTCTATGGCGCGGAGATCGCAAAGCTCGGGTTGACCCTGACCCTCTTCGCGGTCTCCTTCGCGACGCTCGAGGGCCTCAGCCCGTTGGCGCTGATTGCCGCTTACTTTGCCGCGCAGGTGCTGCCGGCGGTTCTCGCGTCCGTGGCGGGCGCGGGCCAGACACCTGGGAGTTGACCGATGGCCTCGTCCGAGACGCTCACCTCCACCGAATACATTCGGCACCACCTGACCAACCTGACCTTCGGCTATCACCCGGAGCACGGGCTGGACTTCGCTCACGACATGGACGAGGCGGCGGCCATGGGCTTCTGGGCCATCAACGTCGACACCATGGCTTTCTCCCTGCTGCTCGGCGGGCTGTTCATCTGGTTCTTCTACGGAGTCGCCCAGCGTGCGACCGCGGGGGTGCCCACCGGACGGCAGAACTTCGCGGAATGGATCGTCGAGTTCATCGACGAGAACGTGCGTGGCTCATTCAGTGGCCAGAATCCGCTGGTCGCGCCGCTGGCCTTGACCATATTCGTCTGGGTCTTCCTGATGAACCTGATGGACCTGATCCCGGTCGACCTCGTCCCTTGGCTGGCCACCCTGATTGGTATCCACTATCTCAAGATCGTCCCCACGACCGATCCCAACGCCACCTTCGGGATGGCCCTGATGGTCTTCATCCTGGTGCTCTACTACAGTATCAAGATCAAGGGCATCGGCGGCTTCCTCGGCGAGCTGACCCTGCAGCCCTTCGGCAAGTGGGGGATGCCCTTCAACCTGGTCCTAGAGGGCATTAGCCTGCTCTCCAAGCCGGTCTCGTTGGCGCTGCGTCTCTTCGGCAACCTCTATGCCGGCGAGATGATCTTCATCCTCATCGCGATCATGTATAGCGGCGGCCTGGTGCTGGCGGTCACGGGGCTCTTCGCGCAGCTCGCCTGGGCGATCTTCCACATCCTGATCATCACCCTCCAGGCCTTCATCTTCACGGTGCTCACCATCGTCTATCTCGACATGGCGCACCAGAAGCACCACTGACCTCGTCCTCAATCCGACCTCTCACCCATCGTCAAGGGGGAATCATGGAACTTGCACAAGCTCTGGTCTTCATCGCCGCCGGTCTCATGCTGGGTCTCGGCGCCCTGGGTGCGGCCGTCGGTATCGGCGTCCTTGGTGGCCGATTCCTGGAGGGCGCCGCGCGCCAGCCCGAGCTCATTCCGATGCTGCGCACCAACTTCTTCATCGTCATGGGCCTCACCGACGCCCTCCCCGTGATCTCGATCGCCATGGGCCTCTATCTGATGTTTGCCGTCTGAGCGCCGGTCGCGACAGGCTCGTTCTCACGACTGCCCTGCGAGGCGTAGCATGAATTTCAATCTGACGCTCATCGGCCAGATGATCGCCTTCGCGGTGTTCGTCTGGTTCACCATGAAGTTCGTCTGGGCCCCCATCGTTAAGGCGCTGGAGGCGCGCAAGGCGAAGATCGCCGAGGGCCTGGCGGCGGCCGAGCGCGGGCACCACGAGCAGGAGCTCGGTCAGAAGCGCGCCCTGGAGATCCTGCAGCAGGCCAAGGCGCAGGCGGCCGAGATCGTCAACCAGGCGCAGAAGCGCGCCAGCGAGATCGTCGACGAGGCCAAGCAGGAGGCCCGCGCCGAGGGTGCTCGGCTGGTCGCCGCGGCCAAGGCGGAGATCGACCAGGAGACCAACCGCGCGCGCGAGAACCTACGCCAGCGGGTGGCCGATCTCGCGGTGGCCGCCGCCGAGCGGATCCTGCAGAAGGAGATCGACCCCAAGGCCCACGGCACCCTCGTCGACGCCTTCGCCAAGCAGCTCTAAGGCAACACCATGGCTGGAGAGATCACCACCATCGCCCGGCCCTATGCCGAGGCGGTGTTCGCCCGGGCCAAAGAGGCCGGCGTCGTCGAGTCCTGGTCGCAGGCCCTGGCCCTGTTGTCCGCGGTGGCGAGCGACCCGCAGATGGCTGCCCAGATCGCCAATCCGAACGTCCCGCGGGAGCGCATCCGCGACATGATCCTAGAGGTGTGCGGCGACGCCCTCCCGGTCGAGGCCGAAAACCTGGTGCGCCTGCTGGCGGACAACGCCCGCCTCGGCGCCATCCCGGAGATCGCCGAGCTGTTCGAGGCGAGCCGCATCGCCGACCAAGGGGTGCGCCACGTCCTGGTGCGCAGCGCCTACCCCGTCGGCCCCGAGCAGCAGGCCGAGCTTGCCGCCGCGCTGACGCGGCGCCTCGGCGGTCGGGTGGAGCTCCGTGTCGAGGAGGACCCCGAGCTGATCGGGGGGGTGGAGATCCGCTCCGGTGACCTGGTGATCGACGCCTCGGTCCGCGGCAAGCTCCGGCAGCTTGCCCACGCACTGCAATTCTGAACGGAACACCGCCATGCAACTGAATCCTTCCGAGATCAGCGATCTCATCAAGCAGAAGATCGAGAAGTTCGAGCTCAAGACCGAGGCGCGGACCGAGGGGACCATCGTCAGCCTCACCGATGGCATCGTGCGCGTGCACGGGCTGTCGGACGCCCAGTACTACGAGATGCTGGAGTTCCCGGGCGACACCCTAGGCCTGGCGCTCAACCTGGAGCGTGACTCGGTGGGCGCGGTGGTGTTGGGTGACTACACCCATCTCTCCGAGGGCGACTGGGTGCGCTGCACGGGGCGCGTCTTGGAGGTCCCGGTCGGCCACGCCCTGCTCGGCCGTGTAGTCGACGCCCTCGGCAATCCGATCGACGGCAAGGGACCGATCGCCGCGGCGGCATCCTCGCCGATCGAGAAGGTGGCACCCGGCGTCATCGCGCGCCAATCGGTGGACCAGCCGGTGCAGACCGGGCTCAAGGCCATCGACGCCATGGTCCCGGTCGGGCGCGGCCAGCGCGAGCTGATCATCGGCGACCGCCAGACCGGCAAGACCGCGGTGGCGGTCGACGCCATCATCAACCAGAAGGGCACCGGGATTAAGTGCATCTACGTGGCGGTGGGCCAGAAGAACTCCTCGATCGCGGCGCTGGTGCGCAAGCTCGAGGAGCACGGCGCGATGGACCACACCATCATCGTCTCCGCCGCCGCCGCCGAGTCTGCCGCCATGCAGTACATCGCCCCCTATACCGGCTGCACCATGGGCGAGTACTTCCGCGACCGCGGCGAGGACGCCCTGATCGTTTACGACGACCTCACGAAGCAGGCCTGGGCCTACCGCCAGGTCTCGCTCCTGCTGCGCCGTCCGCCGGGGCGCGAGGCCTATCCCGGTGACGTCTTCTATCTCCACTCGCGTCTCCTCGAGCGGGCCGCACGGGTCAATGCCGACTTCGTCGAGGCGGCCACCAACGGCGAGGTCAAGGGCAAGACCGGATCGCTCACGGCCCTGCCGATCATCGAGACCCAAGCCGGCGACGTGTCCGCTTTCGTCCCAACAAACGTCATCTCGATCACCGACGGCCAGATCTTCCTCGAGACGGACCTCTTCAACGCCGGTATCCGCCCCGCGATCAACGCGGGACTCTCGGTCTCGCGCGTTGGCGGCGCGGCCCAGACCAAGATCATCAAGAAGCTCGGTGGCGGCATCCGCCTGGCCCTAGCCCAGTACCGCGAGCTTGCGGCCTTCTCGCAGTTCGCCTCCGACCTCGACGAGGCGACCCGCAAGCAGCTCCAGCGCGGCGAGCGGGTTACCGAGCTGATGAAGCAGGTGCAGTACTCCCCGATGAGCGTGGCGCAGATGGCGCTGTCGCTCTTCGCCGCCAACGAGGGCTATCTCGACGACGTGGATGTCAAGAAGGTCGTGGACTTCGAGCAGGCCCTGCAGTCCTACCTCAAGTCGAGCCAGGCCGACCTCCTCGACCGAATCAATGCGACGGGGGACTATAAGGAGGAGATCCAGGCCGCGATGCATGCCGCGCTCAAGGACTTCAAGGCCAACAACACCTGGTGAGCCTCCAGGACATGACCAGGGCGGACCACCCGATTGACCGAGCCAGCCCGCGGCTGGCGGCTGGGAGCTGACGAATGGCCGGCGCGAAAGAAGTCCGAACCAAGATCGCAAGCATCAAGAGCACGCAGAAGATCACCAAGGCCATGCAGATGGTCGCGGCGTCCAAGATGCGCCGTGCCCAGGACCGCATGGCCGCCTCCCGCCCCTATGCGGAGAAGATGCTGCAGGTGATCAGCCACCTGGCGCGCGCCACCCCCGAGTACCACCACTCCTTCATGGCGGTGGAGCGGCCGCGCAAGCGCATCGGTTACATCGTGGTGTCCTCCGACCGCGGCCTGTGCGGCGGGCTGAACAGCAACCTGTTGCGCCGCCTGCTGCACGAGATCAAGGCCCTAAGGGGCGAGGGCATTGAGCCGGTCTTCTGCACCATCGGGAGCAAGGCGCTGGGATTCTTCCGCCGCTTCGGCGGCAACGTCCTGGCGCAGACCACGCAGCTCGGAGATAACCCTCACGTCGAGGACCTGATCGGCACTGTCAAGGTCATGCTCGACGCCTTCGAGAACCAGCAGATCGACGCGATCTACGTGGCGAGCAACGAGTTCGTCAACACGATGACCCAGCGCCCGGTGATCCGCCAGCTCGTCCCGCTCGTCGGCGGGGAGCAGGAGGCGATGCCCCTGCACTGGGACTATATCTACGAGCCCAGCGCCAAGACGGTGCTCGACGCCCTGCTCACCCGTTACATCGAGTCCCTGGTCTACCAGGCGGTGGTCGAGAACGGCGCCTGTGAGCAGGCCGCCCGCATGGTCGCCATGAAGGCGGCGACCGACAACGCGGGCAACCTGATCGACGAGCTCCAGCTCGTCTACAACAAGGCGCGCCAGGCCGCGATCACCCAAGAAATTTCCGAGATCGTGAGCGGCGCCGCCGCCGTCTAGCCCGCCGCGATCGCGCGCAACAGCATTCGACGACGCCCCCCGGCGAGAAGAGGATAGAGAATTATGAGCTCCGGCAACGTAGTGCAGATCATCGGCGCCGTGGTGGACGTGCAGTTCCCGCGCGGCGCGATGCCCAGGGTCTACGACGCCCTGACCATCGACTCCACCGGCCTCACGCTGGAGGTCCAGCAGCAGCTCGGTGACGGCGTCGTGCGCACCATCGCCATGGGCTCGACCGACGGTCTGAGGCGTGGTGTCGCGGTCTACTCCACCGGGGCCCCGATCAGTGTCCCGGTCGGCAAGGCGACCCTCGGTCGGATCATGGACGTGCTCGGCAACGCGGTGGACGAGAAGGGCCCGGTCGACTCGGAGGCGCGCTGGCCGATCCACCGGGCGGCACCAAAGCTCGCCGATCAGGCCGCCTCGACCGAGATCCTGGAGACCGGCATCAAGGTCATCGACCTGATCATGCCGATCCAGAAGGGCGGCAAGGTCGGCCTCTTCGGCGGTGCCGGCGTGGGCAAGACCGTCACCCTGATGGAGCTGATCCGCAACATCGCGGTGGAGCACTCCGGCTACTCGGTGTTCGCCGGGGTCGGTGAGCGCACCCGCGAGGGCAACGACTTCTACCACGAGATGACCGAGGGCGGGGTGCTCGACAAGGTGGCCCTGGTCTATGGCCAGATGAACGAGCCGCCCGGAAACCGCCTGCGCGTGGCCCTCACCGGGCTGACCATGGCCGAGTACTTCCGCGACGAGGGTCGCGACGTGCTCATGTTCATCGACAACATCTACCGCTATACGCTCGCTGGCACGGAGGTCTCGGCACTGCTCGGGCGCATGCCCTCGGCGGTGGGTTACCAGCCCACCCTGGCCTCGGAGATGGGCGCCCTGCAGGAGCGCATCACCTCCACCCGAACCGGCTCCATCACGTCCTTCCAGGCGGTGTATGTCCCGGCCGACGACCTGACGGACCCCTCGCCGGCCACCACCTTCGCCCACCTGGACGCGACCCTGGTGCTCTCGCGCCAGATCGCCGAGCTGGGTATCTACCCCGCCGTCGACCCGCTCGACTCGACCAGCCGCATCCTCGATCCCAACGTCGTCGGCGCCGAGCACTATGACACCGCCCGCGCGGTCCAGGGCACCTTGCAGCGCTACAAGGAGCTCAAGGACATCATCGCGATCCTCGGCATGGACGAGCTCTCCGAGGAGGACAAGCTCACCGTCGCCCGGGCGCGCAAGATCCAGCGCTTCCTCTCCCAGCCCTTCTTCGTCGCCGAGGTCTTCACCGGGTCGCCGGGCAAGTTCGTCTCGGTCAAGGACACCATCAAGGACTTCAAGGCGATCGTGAACGGCGAGTACGACCACCTCCCCGAGCAGGCCTTCTACATGGTCGGCGGGATCGAGGAGGCCGTCGCCAAGGCCGAGCGGATGTAGGTCCGCGGAGAATCCGACCATGGCCATGACCATCCATGTCGACATCGTGAGCGCGGAGGGCGCCATCCACTCGGGCACCGCGACCATGGTCTACGCCCCGGCGGAGATGGGCGAGGTTGGCATCGCCCCCCGCCATACCGCCTTCATCAGTCGGCTGAAGCCGGGCGACGTGCGGGTCGAGAATGAGCGCGGCGAGCAGGAGCACTTCTACGTCTCCGGCGGCATGCTGGAGGTGCAGCCTAGCGTGGTGACCGTGCTGGCGGACACCGCGATCCGCGCCCATGATCTCGACGAGGCCGCCGCCATGGAGGCCAAGCGCCGTGC
Source organism: Chromatiaceae bacterium (assembly GCA_025458165.1). Taxonomy (GTDB): domain Bacteria; phylum Pseudomonadota; class Gammaproteobacteria; order Chromatiales; family Chromatiaceae; genus JALOTB01. The sequence goes on along the minus strand of JALOTB010000001.1, from coordinate 20,531 downwards.
CGAGGACGCCCTCGCCGGCAAGGTGGCGGAGTTCGAGTACGCCAAGGCCCAGGCCGAGCTCGCCGAGGCCGTCGCCCAGCTCCGTGCCATCGAGAAGCTGCGCAAGATGACCGGCCGCTGAGGCCCGTCGGCCCCGGCTCGGTCTTCCGTCTGTCGTCCGGTTGCGGGGGTCCGTTTGCACGGGTCCCCGCGATCTGCGTTAATCACGGCCAACCCAATGGCCGTATCCAATCTTCCGATCCTGCGATGTCCGAGCAAAGCATCACCGACGGCAAGTACGTTACGCTCACCTACAGCATCGTCGACGAGCACGGCAGCGTGCTGGAGCAGACCGATCTGCCCGTCGGCTACATCCACGGCGGCCGCAGCGAGCTGATCGGCGGGATGGACCGCGCGATCACCGGCAAGCGCGCCGGGGACAAGGTCGAGCTCGAGCTCTCGCCCGATCAGGGCTTCGGGCCGCACGACCCGGAGCTCACCTTCACCGACGACATCGACAACGTCCCGCCGCAGTTCCGCTATGTCGGGGCGGAGGTCCAGATGCAGAACGAGTCCGGGGAGGTCAAGACCTTCTACGTGACGCGGATTGAGAACGGGCGTCTCACGGTCGATGGTAACCACCCCCTCGCCGGCAAGGCCCTGCGCGTGCACGTCCGCATCCACGAGGTGCGTGATCCGACGCGCGAAGAGCTGAGCCAGGACGGCGTCTCCTGCGCGACCTCCACCGCCCTGCACTGAGGCGCGGCTAAGCGAGCCCCGCCATGCCTTCTCCGCGAGAGGACGCGAGGCTCACCGCCCAGTCCATCCCCGCCAGGGTTAGACCATGAGACTTGGTGTCGCCATCCTCGCCGCGGGTCAAGGGACCCGCATGCGCTCGCGCCTGCCGAAGGTGCTCCATCCGCTGGCCGGCCGGCCGCTCCTCGCCCACGTCCTCGACGCGGCCCACGCACTAGGTGCGGAGCCCGTCTGCGTGGTCTACGGGCACGGGGGCGAGGCGGTGCGCTCGGCGCTTGCCGCGGCGCGCTGCACCTGGGTCGAGCAGGCCGAGCAGCACGGCACGGGCCACGCCCTGATGCAGGCGATGCCTGAGCTCAGGGACGTCGATCGCATCCTGGTCCTGTATGGCGACGTGCCCCTGATCGCCTCCGCGACCCTCCGGGGCCTAGTGGACGCCGCGGCGCACACTGGTCTCGGGCTGCTCACCGTTAGTCTGGATCACCCGGACGGCTACGGGCGGATCGTCCGCGGTGCCGACGGGCGGGTGCTCCGCATCGTCGAGGAGAAGGACGCGACCCCCGAAGAGCGGGCCATCCAGGAAATCAACACAGGCTTCCTGGTCGGCGACCGGGCGAGGCTCGCGGATTGGCTGGGTCGGATTGGGCGGGGTAACGCCCAGGGTGAGTACTACCTCACGGACGTCATCGGGCTCGCCGTGGACGATGGGGTGGATGTCGCCACCGCCCACCCCGCCAGCCTGGAGGAGGTCGCCGGCGTCAACGACCGGGTCCAGCTCGCCGCCTTGGAGCGCCATTTCCAGCGTCGCCAGGCGGAGGTCCTGATGCGCGCCGGGGTGAGCCTGAGCGATCCGGCGCGCTTCGATCTGCGCGGCCGGCTGAGCGCCGGGATCGATGTGAGCATCGACGTCAATGTCTTGATCGAGGGCGAGGTGCACCTGGCCGACGGCGTCTCCATCGGCCCCAACTGCGTGCTACGCGACTGCTCGATCGGCCCGGAGACCCAGGTCTTCGCCAACTGTGTGATCGAGGGGGCCGCCATCGGCGCCGGGGCGCGCATCGGCCCCTTCTCGCGCCTGCGCCCAGACGCCGAGCTTGCCGCCGGCGTGCACGTTGGCAACTTCGTCGAGATCAAGAAGTCGCAGGTCGGCGCGGGGAGCAAGGTCAATCACCTGAGCTACGTCGGCGACTCGGCCATCGGCCGCGGCGTCAACGTCGGCGCCGGGACCATCACCTGCAACTACGACGGGGCCAACAAGCACCGGACCCTCATCGGGGACGGCGCCTTCATCGGCTCCAACACCGCCCTGGTCGCGCCGGTCGAGGTCGGTGCTGGGGCGACCATCGGGGCCGGGTCCGTGATCACCCGGCCGGCGCCCCCCGACAAGCTCACCCTGGCGCGCGGCCGCCAGGTCACAATCGAGCATTGGGAGCGGCCGAAGAAGAAACCCAAGCCGACCGAGTAAGGCGCCGCATCCGGCCCAGGGTCGGGTTCAACCGGCGAGCGACAGCAAACCAAAGGGGGACGGGCTCATGTGCGGTATCGTCGGCGGGATCGCCCAGCGCGAGGTCTCCGCCATCCTGCTCGAAGGGCTGCGGCGGCTGGAGTACCGCGGCTACGACTCCGCCGGCATGGCCATCCTGAGCGCGCCAGGCCAGCTCCGGCGGCTGCGCACCCTGGGCAAGGTCGAGCGCCTCGCCGAGGCCATCGCGACCGAGGGGCTCCCTGGTACCCTGGGCATCGCCCACACCCGCTGGGCGACCCACGGGGAGCCCTCCGAGCGCAATGCCCATCCCCACGTCTGCCGCGACCGCTGCGCCGTGGTCCACAACGGGATCATCGAGAACCACGAGGCGCTGCGCCGCGAGCAGACCGCCGCCGGCCACCGCTTTACCTCCGCCACCGACACCGAGGTGATTGCGCACGCGGTCTACGACGAGCTCGCCGCGGGCCGGGGATTGGTCGACGCGGTTCAGGGCGCTCGGCGCCGGCTCGATGGGGCCTATGCGCTGGGCGTGATCGACACCCAGGACCCCGAGCGCCTGGTCGCCGCCCGCCAGGGCAGCCCGCTGGTGATTGGGCTCGGATTCGGCGAGAACTTCATCGCCTCCGACGTCTTCGCCCTGCTCCCGGTCACCTCGCGCTTCCTCTTCCTGGAGGAGGGGGACATCGCGGAGATCACCCGCGAGGCGGTTCGCATCTGGGACGCCGCCGGCAACCAGGTCGAGCGCCCGGTCAAGGAGTCCGGGCTCTCCGCCGATGCCGTCGAGCGTGGCCAGTTCCGCCACTACATGCAAAAAGAGATCTTCGAGCAGCCGCGCGCCATCGCCGACACCCTCGAGGGCCGGCTCACCGGCTCGCGGGTGCTGCCCGAGGCCTTCGGCAACCAGGCCCCCGAGATCCTCGCCGCGACCCGGGCGGTCGAGATCGTCGCCTGCGGCACCAGCTTCCACGCCGGGCTGGTCGCGCGCTATTGGATCGAATCCCTGACCGGGCTCCCCTGCAGGGTCGAGGTCGCGAGCGAGTACCGTTACCGCCGCCACGTGGTTCCCCAAGGCGCACTCTTCGTCACCATCTCCCAGTCCGGCGAGACCGCCGACACCCTGGCGGCGCTGCGGATGGCCAAGGGGCTCGGCTACGCCAGCACGCTCACCATCTGCAATGCCCCCGAGAGCTCCCTGGTGCGGGAGTCCGATCTCGTCCTCCTCACCCACGCCGGGCCGGAGATCGGGGTCGCTTCGACCAAGGCCTTCACGACCCAGTTGGTCGCCCTGCTCCTCCTGACCACCGTGCTCGGGCGCTACAACGGGCTGGACGGGGCCACCGAGGCCCAGCGTGTCGCCCTGATGCGCTCACTGCCGGGGAAGATCGACGAGGCCCTCGGCCTAGATGACACCGTGCGCACCCTCGCTGAGCGCTTCGTCGAGAAGCGCCACACCCTGTTCCTGGGCCGCGGCGACCAGTACCCGATCGCCATGGAGGGGGCGCTCAAGCTCAAGGAGATCTCCTACATCCACGCCGAGGCCTACCCGGCGGGTGAGCTCAAGCACGGACCGCTCGCCCTCATCGACGAGGACATGCCGGTAGTGGCCGTCGCCCCCAACGACAAGCTCCTGGAGAAGCTCAAGTCCAACCTCCAGGAGGTCCGCGCCCGCGGCGGCGAGCTCTTTGTCTTCGCCGATCACCGGGTCAGCATGGACGAGGAGCGCGGCATCACGGTCATCCGCGTGCCGCAGGTCGACGGCATCATCTCCCCCCTGGTGTTCACCGTACCGCTCCAGCTCCTCGCCTACCATGTGGCGGTACTCAAGGGCACGGACGTCGACCAGCCGCGCAATCTCGCGAAATCGGTGACGGTCGAATAGCCGGGGTCCGACTCCGCTGTTTGACGCTGGACAGTTCAGTCCGTCCCGTCCGGCGTGCCTGGGGGATACACTCTGATCCGCCTCGACGGGCGTGCACCCGAGGGTGTCTTGGTCTGTGCTCAAGCGCAGCCCAGCGCCCCGCAATCGATCTGGACCGGTAGTCTTCGCCGCCGGGCTCGGCCAGAGCCGGTGCGCCCCAGGGCCCGATCAGGAGCGCGGCGACGTGGCCGCGCACGGAGGCACCCACCAACGGGGCTCAGGCCGCCGTGTTGACGCGGTGGGAGGGCGGCCCGGGCGGGGTCATGGCCGCCAAGCCCATGGTGCGGTCACGGTTGTCCTCGGGTATGGCGACATGCCCGCTCGGCAGCCCGTCGGCGGCGAGCCGGGCTCGGATGACGGCGATATCGTCCTCACTGATCTCGCGGCCGGCATACTGGCTGCGCAGGCGGGCGATCTCGGGGTCGACGCCGATGTCGGCTGTCGATTCGGCCAAGCCCTCGCCGACCTCGCTCATGACGACCGTTTCCAGCACTCGGGCGAGGTGGAGATACGGATTGTCGGTCAAGCGGAAGCGACCGCCCGCGGCGTCCAGCTCGGCGCGGAAGGGACCGACCCAGCGCGCGACGAACTGGGAGAGGATCTCCTCGGCGCTCATGGGCGTTTCGGCATTGGGCTGCGCATGCGCGGCGAAGAGCCAGGCGATGAGCTCGAGCTGGGCGCTCAGGTGGTCCGGTAGGTCGCGGAAGTCGCTGCGCGGCTGGAGCCCACAACGGGCATAGCAGCCCTCGAGCATCGCCACACTCCCGCCCGCGATGGCGCCGTCGAGGTAGGCACCGGTATTCAAGCTCGGGTGGTGATCACCGGGGACCAGAAAGAGCCGCGAGTAAAGGACCAGGAGCTGCTCGGCATCCGTGATCGCCTCGATCGCCGCGCGGTACTCGGCGAGCGCCGGTTGGATCGGGTAGCCGAGGCGTGTGGCGAGATCCTCTAGATCCTCGGGCAGGTCATCGCGCAGGGCCGCGAGGAAACCGGCATCGCTTGGGGTGGCGAAGGCCCGCGCGAGGCACAGGCACAGTTCGGCCTTGGCAAGGGCGGTTTGGGTCTCGTTCATTAGGTGCTTCCGTCGTGATGGTGTCGACTAAGACGCGGTGGCGGCGGGCCTAGGCCCGCCGCCACCCCGTGGATTGCGCCTCGGGTCGGCGCTAACGCTCCCGGCCGAGCCGCAGCGTCAGCTCGCCGAAGGCATTGATGGCGTTCGAGACCAGGATCGCCAGCAACAGGAGAAGCCACTCGGTGGTCGATGGCATGTAGCTCAGCAGGTCGGGGGCCCAGGTGCCCTTGAACATGGGCACGAGCTGACCGCCGATGATGTACTCGTAGCGCGAGATCAAGAGCGCGTTCATCACCAGCAGGGCCGCGAGGGCCTGCGCCCAGGGCCGGGTGCGGGTGCCGGCGAGCAGCATCAGGATGAGCGGCAGCAGGAGTCCGATGAAGATCTCGGCGAGGAAGAGCGGTGAGGTCACCATGTGCTGCCAGACCTGCAGGCCTTCCACGTTGCCGTAGAGGCCATTGACCATGCGCGCCAGGACGAACAGCAGGTGCACGAAGATGGCGAGCGCGAAGAGCCCCGGCAGCGCTCCGTTGAACAGGCGCTTCACCCCCTCGGGCATGGCCTCGGCGTCGAAGGCGTAGGCCAGGTAGGTGAAGAAGTAGATGAAGGCGAGCCCCCCCAACAGCGACTCGAAGATAAAGGCGACCGGGATGTCGCCCGAGGCCCAGAAGGGACGGAAGCTGTTGGAGCCATAGACGACGCCGGCCGCCGCGGTGATGAACATCGCCAGCACCAGGATCAGGATGGCATGGCCCCGCAGCGCCTTGGCATCCCAATCGGCCTTGAGCATGCGGGCAATGAGGATCAGCAGCGCGAGGACATAGACCCCGATGGTCATCGCCTTCCAGTAGAGCGGCGACTCGAAGGCGAAGCTGGTCGGGATTGCCACCAGGGCACGCAGCGGATGCCCAAGCTCCAGCATGAGGACGACCACGCCGCCGGCCAGGCCGGCCAGCGCGAGCCAGGCCGCCCGCTTGACGATGGGCCGGAAGGTCTCCGAGCCGAACAGGATCGCCAGCGCGGCGATCATGGCGAGGCCCGTGGAGGTGAGCAGGAAGTAATCGTAGACGACGATCGGCAGACCCCAGTGCACGCCGAGGTTCGTGGTGTTGAAGGCGGCGTGGCCTTGGCCCCCCAAGGTCTGCATGACCAGGTAGCCGACGATGCCCACGCCGATCAGGGCGAGGATCAGGGTGCCGATCTCTTTGGTGGTGGTCTTGGTCATGGCATCCCCCTATCAGGACTTGTCCGAGTCGGTCATGCTGCGCAGGGCCGGCACCGCGGCCGCGGCACCGCCGGAGAGGTAGTAGACCTGCGGCTTGTTGCCGGTCTCGTCTTTGAGACGCACCCCGCGCTTGTCGGCGATCAGCTTGTTGACGTAGCTATCGGGGTGGTCCAGGTCGCCGAAGAAGCGCGCCTTGGGCGGGCAGACCCGCACGCAGGCGGGGACGTGCTCCTTGAGCTCGCGGATGTCCTCATCCAGGTCCACCGCGCCGGCGGGGGCCTTGCTCACCTTGTGGTAGCAGAAGGTGCACTTGGAGACCACGCCGTGGGGCTGGATGCCGATGCCCCGGCTGGGGTCGTCCTGGGGGCCCTTGTAGGGCGGATCCCAGAGCCGGTCGTTGTTGCTCGGGAACACGGTGCGGATGTCCGGCTGGATGACGGCGCGCTCGTCCATATAGAAGCGCACCCCGTAGGGGCAGGCGACCTGGCAGTACTTGCAGCCGATGCACTTGTTCCAGTCGACCAGCACGAAGCCGCCGTTGGGGTCCTTGTAGGTCGCCTTGGTCGGGCAGACCGACACGCAGCTCGGATGCTCGCAGTGCATGCAGGGGCGCGGGAACCACTTCATGCTCACGTTCGGATAGGTGCCCTCGGTGTAGAACAGCACGTCCTGCCAGTTCTCCCCCGGCAGGCGGTTGTTCTCCATGGTGCAGGCGGTGGTGCAGGCCTGGCATCCGGTGCACTTGTCGAGATCGATGACCATTCCCCACTTTGCCATGTTGGTTGCTCCTCCGGCTTAGGCCCGCTCGATGCGGACCTTGGTGGTGTAGTAGCTGCACTGGCCGGTGACCCGGTCCGACTGGTTCACCGTGACCTCGCCGCAGTGACCGGGCATGCGGCCCTTGGCCCAGCGCCCCCAGGCCCAGTGGCCATGCTCCATAGGGAAGACCAGGGTGTCGGGACGCACCCCCTCGAAGTACTTGGCATGACCCTCGATGCTGCCGACCTCAGAGGTGATGCGGACCCGGTCCCCGTTGCCGATGCCGCGCGTCTTGGCGGTGACGGGGTTGATCTCGATGTAAACCTGGTCGCGCCCGCCGAGCGTCGGCTGCAGGTTGGCGATGGCCACCGGGGTGTTGGCGCCTCGCCCCTCCGCGTGCAGGGCGACCTTTGGGGTCACCAGATAGAGGTCGCCACCACCCGGGTGCTTGGGCTCCTCCCAGTGGGGAAACATGAGCTTGGAGCGATCGCGCCCGGTCTTGGCCGCGATCCAGTCGGCCTTGGACTCGAGCCAGGAGGAGCGGACCTCGAATTTGCCCGACTCGGTTTTGAAGAGCTTCTCCTTGACCTCGTCCTCGGACATCAGCCGGTTGTAGTCCTCGCCGTCCCATTCGTAGAACTCGCCGTCGCGCTGCTGCCAGTGGTAGGGCTTCTTGTACCAGACGCCTTTTTCCTTCCAGCTTTCGAAGGAGTTGACGCCGTTGTCGCCGGGGTCCTTTTCGAAGCCCTTGGCGAGATGACGCAGCACGTTCTCGGTGTCACCCAGGGCCTTGTAGTACTCACCCATCGGCCCCTTGATGCGCTTGCCGATCTCGATCAGCACGTCGCCGTAGTACTTGGTGTCGTACAGCGGCTTGATCGCCGGGACCCGGAGCTGCGCCATCGGCCAGCCCTGGAAGGGGTAGGTCGGCGCATCCTGTAGACGCTCCAGATAGGTGTGATCGGGCAGGATCAGGTCGGCGAACATCGCCGTCTCGCCCGGGAAGGGCGAGGTGTCGATGACGAACAGCTCGGCCATGGCCTCTTCCCACACCTGGCCATTGGGGGCGGTCCAGATCGGATTGCTGAGGTAGAACATGACGGTGTCGAGCTTGTAGGGCTTGCCCGCGAGCGAGTTCGGCCCGAGCTCCTGGAGCATGTTGTTGGCGAGCAGGTAGCCATCCTCATGGCCCTTGAGGTCGATGCGCGGCTGGTCCTTCCAGGGGCCGTTCTTGGCGTAGTCGTCCTGGTAGTCGTCGGCATTGACCGGCAGGTCGCCGTAGGACGGCCCCATCTGGTACATCAGCCCGCCCTTGGCGAACATCGAGCCCACCAGGGCGTTCAGGCTGTGCACAGCCATGCCGTTCAGGATGCCGTTCGAGTGGGCGTGCACGCCGCGCTCGAAGAGCGCGATGGCCGGGCGGGTGGTGCCGAACTCGCGCGCGGTGGCGAGGATGTCGCGCTCGTTGAGGCTGGTGATCTCCGCGGCCCAGGCCGGGGTGCGGTCCTTGAGCTCGATGTTCCACCACTCGGCCAGGCCCTTGACCCACTTCTCCTCGAAGTCGTCCGGGTCGACCGTCTGCCCCGCCTTGAAGCGGTTCTTCCCATCGTAGAAGTCGCCGACGAAGGAGCGCTCCCAGAGCCCCTCGGTGAGGATCACGTGGGCGATGGCGAGCGCCAGGGCCCCGTCGGTCCCCGGCTTGATCAGCAGGGCGCGGTCGGCCCCGGCGAGCGTGGTGTTCATGTGCACGTCGATCGCGGTGATCCGCGTCTTGGGCACCTTCACCCCGCGGATATAGCCCCAGACCTGCATGTTGTTGTTGTAGGGGCGGAAGGCCTCGAGATACCCGACGCCGAACATGAGCAGCATGTTGGAGTGGGCGTAGTCGTAGGCGTTGTAGGAGCCGTTGCCGTCGGTCGCCTGTTTGGACTTGATGCTGCCGTCCGAGCACATCGAGCTGTGGCCGATGGCGACGTTGGGCGAGCCGTAGAGCTTGCCGAAGGTCCCCTGAAGCCCAGCGCAGGAGGCGCCCCAGCCGCGGCCGTAGACCAGGGCGAAGCGGTGGCTCTCACCCTTGTCGCGCAGGTTGTTCAGCCGCTCGGCGACCGTGTCCAGGGCCTCCTCCCAGGAGATCGGCACGAACCCCGGTTCCTGATCGCGGCCCTTTTTGGGGTTGGTCCGCTTCATTGGGCCTTTGTAGCGGTCCGGGTCGTAGAGGATGTAAGTACCCAACGGGCCCTTGGGGCAGAGCTTGCCGTTGGAGATCGGGTGGTCCGAGGTCCCGTAGATGGCGTGCACACGCCCGTTGGTGGTGTAGACGTCGATCCCGCAGCGCGCCGGGCACTGGTGGCAGATGTTCTTGGTGATACGGGGCTCGGAAGGGCCGCTGGCGGGGACCGCCTCGGCCTCGCGCAGGGTGGGCAGCAGGCCGCTGCCGATGCCGGCGGCACCGAGCGCGCTCGCGGTCCCGGTCGCCTTTAGGAACCGGCGGCGGGAGAGCAGGGTCTTCAGGATCTCCATCGGATGCTCCTCTGGGTGTTGCGGTGGTTGTCGTTCGTCGCTGGTGGTTGGATGGGTGAGCCCTCGGCCTTGCGGGCTAGGGGCTGGCCGTGCCGAAGAGGGTGTGGAAGGCGTCGCGCGCGAAGCCCCGGTCCTTCTCGCAGCCGGGGCAGAGGTCGCCTGACCCCTGGTGGGCCACGCCGCACTTGGGGCAGGTCCGCTCGGCGTGTCGGGTGAGCGCGCGCGGAGCCCGGGGCGAGTCGGCCAGGTCGCTCGCGACGAGGGTCAGGGCCTGCTCCGGGCAGAGCGCGACGCACAGACCGCAGGCGGTGCAGGCGGTGGGATCGAAACGGATCCCAACTGCGCCCTCCGACCGATAGGACCGGATCGCCCCCGCTGGGCAGGCCGAGGCGCAGACCTGGTGGTGGGCGCAGGCGTCGCTCGCGGTGATCGTCGGGAAGAGCCAGGCTGGCGGCTCGCGCTCCGGAGCCAGCCTTGCCAGGGCGGCGAAGAGCCGCGCGCGCTCAGGCTGGCCGGTCCTGCTCGCCGCGGTGCCCGCGGGGTGCTTCGGCCTGTTGGTACCCCCGGTGAGCAGGGCACGGCGGCTGAGGCGCTCCTCCAACAACGGCTCGCCCGAGGTGTCCGCCATCCGAGTGATCGGTAGCCGGTGACTGCTGAGGCGCGGCCATCGCTCCTCGGGGACCCCAATCCCTTCGAGGATCCGGTTCGCGTCTGCCAGGGGCTTGGTAGCCGGGTGGACCCCGCCGCCGGCCGGGCACTGCGGGCAGAAACCGCGGTCCAGGAGCTCGGGTGCACCGTCTGTCGTAACGGCCGTGAGCTCCAGCAGGGCGGCGGTGGAGAGCCCCCCGAGGCAGGGGAGCCGAAGGGCCCCTCTCGGCGAATCCGCCGCGGGGACCCGCCAGCAGTCGACTGCAATTCGCCCCGGTGCCGCGGGGGCTGGTACGCGGAAGCCGGGGGCATGGAGGGCCCCGGTCGGGCAGGCGGCGACACATTGGCCGCAACCGACGCAGCCGTCGCCCAGGATGGGGCCAGCGCCCCGAGCGGAAAGCGCGGCGGTCGGGCAGGCGTCGGTGCAGCGCCGGCATTCGACCTGCGGAAAGCGGTCGGGGAGGCAGGCCGCAGGCACGACCTGAAGCGAGGAGCCGGGGCCAAGCGGGTGGGTGCGGGGCATGGGTTGCGGGACGGTCACAAGCTCGAAGTTCCGGCGCATCCAACCCCGAACGGGGGGGCGGCCGGGGGATGACTCGGCGATACTCGGAGTGAGCACGGGCCGTGCCAGCCGGACGGGCTTCGCGCACAAGGGCCGATTTCGGCTATAAATCAGGCGGGTGGGACAGGGGTCCGCGCCCTGAGTTGGGAAGTGACGTTACAAAAAGGTAACCTGATTACTGCCTGATGCCGGGAAAAACCGGATAAGAACAGGTGATTGCGTGGGCCGGTTACCGCCGAACCGGCGCGTTACGAAAACGAAACGCGGTGCGGGCGGGCCCTGGTGGCCTGTCATCGATCGGGCGCCGCACCGGCCACCACCGAGACCCGAAGCGGTCGAGCGACGCCTCGCCGCGGAAGGAGGAGAGAGAACGGTGCCATCCTGCACCCGCCGCGCCTTTCTCACGGCCACCCTGGCTGCCGCGGCCGTGCGGTCTGCACGCTCAGAGGCGCCGCCGCTGCGCTTCGGCGTCACCCCGGTGATGCTCGACGACGAGCTCGGGTTCCTCAACCGTTGGGCGCGTTGGCTGGAGCGGCAGCTCGGTCGCCCGGTCGTCCTCGTGCAGCGCTCGCGTTACCGCGAGCTGCTCGACCTGCTTCTGCGCGGGCGGCTCGACCTCGGCTGGATCTGCGGCTACCCCTATGTGCAGCACCGCAAGGAGCTGAGCCTCATCGCGGTGCCTCGGTTCCAGGGCCGGCCTCTCTACCACGCCTATCTCATCGTCGCAGCGGATTCCGATCTCAAGACGCTCGCCGATCTGCAGGGGCGGCTGTTTGCCTGGGCGGACCCGGACTCGAACTCGGGCTACCTCTACCCGCGCTTCCTGCTGACCACCTCCGGTAAGGACCCGGACCACTATTTTCGCCGTACCTTCTTCACCTGGGGGCATCCGCGCAGCATCGACGCGGTAGCCGAGGGATTGGCCGACGCCGCCGCCGTCGACGGCTACGTCTGGGAGACCCTGGCCCGGCGGGCACCCCAGCGCACCGCCGGCACCCGGGTCATCCTGCGTTCGCCGGCCTTTGGGTTTCCGCCGCTGGTGGCGAGCGCCGCGCTGCCGGATGCTCTAAGGCGTGAGCTGCGACGCCTGTTCCTCGCCCAGGTCCAGGACGCAGAGGGCCGTGCCCTGCTCGCCGATTTGAACCTCGATACCTTCAGCATCGAGGAGGAGACCCTGTACGACGACATCGCCAGGATGGCTGCCCGCCTTGCCCAGGGGGCAGTTGGATGATCTTGCCCGCGAGCTACCGCCTGCGCCTGCCGCTGAGCCTCAGCGTCTCGGCGATCGCAACGGCGCTCCTGATGGCGCTGGCCGTAGGTTTGCAGACCCTTGCCAACCTGCGCGAGGACCAGGGCCGCAATGCGCTCAGTCTCGGGCACGCCATGGCCGGGGTCATGATCCAGGCGTTGCGCACCGATGACGTCTGGCTGGCCTACTCCCTGCTCCGTGGGCCGGAGGGGGGTGGTGCGGACAGCATCTGGATCGTCGCCGACGCCAACGGGCGCATCTTTGCGAGCAACCAACCCCGGCGCTATCGGCTCGACCAGCCGTTGCGCGAGGCGTTGCCCTGGCTGCCGGAGGAGGGCGATGCGGTGCTCGGGCAGCCGACGGGGCGGGTCACCCCGGTCGCCCAGGACGAGGTGCGGCGCCTGCTGCGCCTCCCGCTGGCGGTCGACGACAGCCGGGTGGGGGAGCTCGTCGCCCTGCTCTCAGATGCACCCTATCTGCCGCGCTTTCGCGAGATCCTCCTCGGCGGCGTGTTGGTCACCGTCGTCGTGCTCGGGGTGTTACTTCCACTCGGCTGGCTGTGGGGGCGGCGGATGGTCGCCCCGCTGGTGCGGCTCGCGGACTGCATGGCGCGGGTCGGCCGGGAGGACCCGCGGCGGATGAGCTGCGCAGTCCAGGTAGATGCCAGCGAGATCGGCCAGCTCGGCCAGCGCTTCTCGTCCATGCTGGACGCGCTGGCGGAGAAGGCCGAGCTCGAGCGCCAGGTCGTCCAGGCCGAGCGGCTGGCCGCGGTCGGCCGGGTGGCGGCGGGGGTCGCCCACGAGGTGAACAATCCGCTGGCCGGCATGCTGATGGCGATCGACACTTACCGCGGCACCCGCGAGCCGGATGCCCAGACCCGGCAACTACTCGACCTCCTCGACCGCGCGTTGCAGCAGATCCAGGGGACCATCTCGGCCCTGCTGGTGGAGGGCCGCGCCGACACCCGCCACCTGCGGCCCGAGGATCTGGACGATCTCGCGATCCTGCTCCAGCCCCGGCTGGTCCGTTCTCAGGCCGTCATGGTCTGGCGGGGGGCGATTGCGCGGCCGCTGGGGCTGCCGGCTGCGCCGGTGCGGCAACTACTGCTGAACCTATTGCTCAACGCGACCGAGGCGGCCCGCGCCGGTGGGCTGGTGCGCCTGCGGCTCGCGCAGGGGGAGGGAGAGCTTCGGCTGCACGTGGACAACACCGGCGAACCCATCCCTCCCGAGCGGCTGCCCCACGTCTTCGAGCCCTATTCCCCCGACCGGCCGCAGGAGCGGGGACTCGGGCTCTGGGTGTGCTACCAGATCGTGACCCAGCTCGGCGGCCACATTCGCGCGGCGGTCGAGGACGGCGTCACCAGCCTGCGGGTCGCGTTGCCGCTGGGTCGGGAGGGGCGGGAGTGACGCGGGTGTGCCTGATCGAGGACGACCCGATCATGGGTGAGGCCCTGGTGCAGCGCCTCAGCCTCGAGGGGTTCGAGGTGGCCTGGTACCGCAGTGGACGCGAGGGGCTTAAGGGTCTGGAGCGCCCCGGGACGGATCTCGCGGTGATCGACGTGAACCTCCCGGACGTCTCAGGTCTAGCGCTCTTCGAGACCCTGACCGAGGGACCCGGACCCGTCCCGCCGAGCGTCTTCATCACCGGCTACGGCACCATCGAGGACGCGGTGCGCGCGCTCAAGCTCGGCGCCGCGGATTACCTAACCAAGCCCTTCAGCCCGGCGGCCCTGATCGACAAGCTGCGTGGTCTCGCCCAGGGCCTCGTGGTGGGGCGCCGCGGGTCGGGCGAGGAGACTCTGGGCATCTCGCCGGTGATGCGCCGGATCGAAGCGGGGCTGCAACGCATCGCCCAGCACGGGACCACCCCGGTGCTGATCGCGGGCGAGTCGGGCGTGGGCAAGGAGGTGGTCGCCCAACGCCTGCACCAGATCCAGTGCCCGCGGGCCCCCTTCGTCGCCGTTAACTGTGCCGCCCTGCCCGAGACCCTGATCGAGGCCGAGCTCTTCGGCCACGAGCGCGGGGCCTTCACCGGTGCCGAGCGGCGGCGTTCCGGGGTCTTTGAGCAGGCGGGGGAAGGCATGCTCTTCCTCGACGAGATCGGCGACATGCCGCTCGCCCTGCAGTCGCGCCTGCTGCGGGTGGTGCAGACCCGTAGCCTGATGCGCATCGGCGGCAGCGAGCCGGTCGCGGTGCGCGCGCGCCTGGTCTGCGCCACCCATCGCGACCTCGAGGCACTGGTGCGGGCGGGCCAGTTTCGCGAGGACCTCTACTATCGCGTCAAGGTCCTGGAGATCATGATCCCGCCCCTGCGCGAGCGCCCGGAGGACATCCTCTGGCTGGCCGAGCGGTTCCTCGCCGAGCACGGAAGGCGCTTCCCGCAGGAGCGGCGGGTCCTCGCTGCCGCCGAGCGCGAGCGCCTCGTCCGCTACCCTTGGCCAGGCAACGTCCGCGAGCTCCACCATTACCTGGAGCGCGCCTGCATCTTGGGTGAGGGCGAGCGCCTGGCGCTCGACCTGCGGGACGCCAGCGGCAACGAGAGCGACCCAAGTCTCAAGACCCGCACCCAGGCCGAGGAGCGCGCGGCGATCGAGGCGGCGCTCAGCGCCCACGACTACCGCATCGGCGAGACGGCGGGCAGCCTCGGCATCAGCCGCAAGACCCTGTGGCAGAAGATGAAGCGCCACGGGCTCTCGCGGCCGTAGGAGGTCGAGACCTTGCTCGTCCAGACCTGGCGGGGCCTGATGATCGCCCTGGGTTGGACCTCCCTGGCGGTGGGTGCGCTCGGGGTGCTGCTCCCGCTGCTGCCCACCACGCCCTTCGTGCTGCTCGCGGCCTTCTTTTTCTCCCGCGGCTCCAAGCGGCTGCATCGGTGGCTGACCGGGCACCCGCGCTTCGGCCGCTACGTGCGCGACTGGGAGGCCGAGCAGGTGATCCCGCCGGTCGGCAAGTATGCCTCGACGGTCATGATGGTCCCCTCGGTCGGCTGGGCCGCCGCCACCCGCGACATCCCGCTGCTGCCCCTGGTCCTGATGCTGGCGACCGTCGCCGCGGTGCTCTGGTTCATCTGGACCCGACCCTCGCGGCGCAGCGCCGCGGAGCGGCCACGCCGCCCCACCCCCTGATGTCTCTGCCGCGGGGTATCGCGGGAGCGGGGAGCGTGCCTGGCTCCGAGGCCTGCCTCAACCGACCGGCGCGACCGAACTGACCTGCGCCCAGACCGCGCGGCCCGGCGCGAGGGCGAGCGCGTCGGCGGAGCGACGGGTCAGCCGGGCGATGAGGTCGGTCTCGCCGACCCGCACCGGGGCGAGTATCAGGGCCGGGTCGGCCTCCTCGGCGAGCTCCCGCACCTCGCCGGGCAGCAGGTTGAAGGTGCTCGTGTGCTCTGAGCGAGCCTACTCGTCAGCCGCAAACTGGGTCGCCAGGCCGATCAATGTCATGTTCTCCGCGATCGCGTCGTGGGGGATCAGCAGATACCGCCAGGGCTTGCCGCCGTAGCACAGCGCATGACCCGAGGCGTTGGCACACCAGCTCAAGGCAACCTCCTTTTTCGCGAGAACGACGGGATCTTCCACCTCCTTGCGCATCTTGGGCTCCAGCATGTAGATCGCGTCCGATGCCTCAGCCACGAAGTCCGGCTGATACTCACGATGGTCTGCGCCGTCCCGGTAGAAGATCTGGAACTGACCTCGCGCCGGCCTGAACCATTTCAGGGCATCGCGTTCCAGGATCACCGCTAGCCGTCGCTCGGCGTCGGACTCAAACTTTTGCACAGGGTACAGACACCGCTGGAAGCCGCCGAAGAGGAAGCGGGCCATGTTGGACTTGTCCTGCGGCGATACACGGTAGTCCGCCAGCGGCTCCTGCACCGAGTAGCTGTAGGCGCTGGGCTTCAGCTCCGTGAAGCCCTTGCTCACGACCACCTCATAGCCCGCCGCATCCTCGTAGTAGTGGTCCTGCATCTGGACGTGAATGAAGTCGGCGATCGGCCGTTGATAGCAGCGCAGTACCTTGCGGGCCTCGCCTTCCGACAGGTGGCTCAGGAAGTGAGTCACCGTCTGGCCGGCCAAGTCATACAGCAGGTCCGCGTGGTCGTCGTAGGACACATCGTCGAAGTCCACGAGCCCGCTCACCACATGATCTTCGAGCCGGGCCTCCTGCCCACCGCCGCGCCCCAGCGCGACTATGTCCATCTGGCTGGTGCGCAGGTGCTGCACCCAAAGCTCGTCCGCGACGGGCGGATAGCGGAGCGTGGCGAGGTCCAGCGTGAAGGGCCTAAACCCCGAGCGCACTTCCCCCTTCGGCACCACCAGGATGCGCGGGATGTCGATGGTCTGCTGCGCAACCAGGTCCACGGTCCTGGCGACCACGGCGGCGATGTCGGGCGCCTCGGACAAGCCCGCCAGCTCCAACTGCCCCGGGGTGCGCTGCTCTTCCACCGCTCGGACGATGGCCGCCTGGATCTCTGGCTGCTTGAGGTGCAACGTGCTTGGCACCAGGCCCGGCTCGGTCTCGAGCTTGCGGATCGCCTGGTAGGCCAATTGGGCGATTTGCTGCTCTGCCGGCTGCGCGAAGGCCGCCGGCTGGTCCTGGCCCGCAACGACGGTGCTCGCAGTCGGCATGGCGGGCGTCAACCCTAGCTTGGTGGCCAGTTGTGACTGGGAAACGACGGTCGCCGTCTTCTGGCCGATCTGCTCCATGTCGACCACCACCGCCTGGAGACGGATCGCCGAGTCTGGCCGCTTGGCCTCATCGACGATCTCCTGGAATCGGTCATGCGCCACGATGTTCAGCCGGTCCACCGCCGTCACCCCAGTGCGCCGGCCATAGGGCAGGCGCAGCCCTCGGCCGATGGACTGCTCGATCAGGATGCGGGCATTGGCGGCCCGCAACGGGACGATGGTGTACAGGTTGGTGACATCCCAGCCCTCCTTGAGCATGTTGACGTGGATGACGATCTCGGTCGGCTCCTCGGTGTGCTCCACCCGCAGCAGCCGCTCGACCATCGCCTCCTCCGCGGCACCGGACTGGCTGGAGTCCACCTGGATGACCTTGTCCCGATAGCGGCCCTCGAAGAAGGCGTCGGACTGGATCAGCGCCAGCAACTGGCTCGCGTGGGTCGTGTCCCGCGCAATCACCAGCAGAAAGGGCTTGACGATGGGCCGCTCGGCCTCCCGTGCATAGGTCTCCAGCTCGACCTTGACGCTCTCGTGCAGCCGTACCCCGTCCTCCACCTTGAGTCGCTCGATGGCCTCCGGCGACATTCCCTTCGGGTCGAAATCCTTGCGCGTCACCACCGCGGGCTCCTTGACGAAGCCATCGGCCATCGCCCGGCCCAGCGGGTAGTCGTAGATCACGTTCTTGAAGGCCAGTGCCCCCCGACTGGTCTCGACGAAGGGCGTCGCCGTCAGCTCCAGGCCCAGGATGGGCATGAGCTCGTTGATCGCCCGCACCCCGGCACTGGCCCGGTAACGGTGGGACTCGTCCATCAGGAGCACCAGGTCCGGCAGGCCGGCCAGGTGGTCGAAATAGCTCTCGCCGATGTACTCGGACAGCCGCTTAATCCTCGGCGCCCTGCCGCCCCGGACCTCGGAGTTGATCTTGGAGATATTGAAGATGTTCATGCGCACCGCCCCGAACAGCCGCCCGCCCGTGACGTTCTGCTGCTCGTAGGTGTCGCCGGTGATGACCATGGGCGGCTCGGTCGCAAACTCCGCGATGCCCTTGAAGACGTACTTGGCCGTATTGGGCGTGAAGTCCGCGATCAGCTTGTTGTAGATGGTCAGATTGGGCGCCAGCACGAAGAAGTTGTCGATCCCGTGGGCCAGGTGCAGGTAGGAGATGAAGGCCCCCATGAGCCGGGTCTTGCCCACGCCGGTGGCCAGTGCAAAGCAGAGCGACGGGAAATCCCGCTCGAAATCCGTCACCGACGGGAATTCGCCGCGGATCACCTCCAGCACCGAGGCCGCGTCCGCCCCCTTGCCCGGCGGGGCGATTTCGGTGATGCGGTCCAGGATCTCCAGAGAGCGGCGCTGGGGCGGCCTCAGGCTCAATCGGCCAGCGATAGCGTTGACATGCCGCGCCGTCATGACCGACTCCCTGGCATGCCCCTTTCGCTCATTTCCGCCAACAGATGAGACGCGGCGGCACAGAGCGCAGGCAGCTTTGTCTCGACGATGTTCCAGACGACGGCCCGGTCCAAGGCGAAGTACCGATGCGCGATCACGTCCCGGAAACGGGCCGCTCCGCTCCAATCGACCTCGGGCATCCTGGCCTTGGCCTCGTCGGGAAGCCTCTTCACCGCCCCACCCACGATCTCCAGGTTGCGCACCGTCGCATGAAACGCCAGCGCGTTGCCCGCGAAAGACTCCCCCGACAGGCCGGCTGTGAATTGCGCGACCAGGCGGCAAGCCTCCGCGATGTCCGCAAGATAAAGGGTCCAGTCACGCGACACGGAGCAGGTCCTTTTCGATGTGCCGCCACAGGTGGGGCTTGACCATTGCCTCCGTGGCGAGGTCCACCTTGGCGCCAAACAGGGCCTCCAGGTAGTCCTTCAGGCCCAGATACTCGTCGAAGGTTGGGGGGCCGTCGAACTCCACCAGCACGTCGATATCGCTGCCTTCATGAAGTTGATCACGGGCTGCCGAGCCGAACAGCGAGAGGCGCCTTACCGCGAAGCGCCGCTGGATCTCGTCCCGATGCTGGTTCAGAACCGATAAGACCTGGTCTCTATTCATACCAGTCACTCCAATTGAAGGGGAAGGGCCGGCTCTGCGGCTGCCACGCCACGCTCAGCCACGGGCCAACTCCCGATCCAGTTCATCGAAATCGACCACGAACGAGTCCTTGCCCATGCGGGCCAGGGCCAGCAGGAAGTCTGTACGATCCAAGCCCGCGATCGTCGCGGCCCACTCCTGCGAGATTCGCCCCTGCTGGAACCACTGCACAACGGCGGCCAGCCTCAGCTCTTGGTCGAGCTCGTCCGGCGCGCAGTGCAGCACGGCGTGAACCGCCTCCGGTAGCACAATGTGGACGTGGGTCATGACTGGTTCCTCCTACGGTGAATCGCCTCGCTTGACCGCATCCCCGCGCTCGATCCCAACCGCCAATGTCGTAGGTCGGGTTAGCGCAGCGTAACCCGACACTTCTCATGTCGGCCCCCCTTCCCCAAGGTCGAGGGACTGTTGCCCAGGCGCCAAAGGGGCGCTTGGCAGGCTCTCCACACGTAGGGAGTAGTCGTCGTGCCCCCACTCGCAGCGGGCGAGGACCTGGCGGGGGA
Organism: Chromatiaceae bacterium; assembly: GCA_025458165.1. GTDB lineage: Bacteria > Pseudomonadota > Gammaproteobacteria > Chromatiales > Chromatiaceae > JALOTB01. The sequence continues at coordinate 1,076 of JALOTB010000001.1, read as the reverse complement.
TCTTCTTGACGGTGAGATTGGGGTAGGCATCGGCCTTGGCGCGGAAGGCGGTGCAGAGCACCAGCAGGCTCCGCCCGGGTCCCACATCGTCGCTCAACTGCTGGAGCTGGTCGTGGGTCAGGTTTGCGGTGGTCACATAGATGAAGTCCCGCTCCGTCGAGTGCCCCTGTTGCCAGTAGATCGAGTCCGAGGGCGCGTAGGTGAAGCCCTCCAGCTTGCACAGGGCCTCGGCCAGCATCGCCCCGTTGTAGGTCCGGTTGATGACCCAGTTGCCCCAGGTGTCCTTCTCCAGCAGCGAGGGGGCGAGCCGGTAGTAGCGGAAGCCGCCGCCACCCTGCCAATTGACCGCCTTGGTGATCCCGCCCGGGTCCTCGCCGTCGATGACCTTCTTCAGGCGCGGGATGATGTGGGTGTGGCAGTGCTCACCCAACTCCACCATGATCCAACGCCGGCCCATCTTGTGGGCCACGGCGCCCGTGGTGCCGGAGCCGGCGAAGGAGTCGAGGACGAGGTCGCCGGGAGTGGTAGCGAGCGCCAGCACCCGCTCAAGCAGCCGTTCTGGTTTAGGCGTAGCGAACAGGTCTTCTCCAAAAAGTGCTCGCATTTCTTTTTTCGATTCGTCGTTGTGTCCAACCTCATCACACGTCCAGATGGTTGTACTGGGAATTGTGTCAGTCACTTCAGAGAGAAAGCGCTTGTACGCCGGGCGCGCATCCCCATCCACGCCAAACCAGATGCGATTATCCGCGATCAACTCGGCGAATTTTTCCATTGTGTAGCGCCAGCTCGTCCCAGGTGGCAGGGCGGAACCGTTCTATCACTGACTGATCGGCGATAGAAGAAGTTAGCCTCGAATCGGGACATCTTCGGCCTTCTGGGGCACACTGCGCACCAAGTTGCCTTGGCGAGGTGTGCGCTTGAACCTGCAAGAGATCACCCTGCGGCCGGTTGCCGTCGAGGAGGAACCACGCTTCAAGGCGCTGCTCGACGCGCATCACTACCTGGGCTCGGTGGCGAAGATCGGTCACACGATCTGGTATGTGGCGACCTGGCGGGGGCAGTGGCTGGCGTTGCTG
>JALOTB010000159.1 GCA_025458165.1 Chromatiaceae bacterium | reverse complement strand
CAAGGGGCGTAACCTGGTCGAGCGCTTCTTTTGTCGTCTCAAACACTTTCGCCGCATCGCCACACGTTACGACAAATTGGACCGGCGCTATGAGGCATTTATCGCGATCGCGGCAGCGTGGATCTGGTTGGCTTAATGTCAACACTACCTAGCCTGCGCCGGCGCATCCCGCCGCCGTCGCGTAGCCGCCACCGCCGAGCCCTTTGACTTACTCCGACTTTCCGACCGACGCCGATCTCGCGCTCTGTCTTCTGAGCGACCAGGCGAGCCTGCGCCGCCGGCGTCAGGGGTTGCGCCAGCGCGCGGGCCAGGGTCTCCCGTTCGATCAAGGGCTGCTCAAGCTCTGGCAGGCGCTGCGCGAGTCCCAGGCGGTGCGCGAGCGGCGCGCCGACCAGGTGCCCCCGATCGTCTATCCACCCGAGCTCCCGGTCAGCGAGCGCCGCGAGGAGGTCGCCGAGCTGATCCGACGGCATCAGGTGGTCGTGCTCTGCGGCGAGACCGGCTCGGGCAAGTCGACCCAGCTCCCCAAGATCTGCTTGGATCTGGGGCGCGGGATCGCCGGGCGCATCGGCCATACCCAGCCGCGGCGCATCGCCGCCCGCACCCTCGCCGCCCGGGTGGCCGAGGAGCTGCGCTCCGAGCCGGGGACACTGGTCGGCTACAAGGTGCGCTTCCACGACCGGGTGCGCCCCGAGACCAGCATCAAGTTGATGACCGACGGCATCCTGCTCGCCGAGGTCCAGCACGACCGGCTGCTTTGGGAGTACGACACACTGATCGTCGACGAGGCGCACGAGCGCAGCTTGAACATCGACTTCCTGCTCGGCTACCTGAAGGGCGTGCTCCCCAGGCGCCCGGATCTGAAGGTCATCATCACCTCCGCGACCATCGATCCGCAGCGCTTCTCGCGCCACTTCGAGGGGGCGCCGGTGATCGAGATCTCCGGGCGCACCTACCCGGTGGAGCTGCGCTACCGCCCGCCGGAGGACGAGTCGGCGGGCGAGCGCGACGAGACCATGCAGCTCGCCATCTCGCAGGCCGTCGACGAGCTCGCAACGGTCGGCCGCGGCGACGTCCTGGTCTTCCTCTCCGGCGAGCGCGAGATCCGCGAGACCGCCGAGACCCTGCGCAAGCACCATCCGCCCTCGACCGAGATCCTGCCGCTTTACGCCCGCCAGGGTCCGGCCGAGCAGGCGCGCGTCTTCCAGCCGCACGGCACGCGGCGGGTGGTGCTGGCGACCAACGTGGCGGAGACCTCGCTCACCGTCCCCGGTATCCATTACGTGGTCGACCCCGGCTTCGCGCGCATCAGCCGCTACAGCCACCGCAGCCGCGTGCAGCGCCTCCCGGTCGAGCGCGTCTCCCAGGCCTCGGCCAACCAGCGCAAGGGGCGCTGCGGGCGGGTCGCCGCCGGGGTGTGCATCCGCCTGTATTCGGAGGACAGCTTCCTCGCCCGCTCCGAGTACACGGAGCCCGAGATCGCCCGCACCAACCTCGCGGCGGTGATCCTGCAGATGAAGCTCCTCGGGTTCGGCGCGATCGAGGACTTCCCCTTCGTCGACCCGCCTGACCCTCGGCTGGTCTCCGACGGCTACCGCTCCTTGGAAGAGCTGGGTGCGCTCACGCCGACCGGGGCGCTGAGCCCGTTGGGGTTCAAGCTCGCCCGCCTCCCGGTCGACCCGCGCATCGGGCGGATGCTGCTCGCCGGGGCCGATCACCACTGCCTGCGCGAGCTCCTGATCATCGCCGCGGCCCTCTCGGTGCAGGACCCGCGCGAGCGCCCGATCGACAAGCAGCAGGCGGCCGACGAGATCCACGCCACCTTCCACCACCCAGAGTCCGACTTCCTGGGGTTCGTGAATCTCTGGCGCTTCCTGGAGCAGGAGCGCGCGCATCTCTCCAAGAACAAGTTTCGCCAGCTCTGCCAGCGCCACTTCCTATCCTGGAACCGGGTCCAGGAATGGGCGGACATCCACGCCCAGCTCCGCGCCCAGGTCCACGAGATGGGGCTCAAGGAGAACGAGGCGGACGGGAGCTACGAGGAGATCCACCGCGCCCTCGTCACCGGGCTCCTCAGCAACCTCGGCTTCCGCGAGGAGCAGCGCGAATACCTAGGGGCGCGCGGCAGCCGCTTCTTCATCCATCCGGGCTCGGCGCTCTTCAAGGAGTCGCCCAAGTGGATCATCGCCGCCGAGCGGGTGGAGACCACCCGCCAGTACGGGCGCATCGTCGCGCGGGTGCAGCCCGGCTGGATCGAGGACGCCGGGCGGCACCTCGTCACCCGCAGCTACGCCGAGCCGCACTGGCAGGCCAAGCCCGGACAGGTCGCGGCCTACGAGCGGGTGAGCCTCTACGGCGTCACCCTGGTCGCCGGCCGGCGGATCAACTACGGGCCGATCAACCCGGCCGAGGCGCGCGAGATCTTCCTGCGCTTTGCCCTGGTGGGCGGCGACTTCGAGACCCGGGCCCCCTTCTGGCGTCACAACCGGGAGCTGATCGAGTACGTCCAGCATCTGGAAGCCAAGTCGCGCCGGCGCGATATCCTGGTCGACGAGGAGGCGATCTACGCCTTCTACGCCGAGCGGGTCCCCGAGGGGGTCTACGCCACGGCCCAGTTCGAGAAGTGGCTGCGCGGGGCGGTGCGCCAGGAGCCCAAGCTGCTGCACATGCGGATCAGCGACCTGATGCGCCACGAGGCCGCGGCCGTGACCCGCGAGGCCTTCCCCGACAGTCTGCCGGTGGGGGCGAGCGAGCTGCCGCTCGATTACCGCTTCGACCCAGGCGAGTCAGACGACGGGCTGACGCTCACCGTCCCGCTGCCGCTCATCAACCAGGTCTCACCGGCGCGCTGCGAGTGGCTGGTCCCGGGGCTGATCGAGGAGCGCATCGCCGCGCTGCTCCGCGGGCTGCCGAAGTCGATCCGCAAGACCCTCGTGCCCATCCCCGATACTGCGGCGCGCCTTGCCAAGCATCTCAGGCCCAGCGACCGGCCGCTGATCCAGGCCCTTGGCGAGGCGCTGCGCGAGCTCACCGGGGTCGCCGTCCCCGAGGACGCCTGGGACCTGTCGGCCATCCCGGAGCACCTGCGCATGAAGTTCCGAGTGGTGGACGGCGCGGGCCGGGCGGTCTCCGCCGGAGCGGATCTCCCTCGGCTACAGCGCGAGCTGGGGTTCCAGGGCCAGCGGTCCTTTGCCCACATCCCGGTCGAGGGCATCGAGCGCGAGGGCCTCACCCGCTGGGACTTTGGTGCGCTGCCCGAGGTCGTGGACCTCGACCGCGGCGGCATCCGCGTGCGCGGCTACCCGGCGCTGGTCGACCAGGGGGACCGCGTCGCCCTGCGGGTGCTCGACTCGGAAGACAACGCCGCGCTTGCCACTCGTGCCGGGCTGCGCCGGTTGATTCGGCTCCACCTGGGGGCGGATCTGCGTTATCTGCGCAAGCAGATCCCCGGGCTCGACCGCATGCGCCTGCAGTACGCGCGGGTGCCCGAGGCACAGGGGGTCGAGGCGCCCGAGGACCTCGCCGAGGAGCTGATGGCGCTCATCCTCGATCTCACCTTCGTCGAGGGCCGCCTGCCGATCCGCGACCAGGCCACCTTCGAGCAGCGCCTCGCCGAGTGCAAGGGGCGGCTGATGGGCGTCGCGGCGGAGGTCAGCGCGCTCGCCGCCGGCATCCTCACCCAGTCTCACGCCCTGCGCAGCCGGCTCGCCGCGGTCACCCAGTCCAACTGGCAGGCGACTGTCGCGGATCTGCGCGAGCAAATAGACGGCTTGGTCTGCCGCGGCTTTCTGCAGGAGACGCCCTATCGGCACCTCAAGGACTACCCCCGCTATCTGCGCGCGGCGGAGCTCCGGCTCGATCGCCTGCAGCACGCCCCAGACAAGGACCGCCAGCGCATGAATGAGATGGCGCCCCTCATGCGCAAGTGGAAGGACCGCGTCCGCGCCGCCCGTGAGGCGGGCCGCCGCGACGCGCGCCTCGCCGAGATCCGCTGGATGCTGGAGGAGCTGCGCGTGTCCTTCTTCGCCCAGCAGCTCGGCACCGCCTATCCGGTCTCGGTCAAGCGCATCGAGGCGCGCTGGGCGGAGCTTGGCCTCTGAGGGTGTTATCTCCAACGATATTTCGTCACGAATTTCTAAAGTTCACCCACCTCGCCACCGGCTACCTTCGTCACATTGCGGCACCGTGCGAGACAGGGCCGGAAGGTCCGTAACCGCCCCGTAGCCCCCGCCAAGGCCGCGGGCCTGAGGGGCGGGTTTTGGACGCATTGCGGTCAGCGATCGGCGGCCTAAGCGGCCAGGCGGCCCAGCAGAAAGCGGACATTTATCCGAGGATGGAGGCGCGGCCTGCTGTTCCCTCGCGCGGGGCGAATCTATCTGCGCCTGGAGGGACCGGACCCCGGCCGAAACCGGACCCTGGCATCTGCAGCGTGCTGGCGGGTTCACGCTGTATAGCGGTCACGGGTCCCTCGCTGGTTAACCGGGAGAAACCGGCGTTGAGTGGCCCCCCTACGTCTGCGGAATCGTGCCCGCTGTACGGGCGTCAGCGGACGTTGGGGACGCGTTCCACATCATGCGCCGTAAGCGAGTGCAGCGCCCGCATCCCTTCACGCACGTGCGCCAACCGGTCGCATTTGGGAGGGATGTTCGGCTACCCGGCTGGGCATCGCCCGTAGATGGCAGATCCTGCTCCGCCGGGGGCATGATGCATCTCAGTCGTCTCTGCTGAGGCCGAGCAGATCCCTGATGGCGTGCTCAACGGCATCGAGCTGCTGAGCGGATGCGCTGGCGATCTTCGCCCCGATGCGTTCGCGCTTAATCGCCATCAGCTTGTCGACCATCACCCAGGACCGCCGCCGGGAGTCACCGGCGGGAAGGTCCATGGGAATGCGATAGGCCGCGGGCTCATCATGCGTCGTGAAAGGACAGACGAGCACTGAGCCGGGCTGCGCCGAATTGTTGTAACGGTCGACTTGCATCACGAGCCATGGGCGCGGCTTCCCGTAGTCCCCAGCCGCGGCAGCCAGGACAATGTCGCCGCGTCTTATTTCTCCCACGGAAGATCCTTGAGGACGTCGGATTCCATCGCTTCCATTTCCCCCATGGCCTCAGCGTCGCTCGCGAAGGGCTCGGGTGAAACCACGCACCGGAGCGCCTCCTCGACCAAAAGCTGAACCGGTATGCCGCGCGCACGCGCCACTGAATGCACTTGGCGCGACAAATCATCGGGAATCGTGGTGTGGAGTGTTGCCATCTCAGTGTTGCGGCCGTGCCGATGCCCCGGGCGTCGCAAATCCAGTGGTAAGAATGGGGTGCGCAGAAGGGTCTGTGCACCAAGGTAGCCGGGACGCTAGCTGCGGGCAACATCCTAGCAGGGCACATCCTAGCAGGGCCTCTGGCCGGGATCTGTCGTGACCGCTCCGACGGGCGAGGGGTCAGAAGGTTTTGCCGTCCGCCTCCACGGATGGCGGGCACCGCGTCTGGTCCTGGCCGGGACCGCCTGCCGAACTACCCCCGTTTCCTGTCTGCCGATGGAAAAGTGCAGATCCCTACGGTCGGGGGAATCGATCGATGTGAGACCGCGCCCACAGGGCCGCAGTCTCCCCGCCGCCCTCATCGGCGGGGCGGCGAAGCAGCGGGAGATCCTATCAGACCGGCGAGCGCTGTAAGCCAGAAATCGACCCGGTCATCCTCAGCCCGGGCGGTGCGGCGTACGCTGGGCACCATTCGCGGCCCCGGTACCTAGCTGCCAATCCCCGACCGCGCGCGCCACCGGCGGTGGGCTTCCGCCTTAACCGCATCCAGATCTTCGAAGCGGCCGGGGCCGCTGGCGAGCCCCTCCTCCCACAGCCGCCGCAGCTCCTCGACGCTGAGCGCAGGCTGTGAGCGCCGCTGCTTCCACTCGCGAAGGGCCTCTCGTACGACCTCGCTGGTCGTCGCATACTCCCCGCTGGCGACGGCCCTCCGGACCAAGTCCGCCATCTCGGGGGTGAGGGCGATGCTGAGCTTCTCGACGTTGGGCATAGACAGACACCTCTCGTGCCAAAGGTAGCAACCCTTGCCACCATCGTCTATCGGGGCAGCCCACGTGGTCGACCCCAGGTGTTCGGGAGCCGGTCGAGTCGGCCGGCTCGCAGGGACGACGGTCAACCGCGTCGCCGCCTCCGGGGGGTCAGCACTCGGTGTGCTCGGCCATCTCCAAGGCGTCATCGACCTCGATGCCGAGATAGCGCACGGTGCTCTCGATCTTGCGGTGCCCGAGGAGCAACTGCACGGCCCGGAGGTTCTTCGTGCGCCGGTAGATCAGGGTGGCCTTGGTGCGGCGCAGCGAATGGGTGCCGTACAGCTCTGGATCGGCGCCCATGAGCCCGACCCAGCCCTTG
>JALOTB010000082.1 GCA_025458165.1 Chromatiaceae bacterium | reverse complement strand
ACTGGCGGGCACGGCGCTCGCGATCAACGGCGTCACGGTCGGGGGCTGGATGCTCGCCGCCGGCCTCGCGCTGCTCGCCGTGATGTTCTACGGCTGGTTCGGCGACGTCATCACGGAGAACCTCTCCGACCGTTACAACGCCCAGGTTGACCGCTCCTTTCGCCAGGGGATGTTCTGGTTCATCGCCTCGGAGGTGTTCTTCTTCCTGAGCTTCTTCGGCGCGCTCTTCTACATCCGCACCATCGCGCTGCCCTGGCTCGGTGGCGAGGGCTATCTCGGGGTCACCCATGAGCTGCTGTACGGCGACTTCGTGACCGGCTGGCCGAGCTCCGGGCCCGGTGCCGTGGGCGGCGAATTCAGCCCCATGGGGGCCTGGGGCATCCCGGCGATGAACACCCTGATCCTGCTCACCTCGGGCGCGACCATCACCTGGGCCCATTGGGGCTTGAAGGTCGGCAATCAGAAGCAGCTCGTGCGCGGCCTGGCTGCGACCATCGCACTCGGCCTGCTGTTCGTCGCCTTCCAGGCCTACGAGTACATCCACGCGTACCAGGACCTGAATCTGACGCTGGGCTCAGGGGTCTACGGCTCGACCTTCTACATGCTCACCGGCTTCCACGGTTTTCACGTCACCATGGGCGCCGTCATGCTGATGGCGATTCTCGCGCGGGCGGTCAAGGGGCATTTCACACCCCACAACCATTTCGCCTTCGAGGCGGTCGCCTGGTATTGGCACTTCGTCGACGTGGTCTGGCTCGGGCTCTTCGTGTTCGTCTATTGGCTCTAGCCCCTTCGTCCGGCCACCGGTCGGGCCCGTGCCCGCCCCGGCGGCGCTGAGCTAGCCCCCGTGGGGCTGCAGCACCCCAAGGAAGTAACCGAGGATGAGCAGTCCGAACAGCACCAGTGAGAGGACGATGCGGGTCGTCAAGGCCCGCACCACGCGGGTCTTGTCCGCCTCGCCGTCGTCCTTGGCCAGGAAGTACATCCCCTGGGCGAGCGAGAACACGATGAAGGCCAGGATCGCGATCACCGGCAGCTTGAACATCAGGTCCATGAACCATCCCCCTATGCGTGGTCGAGTCTCGTCGTGGGCGCCGCTCTTCTAACCCGAGCGTCACACTCGGGTAACTATAGCAGCCGCCCAGCGCCGCAGATGCCGAGCCTGCGCATCCGTTGGGTCGCCGCCCTGCCGTTCGCGTTGGCCATTCCGGTCTTCGTCGCGCTCGGGCTCTGGCAGCTCGATCGCGCGGATCAGAAGCGCCTGCTGGCCGAGGAGCTGGAGCAGCGGGCCGCCCTGCCCCCGGAGATGCTTGGGGCGGTGTTGGTCGACGCCGAGGCGATGCGCTGGCGCCGCGTCGAGGTCGCGGGCACCTTCGAGCCGGCCAGGCAAATCCTGATCGACCATCGCCGTCAGGCCGGCCGCACCGGCTTCCACGTGATCACCCCGCTGCGCATCGCGGGCTCGCAGACACGGGTGCTGGTGAATCGCGGCTGGATCCCAGCGGACTCCGCCGGCCAACCAACGGACGCCCCCGTCCCGAGCGGAGAGCTGCGAGTGAGCGGAGAGGCCTACCTCCCGTCCGCCCCTGCGATCGTCCTCGGGGACGGCGATACGGCCGCCTGGGGGACGCGCTGGCCCTACCTCACCGTCGGGCTCTTCGCCGGCGGCGTGGACTACCCGGTGCAGCCCATCGTGATCCTCCAGGACCCGAGCGACCCGCATGGCTTCGAGCGGGCGTGGACCCGCGAGCCGCCCAAGGAGGGGATGCACCTCGGCTATGCGATCCAGTGGTTCGCCTTCGCCGTGATCGCCCTCGCGCTCTCGCTGCGGCTGGGCCTGACGCGCAAGGTGAGGGCGTGAGCGCGTCGGCGGCGGTGCCAAGCCGCAGCCTCTGGCCGCTCTGGGCGATGGTGGCGGTTTTCGCCGCCCCGGTGCTGGCCGCCTGGTTCTTTTACTTCCATCCGGAGTATCTGCCGGAGCAGCGCAGCAACCGCGGCGAGCTCATCGACCCGGTCATGGCCCTCCCCGAGGCCCCAGGGCTCACCACGGCGGCGGGCGAGGCCCTGGACCGCGAGCGGCTTGCCGGCCGTTGGACCCTGGTGTATCTGGCCGGCGGGCCGTGCAGCGAGGATTGCCTGTCCCGACTGAAGGACCTGCGCCAGATCCGGCTGGCGCTGGGAGAGGGCGGCCAGCGCGTCGAACGCCTGCTGATCCTCGCCCGCGGCGCCGACGCGGCCGAGATGAGCCGGCTCACCGAACACTTCGAGGGGCTACTAGTCGCCCAGGCCCGCGGTCCGTTCCGCGATGCCCTGCTGGGGCAGCTCGGGCCCGAGCCCCTCGACCGGGTCTATCTCCTCGACCCCATGGGCCAGCTCATGATGCGCTACGCCCAGGATGCCCCCGCGAAGGACAGCCTCAAAGACATGGAGCGCCTGCTCAAGGCCTCCAAGAGCTGGATCAAAGGTGCACAGCATGGCCATTAGTGAGATCGGGCTCCGCAGGGCCCAAGCGGTCGCCTGGCGACGCTACTACGACCTGACCAAGCCCAAGGTCGTGATGCTGATCCTCTTCACCGCGCTGGTCGGGATGCTGCTCTCGACCCCTGGGATGGTGCCCTTCTCGGCGCTGCTCTTCGGGCTCTTGGGGATCGGGCTCGCCTCAGCGGCCGGTGCGGCCTTGAACCACGTGGTCGATCGGCGCATCGACGCGGTCATGGAGCGCACCCGCAACCGCCCGTTGCCGAGCGGGGACCTCGACGCCCCCCATGCGCTCGCGTTCGCGCTCGGCCTCGCCGCCCTCTCCATGCTGGTGCTCGGGACCCTGGTCAACCCGCTCACGGCGGTGCTGACCTTCTTCGCCTTCATCGGCTACGCCGTGATCTACACACTGTACCTCAAGCGCCGCACCCCGCAGAACATCGTCTGGGGCGGGCTCGCCGGGGCCATGCCGCCGCTGCTCGGATGGAGCGCGGTGACCGGCGAGGTCGGTACCTTCCCACTGCTCCTGGTGCTGCTCATCTTCGTCTGGACGCCACCGCACTTCTGGGCGCTGGCGATCAAGCGCCGCGACGAGTACGCGCGCGCCGGAATCCCCATGCTGCCGGTGACCCACGGCGTCAGCTACACCAAGCTCCAGGTGCTGATCTACACGCTGATGCTGCTCACCGTGTCGCTGATGCCGTTCCTGGCGCACCTGAGCGGGCTGCTGTACCTGGTCGGCGCCCTCGGCCTCGGGCTCGGCTTCGTCTATCACGCCCTGCGCCTGCTGTGGACGCCGGGAGACGGGCACGCCATGCCGACCTTCGGCTATTCGATCCTGTATCTGACCGCCCTTTTCGCGGTCCTCTTGGCGGATCACTACCTGCGGGTCCTGCTGGCCGGGCCCTGATGGCGCGGCCGCGCTGCGTTACCGCCTCAGGCCGCGCCCGCCGGCGCTCGCCGCTGTGCCAGGCAACGGAGCACGACGACCACGAACAGGATCCCGCCGATCACTGCGAGCAGGCCACCGAGCCCCATGACGCCCATCGACGCCTTCACCGCCCAGCCGTCGAGCCCCTGGGCCGCGCCCGCGGTCTTGCGCTGTATCCCCATGGCCCCGGAGAGGGCGAGCCCGCCAATGTGCAAGAGCTGACCCGCTCCGTAGGTCAGCGGCTGCCAGCGCGCCATGCGGCCCTGCGGGCGCGCGAAGCCGAGCTGCGGGAGCAGGTGGTAGGTGAGGCCCATCAGGGCCAGGGTCACGCCCACGATCGACCCGTGGTAGTGGGCCGGGATGATGGTGTTCACGCCGGCGATGGCCGCGCCGAGCAGCCCGCCCGCACCGAAGAGCAGGAGCGAGGCGAGGAGCGCGCGCGCGACCGGGCGGTCTCCCTCGGCGAGCCGCCGGGCACTCCGGCGCACCAGGGCGAGGACGAGCAGCAGCCCAAGCGGCACGGCCGCCAGGGCATTGCCGTACTGCATCAGGCGGGTGAAGGCGAGCCTGGCCTCGGGGGAGTCCGGGGCGTTGAGGCCGTGGATCAGCGGTACCGCGAGGAGCGGCAGCACGCCGAGGATGAGCAGCGCCGAGAGCCAGCGCGGCGAGGGCGCGAGCGGCCGGCCGATCGCCTGGGCGAGCCAGACCCAGGCGACCAGCATGAGCTGGGTGTAGGCGAACTGGAGCACGTGGCCAGGGCCCCAGAACAGGTACTCGTAATAGGCCTTGCCCTCCCAACCGCGGCTCAGGGCAACCCAGGTCCAGCCGAGCGAGAGCGCGGCGGTCAGCACGGCGATCGCGGCGGTGAGCGTACCCACCGCGAGGGGGTCGTCCATCCGAACGGTGCGCGCGGCACGGCCGAGGTAGTCGAGGACCTGGAGCAGGACCCCGAGCCCGAAGAGGGCGAGCGCGGCGAGAAAGAGCGGATGCTCGAGCACCGGGACATAGTTGCTGAGCAGCGGGTCGCCGGCGCCGAGGAAGGGCGCGGCCGCGACCGACAGGCAGCCCACCACCGCCAAGGCGAAGCCGGTTCGCCCGAGCGCCGCCGGAGCGCCCCCGGCCAGGGTCCAGAGCACGCCCGCAAAGGCCAGGAACCAGATCAGCACCGACTGATCGACGTGGACGATGAGCGCCACGCGGAAGAAGTCCTGGGTCGGGAACAGGATCGAGGTCCCCGGCGCGCGCGCGACCACCAGCAGGATCGCGAACACCCCGGCCAGCGCGAGCGCCGTGATGCCGAGCCCCAGCCAGGCGACCGCCTGATTCCGAGCGCCCGGGACCGTCACCAGTCGACCCAGCTCGTCCGCCAGCCGCGCGCCGCTCGCCATCGCCCGCACCTCGCACCCCAGAACGGGGCGCGATTGTAGGGGAGGGCGTGCGCGTGACGCGAACCGGCTTTGCCATGCTCGCCGCGGCCACCGCCCTGCTCGCCCTCGCGGTGGTGATGCTCGGAGCCTATGTGCGCCTCTCGGACGCCGGTCTCGGCTGCCCCGACTGGCCGGGCTGTTACGGCCGCCTTACGGTCCCGAGGCACGAGGAGGCCGTCGCCGCGGCCAACGCCGCCTTCCCCCACCGCCCGGTCGAGGTCGCCAAGGCCTGGAAGGAGATGACCCACCGCTACCTCGCAAGCGGGCTGGGGCTCGCCATCCTCGCGCTCGCAGTGCTCGCCTGGCGCGCCCGCGGCCGGCTGCCGGTGGCGCTGCCCACGGTTCTCGTCGCCCTGGTCGTCTTCCAGGGTCTGCTCGGGATGTGGACCGTCACCCTGCTGGTCAAGCCCGCGGTGGTCACCGCGCACCTCGCCGGCGGGCTCGCGACCCTCGCGCTCCTCTGGTGGCTCGCGCTGCGCGTCTCTGGTCTCGGGAGCGCCCCCCAGAGGCCCGCGCTCGCGCGGCTGCGGCCCTGGGCCTGGGGCGGGCTCGCGCTCCTCAGCGCGCAGATCCTCCTCGGGGGCTGGACGAGCACCAACTACGCGGCGCTCGCCTGCACCGAGCTCCCCACCTGTTACGGGGGCCTGTGGTGGCCGCCGACCGACTTCGACGAGGCCTTCGTCCTCTGGCGGGGCCTGGGGGTGGACTATGAGTTCGGCGTCCTAGACAGCGCCGCCCGCACCGCCATCCACCTGACCCACCGCGTCGGTGCCGTGTTGGTCCTGTTCTATCTTGGAACCCTGTCGGTGCTCGTCGTCGGCCGCTCCGAAACACCGGCGGGGCGCGGCCTGGGCCTGGCCCTGGGCGGGGCGCTGGCGCTGCAGGTCGGGCTCGGCATCGCCAACGTGGCCGGGCACCTGCCGCTGCCCGTCGCCGTGGCGCACAACGGCGGGGCGGCCCTACTGCTGCTGGCCCTGATCAGCCTGCTCCACCTACTCAACCCGGGCGCCCCTGAGATCCGGGCCGCCCAAGCCGCCGCCGTACCGAGGTGTACCCCATGACCAGCCACCTGGATTCGCCGCTCGCCGGTCGTCTCGCCCCGCTCCTGGTGACCATCGCCATCCTGGCCGCCACCACCGGGGCCTGGCTCGCGATGACCCTGCTGCGCCCTCCCCCACCGCCGACTCCCGCCATGCCGCAGGTCCAAGCCGCGACCTTGCTCCCTACCCCCAAGCCCCTCCACGGAATCGCGCTCATCGGCCGGGACGGCGCCCCGGTCACTGCCGAGGGGCTGCGCGGACACTGGACCTTCCTCGCGTTCGGCTTCACCTCGTGCGCCGATGTCTGCCCGACCACCCTGGCCACGCTGGCGGCGGTGGAGCGCAAGCTCGCGGCGGCAGGTAGCGACCCAGCGCAGTTCTTGTTCGTTTCGGTCGATCCCGAGCGTGACAGCCCGGAGCGCGTAGACGACTACGCGCACTACTTCAACCCCCAGTTCCTCGGCGCGACCGCCAGCCACGCCGAGCTCGGGGCGCTGACCCAGCAGCTCGGCGTGATCTACGCGCGCGCACCGGAGCAAGACGGCGCCGCCGGCTACCTGGTGGATCACTCCGCCGCGATCCTGCTGATCGACCCCGAGGTGCACCTCGCCGCAATCTTCGGGGCGCCCCACGACCCCATGGCGATGGCGGCCGACTTCGCGGCCATCGCCGCACGACGATAACCACCCTCGATACCCACCAGAGAATGGAGGAGCCCCCATGGCCCATGCCGCGACCGTCGACCCGCAAACCGCCATCCCCAAGGTCAACACCATCACCCTCGACCACCCCTGGGCGTGGCTCGCGAAGGGGTGGAAGGACCTCAGCCGAGCGCCCAAGTTCAGCCTGGCGTATGGGACGGTGTTCGTCCTCGTGAGCTACCTGCTGACCCTGGGGCTGGTCTCGGAGGACCTCTTCTTCATCATCCCGCCGCTCGCCGCCGGCTTCTTCCTGGTGGCGCCGCTCCTCGGGATTGGCCTCTACCAGATCAGCGACACGCTGGAGCGCGGCGAGCAGGTCCAGTTCTGCAACGCCCTAACGGCCTGGCGGCGCAACCAGGTCCACCTCTCGGCGATGGCGCTGGTGCTGGTGATGGTGATGCTCGCTTGGATGCTCGCCGCGCTGCTGGTGTTCGCCCTGCTCTACCACCAGCCGGTCCCGACCTGGGAGAACTTCATCCCGGTCGTCTTCCTCTCTGGCACGAGCCCGGCCTTCCTGCTCACGGGTATCGCAGTCGGTGCCCTGATCGCTGCCTTCACCTTCGCGATCAGTGCCATCACCGTGCCCATGCTGATGGACCGGCAGGTCGACGTCTTCACCGCCATGCAGACCAGCGTCCATGCGGTGCGGACCAACTGGCAGGCGATGGCGCTCTGGGCGTGCTTGATCGTGATGTTCGTCGGCGTCGGCCTGGCGACCTTCTACCTCGGGCTCATCGTTGCCATGCCCCTGGTCGGCCACGCGACCTGGCATGCCTACCGTGACCTCGTGCCGCGGGACTGAGCCCCGTCATTCCGGCCGGAGGGCGGTCTGGGCGCCTTGCCGAGTCTTGCCCTGCCCGCTAGCCTGCTCGCGGTTGGGGGTGCGCAAGGTGGCGGAATGCGTCTCAAGCGGGTGGTACGGCGCGTCGCGCTGCTCCTTCTGGTGGGGCTCGCGGGCTTTCTGCTGCTATCAGTCGGGGCCGTCGGCGTCTTGCGCTGGGTCGACCCGCCCACGTCGTCGGTGATGATCCAGCACCGGGTCTCCGCCTGGATCGAGGGCCGCGAGCGGCCGTACCTCCACCACGAATGGACACCCCTGGAGGCGATCGCGGGCCCGGTGCCCCTGGCCGTGGTAGCCGCGGAGGACCAGCGCTTCCCCAGCCACCGCGGCTTCGATCTGGTGGAGATCGAGAAGGCCTGGCGGGACTACCGTGATGGGGGCCGGATGCGCGGGGCCTCCACCCTGTCCCAGCAGGTCGCCAAGAACCTCTTCCTGTGGCAAGGGAAGAGCCTGATCCGCAAGGGCCTGGAGGTCTGGTTCACGCTGCTGATCGAGTCGCTCTGGCCGAAGCAGCGCATCCTCGAGGTCTATCTCAACATCGCCCAGCTCGGCCCGAACACCTACGGTGTGAGTGCGGCAAGCTGGCGCTACTTCGATCGCCCCCCCGCGGCCCTGGGTCCGCAGGAGGCCGCGCTGATCGCCGCGGTGCTGCCCAATCCCAAGCGCTACCGGCTGGACGCCCCGTCGAGCTACGTGCGCCAACGCGCGGCCTGGGTGAGGACGCAGATGCGCCAGCTCGGGCCGGATTACCTCAAGAAGCTGTAGGTCTGAAGCGGCGGGTTCCGAGGTACAGTTTCCGGCAGCACCGCGTGTCCCGCACCAAGGCTGCGGCGAGGGGCGACCATGTTTCGAGATCTCACCGATGGGCCGAATCCAGGGGCAGACGGGCACCCCGAGCGGGAGGCCGCGGGCGAGGCCCCACCGCCCTCGGCGATGTCCGAGGCCCTGCACGGCCTCGGCGAGCTCGACCTGGCGATCGACGGGCATCTCGACTGGCTGCGGCAGATCTGCCGCGCGCTCCTGCGGGGCGAGCCGTACGACCCGGACGAGCTCGCCGAAGACGCCGATCAGCACTGTACCTTCGGGCGCTGGCAACAGGGGTGTGTGCACGGGCTGCTGCAGGCCCATGCCCTGTTCGCCGAGCTCGGCGCCCTCCACCACCAGCTCCATGCGGGCGCGCGCGGCCTGCTCTCGGCCCAGCGGGCCGGGGGCGGGCTGGACCTGGGCGAGCTCGCCGGCTTCCTCGACCTGGTGGTAGCGTTCAACCGCGTCGCGCGCCGGCTGCACAGCGAGGTGATCACCGACCTCGCCCTGCGCGACCCCCTGACCGGCGTCCTCAACCGCCACTCCATGCGCCAGCACCTGGAGGCGGAGTGGGCACGGTTCGAGCGGTTCGGCCAACCCTGTGCGCTCGCCATCGTCGACCTCGACCACTTCAAGCAGGTCAATGACCAGTACGGGCACGCCGTCGGGGACAGCGTGCTTCGGCTGCTGGCCGAGACCCTGGGCCGCCAGCTCCGGTGCTACGACCGGCTGTTCCGCATGGGCGGCGAGGAGTTCCTGGTCTGCCTGCCGGGCATCTCCGCGGAGGCCCTGCCACTCGTGCTCGAGCGCCTGCACCGGAGTGCCGAGGAGCTGCGGCTCCCGGGCTGGGCGCTGCGGGTGACGGTCTCCATCGGTGCCGCCCGCTTTGAGCCCGGGTCCGGGGTCGAGGACAGCCTGAGGCGCGCGGATCAGGCGCTCTACAAGGCCAAGCGCGAGGGCCGCAACCTGGTGCGCCTGTCCCTCGGCTGAACCGGCTCAGCGCCCAGCGATGCCGCGGGTCCCGGTGTAGACGCGCAGGATCGGGAAGGGGGGCGCGGCGCCCTCCTCGCCGCCGTTCAGGGGCGGGGCGAGGTGCAGCCGATTGACGGCGACGTAGAGCCAGCCGGGCTCGCCGAAGGACAGGGCGTCCGGCCAGGACAGGCGCGGGTCGCTCACCAGGGTCTCGAGGACGCCGTCCGGGCGCAGGACGCTGATCGCGCCGTGGGCGAGATCCGTGAAGTAGTGGTTGCCCTCGGCGTCTGTGGACGCACCGTCGGAGACGGGCTTCGGGCCGGCCTTGGTGATCGCGGCGGCCACCTCGGCATCGGGCGCATCCTCCCGTAGCAGCCGCGCCGGCACCTGGTACCAGGTCTCGCCGTTCATCGCGCCGAAATAGAGGGTCTCCCCGTCCGCCGAGAGGGTGATCGGATTCACCGCGATGCGTGCCGGCCGCGGCTCCCCGTCAGCCCCTGGGAGCCGAATCACCCGCCCCTCGACCACCAGGTCGACGTCCTCGGCGGCGAGCGCGGTGGAGGCCGTGAAGCGCCGCGAGGTCCCGGCCGCCAGATCCACCGTGACCAATGCCGGCTCGTGCGCCCCGCCCACGTCGGCGACGTAGACGAAGCCGCGCTCGTCGTCGACGGCGAGGTCGTTCAGAAAGCTGCCCACCGGCCCGCTCTCGGGCGGGAAGTCGTGCCGGAACACGGGCCCCCCGCTGTTCACGTCGAACGCCAGCAGTTTCGGCGGCTGAGCCGGCTCACCCAGGCCATTGTCGAGCACCCAAAGCCGCGCCTGGCGGTCGATGGCAATGCCGAGCACGCTGTTCAGGACCTCGGGGCCGGAACCGAACGGACCGTTCCATTCCGCGCTGGGCCAAGGCCGGTAGCCGTCGCGACCGAGGACCTCGACCAACTGGGCATCGGCGCGGCGGAATTGGTGCACGGTTGCGAACACCCGGCCCTCAACGGTTACGGCAAGGTTGCCCGGGTTGATCGGCAGCTCGGCGACGACCTCCAGCGTGCCGACCGTGGGCTCGGAAAGGGCCGTACCGCCCGGCAGGGCAAGAGCGAAGGGGATCAGGAATCGGGCGATGCGGCGCATTGGGGGTCTCCTCGCGACCGGTGCTCGGGCCCGGCCCTTGCGGATTGGGATTACTATGTCCGCCGGAATGCGGAGTCGTTCCGAGCCGACCCTGACGCAGACACGCGCACGCCGCGGGGCGGCCCGCTACCCGTGGAGCCTCCTGCCGGCGAGTCTCATGAAATACGAGAACATCCTCCAGACCATCGGCAACACGCCGGTGGTACGCCTCAACTGGTTTCGCGACCACCTTGCGCGGGAGCTTTGGGTCAAGGTCGAGAGCTTCAATCCCGGCGGCTCGGTCAAGGACCGGCCCGCGCTCAACATGATCGAGGACGCGGAGCGCCGCGGCCTGCTCCGCCCCGGCGCCACCTTGGTCGAGCCGACCTCCGGCAACACCGGCATCGGACTCGCCATGGTCGCCGCGGTCAAGGGCTACCGCGCGGTCTTCGTCATGGCCGCGGATATGAGCGAGGAGCGCAAGGCGCTGATGCGCGCCTTCGGCGCAGAGTTAGTGCTCACGCCAGCCGAGCTCGGCACCAAAGGCGCGGTCGCCGAGGCGCGCCGGCTGGCCGAGGCACAGGACTGGTTTTTCGTCGGCCAGCACTTCAACCCGGCCAACCCGGCCGCGCACCAGCAAACCGCTGCGGAGATCTGGGACGACTTCGGCGAGGGGCTTGACGGGCTGGTGTGCACCACTGGGACCGGCGGGACGATCACCGGCGTGGGCCGCGCGCTCAAGGCGCGCAATCCGCGGCTGCGGGTGATCGCCACCGAGCCCGCCGAGTCGCCGATCCTTTCCCGCGGTGTCGCCTGCCGGCACGGCATCATGGGCACAGCCCCGGGCTTTATCCCCGAGGTCCTCGACACCGGCATCTACGACGAGATCGTCCCGGTCGCGAGCGCCGCCGCCTGGGCCACCGCCCGCGCGCTGGCCCGGCATGAGGGCCTCCTCGCCGGGATCTCCTGCGGGGCCGCGGTCGCCGGGATGCTGACCCTCGCCCGGCGAGAGGACTGGCGCGACCGCGTGCTGCTCGCGATCCTGCCCGACACCGGCGAGCGCTACGTCAGCACCGGGCTCTGGAACGAGGACGGCGAGGTCGGCTGCCCGTGACGCACTTCGTACTCGACGAGCGGCTCGCCGGCGACAGCCTGCCGCTCGGTGCCTCCGAGCTGTCGCTCCTGCGTCTGATGGACAACGCCCTGGTGCCCTGGCTGATCCTGGTGCCCAAGGTCGACTGCCGCGAGCTCTACGAGCTGGGCCCCGACGACCAGACGCGGCTCCTGGCCGAGATCAACGCCCTGTCGCGGTTCCTTCACGCCGAGTTTGCGCCCGACAAGCTCAACGTCGCGGCAATCGGCAATCTGGTCCCCCAGCTCCACATCCACCTCGTCGCGCGCCGCCGCGACGACTTCTGCTGGCCCGGCGTGGTCTGGGGCCGGCCGGAGCGCGAGCCCTACACCCCCGCCGAGGCCGCGCGCATCCGAGCGCTGGTCGCGGCCCGTCTCGCCCCGGGTTTTACCGCGTACGGCGCCGACGTGTAACATGACCCAGGCACCCGCCCTGCCCGCTCCCAGCGGGCCTCGCCCTCGTAGCTCAGCCCGGATAGAGCAACCGCCTCCTAAGCGGTAGGTCGTGGGTTCAAGTCCCGCCGAGGGCGCCAAATGCCCCCATCGCAGCCAAGGCGTTCAGCCCCCTGGCCCATCCCGGCGCTCAGCGCCGAGACTCGCGGGACGACCTCGCAGCGAGGATGCCCGCCCTGCCTGAGCCGTTGCCGCCGACGACCGCCCTGATCGCCCGGTGCGTGCCGACCGACCTCGAGGTCGGTCGGCACGACGGGCGCATCCACCGGTTCGCCGGCCTGCGCGCCGACTCGGGGCGGACCTTCGTCTATCGCGGCGGTGACCTGCGAGCGGCCCTGGCGGGACTTGGAGAAGACCGCGCGGCTCCGTCGCGCCGGGGCGGCGCGCCTGCTAGAGCACCTCCTCGGCCGGCTGCCCCCGGGGGCGCGGGGGACGGACCTGCTGGCCGAGACCACGCTCGGCGAGCTGCGGCACGCCCTGCACCAGGATCTCGCCCTGAAGGCGGACGTACGCGACCCCAGCCGGCTCCTCGACCGGGCGCTCCTCTGGCTGCACGAGCAGGAAGTGATCCGGCTGAACAAGGGGCTCGCCGTCTTCCGCCCGGCGATGCGCATCCGACTCGCCGCCGAGCGGCGCGGCCTCGCACGGGCCGACTTCCGGCCGCTGCAGGCCCATTGCGAGCAGCAGGTGGTGCAGCTCCACGTCATCGCCGCCGCCAACGCCCTGATCGCGCCCGCCGCCCAGCGCATGAAGCGCGGGCACCCGATCAGCATCAATCGGGCCAGGGTCAAGTCGCCGCCCGGCGGGCGCTGGGAGGGGCTCGACCCGATGAGCCGGGGCCGCGTCCAGTTGCTCCCGGCCGGTCCCGATCCGCGGACCCAGGCGGTCGCCGTGATGACCGAGCTCCGGCGGCTGGCGGCGCTCGACCCCGACTGGGCCTGGTCGCGCGCGGCGGTCATCGCGCGGGAGTGGCGGTACCTGGAGCCGGTGCGGGCTTACTGCGAGCAGAACGCCATCCCGGTACAGATGGCCGACGAGGCCCCGCCGCATTTCTGGCGCCTGCGCGAGACCCAGCGGTTGGTCGACTGGCTGCGCGGGCGCGCGACCCGGCTGATCGACGCCGAGGCCCTGGGCACCTGGCTCGACCAGCAGCCAACCGGTCCCTGGTGGGACCTGCTGCGCGAGGGCGTCGCAAGCTACGCGCTGGAGACCAGCGGGGCCGAGCTCCCGGCCGATCACTTCACCGAGTGGCTGGCCGAATGGGGCCGGGAGCTGCGCCGGCGCCAGACCGGCCTCCTGCTGCTGAGCGCCCACCGTGCCAAGGGGCTGGAGCTCGATCACGTCGCCGTGCTCGACGGCGGCTGGGACCGCTTCGGCCGCAACGAGGACCCCGACGCCCCGCGCCGGCTGTACTACGTCGCCATGACACGAGCGCGGGAGACGCTCACGCTTGCGCGGCTCGGGTCCAGGCACCCCTTCCTCGACGCACTCGCTGGGGAGGCGAGCTGCCTGGTGCGCGCGCCGGCCGACCTGCCCGCTCCGCCGCCCGGGCTCACCAGGCAGTACCGGCGCCTTGGTCTCGCCGAGGTCGATCTCGGCTTCGCCGGGCGGCGGTCGCCACGCGATCCCGTGCACCAGGCCATCGCGCGGCTTTCGGCCGGTGACCCGCTCACACTGGGCGGAGACGGCGAGCGCCGGGAGCTCATCGACCAACACGGGCGAGTCGTCGGGCGGCTCGCCCGTGCCTTCGCGGCACCCGAGCACATGGCCTGCGTCGAGGCCCGGGTGCTGGCCATCGTCGTGCGGCTCCGCGAGGACGGCGACCCGGCCTACCGCGACCAGGTCCGCTGCGAGCGCTGGGAGGTCGTCGTCCCTGAGCTGGTGTTCCAGCCGGCGAGCGATACGCCCGCATGCGATGCGGGTTGACACTGGGACCGCAGCCGACGGCTGACGCGGCTGGATCGAACCGATGCGCAGCGGCCATAATCTTTCAACACGCAGACACTTGCGCGAAGGGGCGATACTTGAAACGCACGCTACGCGCAACAGCCCATAACTTCGGCGGACTTCCCTGCCGCCATCCCACTCATCGAATGAGAGTCGCCATGACCGAAATCATCTTCGTCGTCGAGGAAGCGCCAGAGGGTGGCTACACGGCTCACGCCCTCGGAGAGGGTATTCACAGCCAAGCGGAAACCGTCGGCGAGCTCCACGAGCAGGTGCGGGATGCTGTACGTTGCCATTTCGATCCCGAAGCGGCGCCGCGGCTGATCCGTTTGCATTTCGTCCGCGACGAGGTGATCGCGGCGTGAGACTTCCGCGTGACCTTGCGGGCTCTGAGCTCGCGAAGGCCCTTGGGCGTGTGGGATACCCAGTGACGCGCCAGACCGGAAGTCATTTGCGTCCCACGAGCGCAGGCGCTCCGCCGCACCCACGGGAGCTTCCGCTCGCCCGCGGCTACGGCTTCGCCCACTACCTGCTCGACCTGAACGGCCGGGCCGTCGGGATCATCGAGGCCAAGCCCGCGGGCGCGACCCTCACCGGCGTGGAGCTGCAATCCGGCCGCTACTCCAAAGGGCTGCCCGCGAGCCTGCCCGCCTGGCGCCGACCGCTGCCGTTCGTCTACGAATCGACCGGGCTCGAGACCCACTTCACCAACGGACTCGACGCCGAGCAGCACGACCTCAGCGTGCAGGCGCCGAACCAGATCGGGCCGATCGCCGACTTCCGCCGCCAACGATTCGCCCGACCAAGCGACGCGGTACGCGCGTCGGCGCGACCAACGCGCCGCGGCGAGCAGTACGTGACTCCGTAGAGAGATTCGCATGCCCAGACCGAAGAAGAACGGCAACTCCGCCGCCACCGTCGGCTACGAAGCCCAGCTCTGGCAGATGGCCGACACCCTGCGGGGGTCAATGGATGCCGCGGAGTACAAGCACGTCGTCCTGGGGCTGATCTTCCTCAAGTACATCTCCGACGCCTTCGAGGAGCAGCATCGAAAGCTGGAGGCTGAGCGCGATCACGGGGCAGACCCGGAGGACCCCGACGAGTACCGCGCCCAGAGCATCTTCTGGGTGCCGCCGGAGGCGCGCTGGGCGCATCTGAAGGCGCAGGCGCGCCAGAGCACCATCGGCCAGCTCGTGGACGACGCCATGGCCGGCATCGAGCGCGACAACCCAGCGCTGAAGGGCGTGCTGCCCAAGGACTACGCCCGCCCCGCGCTCGACAAGCAACGCCTCGGCCAGTTGATCGACCTGATCAGCAACATCAAGGTCGGCGACGAGGCCAGCCGCGCCAAGGACGTGCTCGGCCGCGTCTACGAGTACTTCCTCTCGCAGTTCGCCAGCGCCGAGGGCAAGAAGGGCGGCGA
>JALOTB010000018.1 GCA_025458165.1 Chromatiaceae bacterium | reverse complement strand
CCGACTTCGTCCTCGCCTGGCTCGCCGCGCATCGGCCGGAACCGGACCCGCGCGCCGAGCTGGTGCGCTACTACCGCTGGCTGCGCCACTACGGCTATAACGACTCCCACTCGGGCAACGCCTCGGTACGCGACGGCGACGGCTTCTGGGTCACGCCGTCCGGCGCGGGGGCCGATCGCCTACGGCCCGAGGACCTGATCGGCTGCCCGCTCCAGGGGCCCTGCACGCCGGGCGCCTCGCTCGACGCGCCCCTGCATCAGCGGGTCTACCAGCGCCGCGCCGAGGCGCGCGCGGTGCTGCATAGCCACGGGGCCTACTCGGTGGCCCTCAGCCTTTCGGGTCAGGATTTCCGCCCGATTGACTTCGAGGGTGGCTACTACTTCAGCGTGGTGCCCGTGCTGCGGGTCCCCTACGCGGAGTATGTCGCCAAGGCCCCGGAGGCGGTGGCGGTTTCACTCGCCGAGCACCCCATCGCCATGGTCAGCGGCCACGGTGTCTATGCCTGGGGCGAGACCCTGGATGCCGCCTACAAGCGCACCTGCTCGCTCGAGCTCTCGGCCAAGACCTACGTCATCGCCCGGCAGATGGGATTGGCCGCCCATGAACGCGAATGAACGCAGATGGAAAGTCGGCCTCTGCAAGCCCCATGACGGACGTCCGCAACCGCTCGCGCTGGCGATCTGACCCGACCTGAGGGTACGTTCGGAGTGCCGCTCGCGGTTTACTTCTCGGCGCTCAGATAGGCGACCCAGCCCGCGTCGGGCTCGCCCTCCTCGACCGGGACGAACTGGCCGTCGGGGGTGCCATCAGGATTCCAGCCCTGCCAGTAGCAGAGCACCCGGCGGAAGCCCGCCTCGGCCAGCAGCTCGCGGATCTCTGGCAGCGACCAGAGCCGCCACTGGTAGCTGAACGCGCGCTCCAGCCTCGACCCATCGGGAAAGGCGAAGTGGATGTGGCACACCAGGGCCCCGCTGATCGGGTCGTAGCGCTCCTGCTCCCAGATGTAGGTGTAGGTCAGTCCGTCCGAGCGGACCTGCCGCTCCTCGGTGACGACGCGGTAGGCGTCGTAGCCCCCGTAGGCGTCGAGGAAGAAGACGCCGTCGTCCTTTAGGTCCCGATGCACCTTGCGGAAGTAGTGCGCGAGCGCCGCACGCTCGCCGAGCAGCCAGTAGCTGAAGTTCATTGCGGCGATGATGTCCGCGGGCGGGGTGCTCACCGTCTGGACGTTGGCCTGGAGCAGCGTCACCCGCGACGCCGGCTCGGGTGCCAGCCGACTGAGGTTGTGGGTCCGCCCCCAGGCCAGCACCTCGCCGTCGAGATCGACCGCCAGCGCGCGATTGCCCTTGCGCCGGCGCACCCATTCGCAGCCCACCGCCGCGGTGCCGCAGAAATCCTCGCGCAGCACGCGGGCGCTGTGCCCGCGCAGGAGCCGGTAGTTGCGGTCGATGAAATCGACCTCCGCCCGCGGGCACTGGACCGCGCGCTCGTAGAGCCGATGGCGGTCGGCCAGCTCGGCGAGGGTCGATCCGCCGCCAGTGGCGGGCTCAGGGTCTCGCATGGATGGGCTGTCGCGAGCGATCGCGGGTGGTTTGCACGCCCAGGTAGGTTCGGCTATTCTTCGCGGCCCGTCTGCGCTAGGGAAGCGCCGCGCGGGACCGGCCCGGCACTCGCCTCGGGTCGTCTCCGGAGAGGTGTCCGAGTGGCTTAAGGAGCACGCCTGGAAAGTGTGTATACGTTAATAGCGTATCGAGGGTTCGAATCCCTCCCTCTCCGCCAGATCAAGAAACCAAGGGCCGTCACGGCCCTTTTGTCGTTTTGGGCGTGCATCGTCCACCCATGGGGCCCGTCCTGGCGACGGCGGCTGGACAGCCCGCGGGCTCAGCTCACCACCCTCCGCCAGTAGGTGCCGCGCCAGTAGTAGAGCACGGTGGTGTCGGCGAGCGGGTAGGAATCGCCGTAGCGGACGCCGCGGCTGGGATGCTCCACGTTGTCGATGCCGACGTCCAGCGGTCGCCAGCCGTCATCGACCGCCTCGTCAGCGAAGGGGGCTCGGGTCGTGCCGATGTTGCGCCGCTCCGAGGCGCCGTAGTCCTTGAAGTTGCGCTGCGCTTCCTCCAGGCACACCTGGTTGCTGCTCCCCGGCATGAGGGGGAAGCGAAGTTGCGCGAGGTCATCCTCCCAGCCGCAGATCGGGCATTGCTGGTGGAATCCCGGGGCATGATCGAAGACGATGTGCCCGCAGCAGGGGCAGGGGAACTTGCTGTAGTCGTGCATCAGGGGCTCAACGGGCCTGCTCGGGCGCCGCCCGAGTGGGCGGCGGGGCAGCGCAAGATTCTCGCGCAATGCGCGCCGTAGACAACCCCACGGCGCGTCAGGTCTCAGCCCCCGGGGGTGCGCCCGCCGCCGGGTCTGGCCTCAGAGCAACGTCAAGTTTCGCGTGAGCGCGCGGCCCGAGCCGTCGCGCTTGACCACCACCCGCAGCCGCTGCCCGGGTATGCCGTCCATCAGGGCCAGGCGGGCGTCGCTCAAGCTCGCGATGGGCTCGTCGCCGATGCGCACCACGCGGTCGCCGACGCGCAGGCCGGCCCGCTCGGCCGCGCCGCCGGACTTCACCTCGTGCACCAGCACCCCGTCGGGCTCGCCGCGCAGGGACATCCCGGTGCGGCCCGGGCGCTCCAGGGCGTGGTCGCGCGCCACCAGGATGAAGTCCGGCGCGACCCCGGGCAGGGGGTCGAAGGGCTTGGTCACCACCACCGCCTGACTGGTGCGGACCTGCCGGCGCAGGCGCGCGGGGATGGCGCTGTCGTGCAGCACATGGGCGGAGCCGGCGAGGACGATCAGGCTGTGGTCGGGGTGGTCGACGAGGAACCGGGCCGCCCGGTTGGCCATGTACTCGTCCCACACCGACTGCACCTCCAGGAAGCGCTGAAAGCGCTCCTCGGGCAGGCCGCCGTGGAGCTCGAAGGCGGTGCGCAGGCGCTTCTCGTAGCTCGGATCAGCAGGCGCGATGGAGGCGGGCAGGAGCGCGCGCTCGGCGGGACTCAGGCCGGCGATGCCGTTGCGCGAGACCGCGTCCACCAGCTCGGCGGGGGCGTTGAGCGCGATCACCGGGATGCCCTGTGCCTTGGCGAAGGCGAGGATGTCGCGGTAGAGCCGGTAGTCGAACGTCCAGCGCTCGTAGTAATCGGTGCGGCGGAGCATCTCGCGCTCGTCGATGCGCCCGGCGAGGAAGTCGTCCAGGTGGCGCTGGAAGGGCTCCTGGAACCACTCCACCCCGATCGCGAGCTTCACCCCCCGCTCGTGCAGGCCGCGGATGATGAGTAGCTGGTTCTCGTGGTGATCCACGCGGTCGTGGATCTCGCCGACGTGGACCACCCTCCGCTCGGCGAGCCGGTCGAGCATGGCCGCGACTGCCCCCGGGTCGCCAGGGTCCAGGAGGACGGCTTCACCGCCGGTGCGTTTGACCCCCGGGGCGCAGCCCGCGAGGGCGATCAGGACGACGGCGGTCAGCAGGGATCCGGTTAGGCCGTTTCGCCGGTGGCGCATGGGTTGCTCTTTGGGGGTGCCGGCGCCGCGCCGTTGTCCGCCCGATCCCTACTTGCTGCGCACACGGCGGCGATGTTTGAGCTGCGCGGGCGTTAGGGTGTTGCGCCGGCCCCCGAAGGGATTGGCCCCGGTGCGCAGCTCGAGGCGCAGCGGGGTCCCGGCGAGGTCGAGCGCCTGGCGGAAGCGGTTGATCAGGTAACGTCGGTAGGTTTCCGGCACGGACTCGGTCTGGTTGCCGTGGATGACGATGATCGGCGGGTTGCGCCCGCCCTGGTGGGCGTAGCGCAGCTTGATGCGCCGTCCGCGCACCAGCGGTGGTAGGTGCTCGGCCACGGCGGCCTCGAGGACGCGGGTCAGCAGCGGGGTCGGCAGATCGCGGGTGGCGCTGGCGTAGGCGCGGTCGACCTCCTCCAGCAGCAGGCCCACACCGCTCCCATGCAGCGCGGAGATGCTGTGCACCGACGCGAAGTCGAGAAAGCCGAGCTTGCGCTCGAAGTCGTCCCGCACCCGGGCGCGCTGCTCGGGCGTGCGCCCATCCCACTTGTTGATCGCGACCACCAGGGCGCGGCCACTCTCGAGGATGTGGCCCGCCAGGGTCGCGTCTTGCTCGCCGATGCCCTGGGCCGCATCGAGCACCAGGATCACCACGTGACATGCATCGATCGCCTGCAGCGTCTTGATCACGCTGAACTTCTCGATCGCGTCCTGGACCCGTGAGCGGCGCCGAACGCCGGCGGTGTCGATCAGGGTGTAGCGGCGCCCATCGCGCTCGAAGGGGACGAGGATGCTGTCTCGGGTGGTCCCTGGGGCGTCGAAGGTGACCAGGCGCTCCTCGCCGATCAGGCGGTTGATCAGGGTTGACTTGCCCGCGTTGGGTCGCCCCACGACCGCTACTCGGGTACCGGCGTCCGGTGGGCCGGCCCCCTCGGGTGTGGCGCCGCCCGCGGGCAGGGCGGCGAAGACCCGGTCGATCAATCCGGCCACGCCGCGCCCGTGGGTGGCCGAGATGGGCCGCGGCTCGCCGAGTCCAAGGGTGTGGAACTCCGCCGTGACCAGGGCCGGGTCGGCGTGGTCGGTCTTGTTGACGACCAGGGTCAACGCCTTGCCGGTGCGCCGCAGGCGGTCGGCAATGTCGAGATCCGCGGCGGTGCAGCCGTCGCGGGCGTCGACCAGGAACAGCAGGTGATCGGCCTCCGCGATGGCCCGCGCCACTTGGCGCTCCATCACGCCCTCGACGCCTTCCGGGCCTGCGATTAGCCCCCCGGTATCGACCACCACGTAGGGGCCGGGTCCGACCCGCCCGATGCCGTACTGGCGGTCGCGGGTGAGGCCGGGGAAGTCCGCAACCAAGGCGTCGCGGCTGCGCGTCAGCCGGTTGAACAGCGTCGACTTGCCGACATTGGGCCGGCCAAGCAGGGCGATGACCGGCAGCATGGGCTTAAGGGTTGGCGACGCCCGGCCCCTCGGCCGGTGGCCGCGGGGCGGTTGGGGCAACGCCGGGTGAGAGGGCGGCGAGGGTGCCGTCGTCGCCGAGCACGTAGAGACGTCCGTCGGCGGCGAGCGGCTGGGCGCGGATCGGGCCTTTGCCGACGCGGGTGCGGGCGAGGATGCGCCCGTCGCGGCGGTCGAGCCAGTGGACGTAGCCCTCCAGGTCGCCGACCGCCACCAGATCGCCGATCACCGCGGGGGCGCTCAGGCGCCGCCAGCGTAGCTGCTCCTGTTTCCAGATCCCGGCGCCGTCGGTGGGCTGGGCCGCCCAGACCTGGTCGTCGGCATCGGTGACGTAGAGCACGTCTTGGGCGGCGGTGAGTCCGGCGTGGGCGGACAGCGTGCGCCGCCAGAGCACCGAGCCGCTCGCGACCTCGACCGCGGCAAGGTCGCCGTTGTAGGCGGCAACGAAGACGGTGTCCCCGACCACGATGGGATCGGCGTCGATGTCGGCGATACGCTCGAGCTCCGAGCGGCCGCTCGGCGGGCTCACGGTGACCTCCCACAGCGGCACGCCGCTGGCGAGCTCGAGGTTGACCAGCCGGCCGGCGGAGAGCCCGACGATGGCGCTGCCGCCGACGATGGCCGGGCTGCTGCTGCCACGCAGGGTGAGCACCGGGGGCGGGTAGGAGTAGCGCCAGCGCTCCGCGCCGGTGGCGAGATCCAGACCGTAGACGCTGTCGTCCAGGGTGTGCACCAGTACCAGCTCGTCGGCGATGCGCGGCACCGAGAGGACCTCGCCGGCGATCGGCGCGCGCCACAGCTCGGCCCCGTCGGCGGCGGCGAGCGCGATTATCTCGCCGCCGGTCGAGCCGAGGACCAGGCGCGTGCCTTCCGTCCCTGGTCCGCCGCTCAGATTGAGCCCGGTCTCGCGCTCCCAGAGGGTACGCCCGTCGCTGGGGCTCAGCGTCATGACCCGCCCGTGCCCGTCGGCGATGAAGAGCCGGCCCCCAGCGAGGGCCGGGGCCAGCGCGAGCTGCCGCCCGGCGGTCCCCTTGCCGGCCTCCCGCGACCACAGGCTGGTCACCGTCAGGCTGGGAACGAGCTCCGCAAGGGGCGTCGGGGGTCGGGGGTCCTCCTCGCGATTGAGCCATGGGATGTAGCTGCAACTGGCGAGCAGGGGCGTGATCAGAAGGAGGGCCAACAGACGTCCGTACATGGTGCTCTCAGTGTCGTGCGGGTGCTCGCCCCGCGCGCGGTGATATCCGGCGCCGCCGCGCCGGGCTCAGCCGGCCGGGGGCAGGTTGTCGAGCTTCAACTGGACCAGCTCGGGGTTGGCGGTGCCCGCCGCGAGGGCCTGCTCGTAGGCGCGCCTGGCCTCGGCGGGGTCGCCCGCGGCGGCCGCGATGTCGCCCCTAACCGCCGCAAAGTCGCCGGCGAAACCCCCGCCGCCCTCATGGCGGGCGACCAGGGCGCGCGCGGCATCGAGCTGGCCGGTGCTCAACAGGAGACGGGCCAGCCGCAGTGCCGCGATGCTCGCGATACCTGGGTCCGGGGCCTTGGCAATCACCGCCTCCAGGGCGTCGCGGGCGGTCTGGGTGTCACCCTTGCCGCTCGCGATCCGGGCCGCCATGAGCTGCGCCAGGGCCGCGTACGGGGTCGATCCGTAGTCGGTCGCTATGGCCTGGGCGCGGGCCAGCGCGGCCTCCGCCGGCTCGACGTCGGCAGCGGCGATGAGCTGCTCGAAGGCGGCCGATGCCTCCTGCCGCACGCCCTCCTGGTAGTTGGCCCAGGCGCGCCAGCCGAACACCCCGCCCAAGCCGATTGCGATACCCGCGATCACGGAGATGCCGTTGTCCTTCCACCACTTCTTGATGGCTTCGACCTTTTCTTCGTCGGTCTCGTAGGTGCTCACGCTCCCTCCCGTCGCTCGTGGGTTCTGTTAACGGCCGGGGGCGGATTCAATCCGCCCCAGCCAGGAATCCGGCCAGGCCCGCCAGCGGCAGCTCGACCTGCTCGCCGTCGTCGCGCAGGGGCTTGATCCCTGCCACCCCGCGGGCGAGCTCGGCGTCGCCCAGCACCAGGGCGTAGCGCGCCCCGCTCTTGTCCGCCTTCTTGAACTGGCTCTTGAAGCTGCCGCCGCCGCAGTGGCAGAGCAGGCGCAGCCCGGGCACCGCCTCACGCAGCTCCTCGGCGAGCAGCAGGGCACGTTGCTCGGCCGCGGGCCCGACCGCGACCAGGTAGGCGTCGAGCGCCGGACCCGGGGTGCCGGGGGACTCTTCGACCAGGGCGACCAGCCGCTCCAGTCCGAGCGCAAAGCCGACCGCGGGCGTCGCGCGCCCGCCGAGCTGCTGGACCAAGCCATCGTAGCGCCCGCCGGCGCAGACCGTCCCCTGGGCGCCGAGGCGGTCGCTGACCCACTCGAAGACCGTGCGGTTGTAATAATCGAGCCCGCGGACCAGGCGGGGGTTGACCCGGTAATGGATTCCCGCGGCGTCGAGCCCGGCACAGAGGCTGGCGAAGTGCGCGCGCGACGCCTCGCCGAGGTGATCGAGGATCGAGGGTGCGCCGGCGATCAGCTCGCGGAGCTCCGGGTTCTTCGAATCGAGCACCCGCAGCGGATTGGTTTCGAGCCGCCGGCAGCTGTCCTCGTCCAGCTCCCCCTCGTGGGCCGCCAGGTAGCGCACCAGCTCGGTGCGGTAGGCGGTGCGCTCGGGCCCTTCGCCGAGGGTATTGACCTCCAGGCGTAGGTCGCTGAGCCCCAGCGCCCGCCAGATGCGCCGGGTGATCAGGATCACCTCCAGATCGACGTCCGGCCCCGGCAGACCGAAGACCTCAACCCCGATCTGGTGGAACTGCCGGTAGCGCCCCTTCTGGGGCCGCTCGTGGCGGAACATGGGGCCGCGGTACCAGAGCCGCTGGGCCTGGTTGAGCAGGCCGTGCTCGACCGCGGCGCGCACGCAGCTCGCGGTGCCCTCGGGGCGCAGGCTCAGGCTGTCGCCGCCACGGTCGGGGAAGCTGTACATCTCCTTCTCGACGATGTCGGTGACCTCGCCGATGGAGCGCTTGAAGAGCTCGGTGACCTCGACCAAGGGCGTGCGGATCTCCGCGTAGCCGTAGGACTCGATCACCGCCCGCGCGGAGTCCTCGATCCGCTGCCAGAGTCCGGTCTGGTCGGGGAGGATGTCGTGCATCCCCCGGATGGCCTGGAGGTTGTTGCTCATCGGGCGGTCGGGCTCAGGGCAGCCGCTCGGGGTCGAGGGTGAAGCGGGCCACGTTGCCGCGGGCGATGCCTTCGAGCCCGAATGGCTTGCCGTCGACGGTGATGCGCACCGCCGCGGCGTTGCCGATGATCACCGAGTAGGGCGGGGTGCCGGCGAGGACGTGGCGGTCCCCGTCCTTCATCTCGCCGAAGAGCTTGAAGCGCCGCTCGCTGTCGCGGATGTCGACCCAGCAGGGGCCGGAGAATTCCATGACCACCCCCTCGGCCGGCGCGACCGGTGCCTCGACCACGGGCTCGGGTATCGGACCCGCGGAAGGCGCGCTCGCCTCCGTCGTCAGCGCCGTGGCGGCCGCCAATGGCGGCGCGGTGGTCGCAGGTTCGCCGCTGGGCACATAGGGTGCAGGCGGCTCGCCCGCGGCCTCCGCGAGCCCCTCCGCGACCGCCGCTGTCGCAGGCGGACTGGCCTCCGGCGCCGTCTCACTCGGCGGCTCGTAGACCGCGGCGCCCGGTGGCTCTAGGGAGGCGGCTGAGCTCGCCGGTGGCGCGCCGGCCGGTATCCTGAGATCGAGGTCGCCGCTCGCCGATTCGAGCCGCTCGCCCGCGGGGTAGAGGGCGGGGCGGTAGTCCTGCCACCAGGCGTAGGAGAGCCCGAGCAGGGCCAGGATGACGGCGAGGCTGAACAGACGCGCCCCGAGGTGCCCGCTGCCCGCCCGGCGGCGGCTGACGGTTGCCGGCTTGGGTGGGGGCGGCTCGGCCTGTGGCTGGCGGCGGCGGTAGGCGGTGAGCAGGGGGTCGGGATCGAGCCCGAGCAGGCGGGCGTAGTTGCGCAGGTAGCCGGTGACGAACACGGACCCCGGCAGGGCCTCGTAGTCGTCCTGCTCCAGGGCGGCGATCAGGGTCGGCTTGAGATGGAGTTGATCGGCGACGCGGGCGAGCTCCAGACCGCGCGACTGGCGCGCATCGCGGAGCCGTCGCCCGGGACCGTCGGCGGAGTCCCAGGTCGGGGCGCGCTCGTCGGTGCCATCGGTGAGCGGCAGGGCGTTCATCGGGGATCAGGTTCCACGCAGTTGCAGGACTTCGGGTGCGTTCGGGAATTGCTTGCGCAAGGTCTGCTCGTAGGTTGCGGCGCGCTTCTTGTTGCCGAGCTGGCGCTCGACGCGCACCGCCAAGAGGAGGGCCGTCGGCTCCATCGGCGCCACCTGGAAGTAGCGGTCGAGGTAGCCCTTGGCGGCGCTATGGTCACCCTGGTCATAGCTCAGTCGCGCGCTCTCGAACAGCGCCGGACCGAACCGCGGGTTGGCGCTCGACGCGCGGCTGAAATAACCCTGGGCACGCGCCCGATCGCCCGCCTGCCGGGCGCAGATCCCGGCATTGGTCAGCGCGACCTCGGGGGTGGCGTAGAGCGGGTTCTCCAGCGCCTTGCTGAACTGCTCGTCGGCCTCGGCGTAGCGCTTCTGGGCGCAGAAGAAGGTACCCCAGGCGTTGCGGATGTCCGGGTTCTTTGGATCCAGGTTGACCGCCTCGCGGAACTCCTTGTCCGCCCGCTCGTTCTCGCCGAGTCGCTGGTAGAGGAAGGCGAGCATGTAGCGGGCACGGGGGTTCTTGCCGTCGACCTTGACCGCGTGCTCGGCCCGTTGCACGGCGGCGTCCATCTGGCCGCGGCGGTAGTACTCCTGGGCCATCGCGACATAGAGATCGGCCGGGCTCTCGCCGCTGCCGAGGGTGCCGTCGCCCTCCTCCGAGCGCATGCCGGCGCAGCCGGCGAGGAGCCAGGCGACGAAGAGGGCGAGGGCGATTCGGGCGATCATCGGGCGGCGAGCCTCAGGTCGAGGGGGACCGCCTGGCGGCGGGTGCGATCCGCGACCCGGCCGACGAGCTGGCCGCAGGCGGCGGCGATCTCGTCGCCGCGGGTCTTGCGGGTCATCGCCATCAGCCCCGAGCGCAGCAGGCGCTGGCGGAACGCTTCCACGCGCTCGGGCGGGGTGGTCGCGAAGTCGGTGCCGGGGAAGGGGTTGAAGGGAATCAGGTTGACCTTCGACGGTGTCCCCTCCAGCAGTCGGATGAGGCGCTTGGCGTGGGTCAGGCTGTCGTTGATCCCATCGAGCATGACGTACTCCCAGGTGACCCGGCGGCGCTTGTCACCGGCAATGAAGGCGCGGCAGGCGGGAATCAGCTCCTCCAGCGGGTACTTGCGGTTGATCGGGACGAGCTGGTCGCGCAGGGTGTTGTCCGGGGCGTGCAGGGAGACCGCGAGCGATACGTCGGCCACCTCACGCAGCCGATAGATGTTGGGGACGATCCCGGAGGTGCTGAGCGTCACCCGGTGCTTGGAGAGCATGTAGGCGAGGTCGTCCTGCATGATCCCCATGGCCGCGACCACCGCTTCGAAGTTCGCGAGCGGCTCGCCCATGCCCATCATCACCACGTTGGTCGGCGCCGTGCCGATCTGGCGGGTGACATGCCAGACCTGCGCGATGATCTCTCCGACCGAGAGGTTGCGGTTGAAGCCCTGGCGCGCCGTGGCGCAGAAGGTGCAGTCGAGCGCGCAGCCGACCTGCGAGGAGACGCACACCGTGCTGCGGCCGACCTCGGGGATGTAGACCGTCTCCACGCGTTGCCCGTCGGCCAGCTCCAGGACCCACTTGCGGGTGCCGTCGCCGGACGGCTGCTCGTGGACGATGCGCGGCAGCCGGATCTCGGTCTGCTCGCCCAGACGTTGGCGCAGGGTCTTGGGCAGGTCGGTCATGGCGTCGAAGCCGACGACGCCGTGCTTGTGCAGCCACTTGAAGACGTTGCGCCCGTGGAACGGCTTCTGACCGAGCTCGGCGAATAGCCGCTCGAAGCCCGCCCGGTCGAGATCGAGCAGGTTGATCCGCGCGGGTGTCGGCAGGGCGCTGGGGACTTGAGTCCGGTGCTCGCTGGTCATGATGTCGTGCTGGCGGCGTCATCCGCCTCGGTGGGGCTGTGCGACGGTCGAGGACAAGGGCCCGTGACGCCTCAGGTCGTCCCTGCGCTGCGAACGCGCAAGTCTACTGAGTAAGTCCTGGCCGGGCAAACGCGCCCCGTGCTTGTGTCTTTGGCCCCGGCCGGTGCCCGGCCGCATAATCGCCGGCGGGGAATCCCCGTCAGCGAGTCGGATCCGACATGGCCCAGTTCGACGTCTTCAATGGCGACGCCGATGGCATCTGCGCCTTGCAGCAGCTTCGCCTCGCCGAGCCGCGCGAGACGACCTTGGTCACCGGGGTGAAGCGCGACATCGGCCTCCTGGGGCGGGTCGAGGCAGGCCGGGGAGACGAGGTCACGGTGCTCGACGTCTCGCTCGACAAGAACCGCACGGCGCTCGATCGACTCCTGGCGGCCGGTGCCCGGGTGCGCTACTTCGACCACCACTTCCCGGGCGAGGTGCCCCAGCACCCGGGGCTAGAGACGCACATCGAGACCCTCCCCGACAAGGGGACCAGCCTCCTGGTCGACGACTATCTCGGCGGGGCCCAGCGCGCCTGGGCGGTGGTCGGGACCTTCGGCGACAATTTTGACAGCGCCGCGCGGCGCGCGGCCGAGCCCCTCGGGCTCAGCGAGGCAGCCCTGGCGGCGCTGCGCGAGCTCGGCATCTGTCTCAACTACAACGGCTACGGGGCGCACATCGAAGACCTACACTTCGCGCCGGACGAGCTCTACCGGCGACTGCATCCCTACGCCGACCCACTCGCGTTCATCCACGAGGACGACACCCTCGCCGTCCTGCGCGAGGGCTTCGCCGAGGACATGGCCCGCGCCCGGGCGGTGGCCCCAGAGCTCGCCGGCGAGCGCCATGGGCTCTGGGTCCTGCCGGCCGAGGCCTGGGCTCGGCGCGCCAGCGGGGTGTGGGCCAACGAGCTGGCCCAGGCCGAGCCCGGGCGTGCGACGGCGCTGCTGACGCGGTTGCCGGGGGGCGGCTTCCTGGTCAGCGTGCGTGCCCCGCTGGCGCGACCGACCGGGGCTGACGAGCTCTGCCGCCGGTTTCCAAGCGGCGGGGGCCGGCGGGCGGCGGCCGGGATCAATCGGCTCGCGGACGAGGACTATTCGGACTTCGTCCGCGCCTTCATCGCCGCCTTCTGAGTCCGCGCGCCCTGGGAGAGTAACTGCGCACACAGCGCCTGGAGCAGCACTTCCATGATCAAGCCTACGATCTACGCGGGGCTGGATAAGGAGCCCAACGGGGGCATGACCCGGACCGCCAACATCATCCGCGACGCTTGGGTCTTCGGCCTACTGCCCGAGACCG
Source organism: Chromatiaceae bacterium (assembly GCA_025458165.1). Taxonomy (GTDB): domain Bacteria; phylum Pseudomonadota; class Gammaproteobacteria; order Chromatiales; family Chromatiaceae; genus JALOTB01. Next base: position 39,006 of record JALOTB010000018.1, on the reverse strand, counting down.
AGACCTGCGAGGGTTGGCCGCTGCCGCGCCTCCAGGAGGTCTATGTCAAGGTGGCCGACGCCTGGCATCCCTACGGTCATCTGCCCTCGCGGCTTCCGCCCGAGCTGCGCGAGCGGCACGCGCGGATCTACGCCGCGGCGATTGAGCGCGCCCGAGCGACGGGCTGGAATCCAGACCTCGACGACGAGGGCTGAGGTCGGGGGTGAGCCCGGCCTACGTGCGGCTAGGACTTTCCGAACAGGTCGCGTAGGAGCTGGCCCGTCACCTGGCGGCCGAGCTCGCCGATGGCGGTGGTCAGCGGGATCTCCTTGGGGCAGACGCGCACGCAGTTCTGGGAGTTGCCGCAGTCCGAGAGGCCGCCCTCGGCCATGATCGCGTGTAGGCGGGCCTCGCGGTTGAAGCGGCCGACGGGGTGCGCGTTCATCAGCCGCACCTGTGCGAGCGCGGCGGGACCCAGGAACTCGGAGCGGGGTCCGACCTGCGGGCAGGCCGCGAGGCAGCAGCCGCAGCCCATGCAGCGGCTGTAGAGGTAGCTTTCCGACCAGGCCCGGGGGGAGATGCGCGGCCCCTCACCGGCCAGCTCCCAGGCCCCGTCGATCTCGATCCAGGCCTTAACCCGCTTGAGGGCGTCGAATAAGCGGGAGCGGTCGACCAGCAGGTCCCTCACCACCGGGAACTTGGGCAAGGGCTCCAGGACGATTGGCGGGTCGAGCCCGTCGACTAGGGTCGAGCAGGCCATGCGCGGTCGGCCGTTGATCAGCATGGCGCAGGCCCCGCAGACCTCCTCCATGCAGTTGTGCTCCCAGGCCACCGGGTCGACCCGTTCGCCGGAGATCGTCACCGGGTCCTCGCGCAAGGCCATGAGCGCGGACAGCACGTTGTAGCTCGGCCGGTAGGCCAGGCGGAAGGACTGCCAGTAGGGCGTGGACCCCGGCCGGTCCTGGCGGCGGATGCGAAGCTCGATTCTGCGCTCGGTCATGGCTCGGTCAGCGGTAGTCGCGCGGCTCGTCGGGCGGGAGGAGGGAGGTGTCGACGGGCTCGTAGGTGATGCGCGGCCCCTCCGCTGTGTGCTCGGCGATGCTGGTCTTGAGCCAGGCTGCCTCGTTCGCCTTCCAGCGCGCGCGGTAGGCCTCGAACTCGGGGTCGCCCGGGAACTTGCCCGCGGGTAAGGGCAGGGCGAGCTCAGGCTTGTAGTGGGCGCCGCGGCACTCGTCACGGGCGCGGGCGCTGGTGGCGATGACCTCGGCGAGCCGGATCATGTCGGAGACCTGACGGGCGTGGGCGAGGGTCTGGTTGGCCCAGGTGCTGGACTCACCGAGGTCGACGTGCGCGCTGGCCTCCGCGAGCTCGTGCAGCTCGTCGAGCGCGCTGTCCAGCTCGCGGTTGTCGCGCACCACGCCCACCTTCGCCGTCATCAGGGCGCCGAGGCGGCGATGGATCTGGTAAGGATTGTGTCCGCCCCCGCCCGTCATCAGGCGCCGGTTGATGGCCTCTTGGCGCTCGACCTCCGCGTCAAAGGGCGCGGTGGTGGGCGCGCCGACGCGGCCCCGGCCGCGAAGGTAGGCGACGACCGACTCTCCCGCGACTCGCCCCGAATAGGAGGCCGAGAGCAGCGAGTTGGCCCCCAGCCGGTTGGCCCCGTGGTAGGCGTAGTCGCACTCCCCGCAGGCATAGAGCCCGGGGATGCTGGTGGCGTGATTGCGCGGGCTGTCGCGGCGCATCCCGCCGGTTTGGGGGTCCTTCTCGAAGTCGACCCAGAGCCCGCCCATGGCGTAATGGGCCGAGGGGAAGATCTCCATCGGCTCGTCGAGTGGATCGACCCCGTGAAACTTACGGTAGATCTCGAGGATCGCTCCCAGGCGCGCGGAGAAAAAGTCGCGGTCGAGGTGGGTGAGGTCCAGATAGACCCGGTCGCCGCCGCCTACCCCGAGCCCAAGCTCGCGGGTCACCCGCCAGATCGCGCGGGCGGCCTCGTCGCGGGCCACGGTGTTGCCGTAGGCGGGGTACCAGTCCTCTAGGAAGTAGAAGCGCTCGGTCTCGGGGATGCGGCGTGGCGGGCGGGTGTCGCTCGGCGTGCGCGGCACCCAGACGCGCCCGCCCTCGCCGCGCGCGGCCTCGCTCATCAGTCGCGTCTTGTCCTCGCCGAGCATGGCGGTGGGGTGAAACTGGAAGAACTCCGCGTTGGCGAAGCGTGCCCCCTGCTGATAGGCGCGGCTCGCCGCGGCCCCGGTGGCGTTGGTCGAGCAGGTGGTCTTGGGCGTGTAGATCTGCCCGAGACCGCCGGTCGCGAGCACCACCGCGTCGGCGGTGAAGGCGCGCACCGCGAGGCTGCGTAGGTCCATCGCGGCCAGACCTCGGCACACGCCGTCCTGGTCGAGGACCAGGGAGAGAAACTCCCACCACTCGTGCTTCACCACCCGCCCAGCGACCTCCCAGCGGCGCACCTGCTGGTCCAAGGCGTAGAGGAGCTGCTGGCCTGTGCTCGCCCCCGCGAAGCAGGTGCGTCTGTTGCGCACGCCACCGAACAGTCGTTGATCGAGCAGGCCCTCGGGGGTGCGCGAGAACGGGACCCCCATGCGCTCGAAGGTGTGGATCAGCCCAGGGGCGTCCTCGCACAGGCTCTTCACCGGCGGCTGATTGGCGAGGTAGGCACCGCCCTTGATGGTGTCGACGATGTGCTGCCAGACGCTGTCGTGCTCGCCCTTGACGTCGAGCACGGCGTTGATCCCGCCCTGGGCACAGACCGAGTGTGAGCGCTTGACCTCGAACAACGAGAGGAGATCGACGGCGAAGCCGGACTCCGCGATGCGCAGGCTGGCCCAGAGCCCGCCCAGGCCACCCCCGACGACGACGACCCGCGGTGCGCTCACCCCAGAAACCCAAGGAGGCCGTGCAGCCCGAGCGCCGCAAGCGATGCCCCAAGGCCGAGACTGACCCAGCCGCTGAGTCGTTGCGCGCGCGGGGTCGTGGTCAGGCCCCAGACGATCGCCGCGCTCCAGAGCCCGTTGGCGAGATGGAAGACCGACAGGAGCAGACCAGCGAGGTAGAGCCCGAGCGCCCAAGGCTGGGACAGCAGTCCATGCATGTGGCCGTAGAGATCGGCGCGCACCATGGGATCGATCAAGGTCTGCGCCCTAGTCATCCACAGGTGGAAGAGCAGGAAGCCGAGGACGGCCAAGCCGGACAGACGCTGTAGCCAATACCGCCGATTGGCGAGATAGGGGTAGCGCAGGGGCTCGGCCCGCCCGCTGTGGATGACGACCAGCCCGTAGCCGGCATGGAAGGCGAGGGGCAGGGCGATCAACAAGAGCTCGATCAGGGGCAGGTAGTTGAGCCCCTGCAAGCCCCCGACGACCGCGAGGTTGTAGTGCTCGGGGCCGAGGCGCGACTGCGAGTTGGCCCAGAGGTGGAACACCAGGAAGGCGCCAATGGGGGCCAGCCCGATCAGCGAGTGGAGGCGGCGCAGCACGAAGTGACGGTTGTCGATGGAGGCGCTCATTCCTGCGGTAACCAGTCCGCCTGCGCACGCAACGAAACGCCGACTATAGCGGGCGGCCGGGCCGGCGTGGCTGATCCGGAGCAGGAAACCACCTGAAAAGGGCGCTCGGCCCCAGATGAACGCAAATAAACGCTGCTATAACAGATAGCTACAAGTGACATACCCTGCTGCTGGGTGGATGCCGGGCGTCGGGCACCCCTGGGACGTCAAGCCCATCATCGACGGGCAGGCGCTTCAACCGGCCTCCCTGCGAACCGGCATCCAGCGGGTCCCCGCGCAACATATCAGTGCTCGCTTATAGACTAAACTGACAGTACGGATATCCTTCCGTCCGCGCGGCTCAGGTTGTGCCGCGCGGCACCCATGGAGGTCGCCATGAACAGGCATGCCGTGTTGGTTGGCCTTTCGGCCTCGGCGCTGCTCGTTCTGCCTGCCCAGTCGCAAGCCTTCTTCGGCTTCTTCGGGGGCGGGTTCAGTGTCGGCTTTGGCGGTGGCTTCGGCGGCTGGGGTGGTCCCGGCTGGTGGGGCGGACTCGGCTGGTGGGGTCCGGGCTACGGCTATGGCTACGGCTACGGATATGGCCCCTACGCTTGGGGCTGGCACCGGCCCTGGTACTATTGGGCCTACCCCTACGCCGGCTACCCCTATGGTTTGGGGCTGACGCACTACTACGCCTATGTGCCTCAGGTCCTCATCCCGACGATGCCGGCGCCGGCTAGGACGCAGGAGAAGTAGCTGGGGTCAGGGACCGAGGGGGGCTCGGCCCCCCTCGCCCCGACGGACCCATAGGCCCGCAGTGGTCAGAGCGACTGTTGGGGTGCGCTGGCCGGGAGGCGCGGCGCCAACGGATGACCGGCCCGGACCATCTCTGAGAGCACATCGGTCCCCGGGGCGGCGGGCGGCTGCGCTTCGGGCTCGGGCTCCGGCTGGGGTCTCGGATCGATGTAGACCAGCCGGAACGGGCCCATACCATCGAGCGCTGTCAACACTTGGGCGTCGCGATCGTAGATGTCGGGGCGGAAGCGAACCTCCCCGTCTGGGCCGACGTCGGCGGTCCAGTAAGACAGGATGATGGGCATGGGCTGCGTCAGGTGGACGGTGCGGGTCTTCCCGGTGCGGATCAGGCGCTCGAAGCTCTCCTGATTCCAGCGCTCCGGCTGGGCGAGGAGGAGCTCGGCGAGCTCCATCGGGCGATCCACCCGGACGCACCCGGAGCTGAGCAGGCGCTGCGTCCGACTGAACAGCCGGCGGTCCGGGGTGTCGTGCAGGTACACCGAGAAGCGGTTTGGAAACATGAACTTGACCTGCCCCAGGGCATTCCGGTCACCGGGCGGCTGGCGCAGGGTGTAGGGGAAGCTGCCCGCCGAGACGTCCCAGTCGACCTGCGCGGGGTCGACCACCCGGCCGTTGCGGTCGATGACCGTAAGCCCTTTGGCGCGCACCGCTTGGGGGTCGTTGCGGGCGGCCGGGAGTATGTCCTTCTTGAGGATGGTCGGGGGCACGGTCCAGGTTGGATTGAACTCAAGGTACTCCACCTGATCCCGGAAGATTGGGGTTTGCCGGTCCGCACGCCCGACGATCACCCGTGAGCTCCACACCGCCTCGCCGCCGCGGAGCAACTGCGCCTCCTGTCCGGGGATGTCGACCAGCAGGTAGTCGTCCGGCAGGTCGTGGTGGACCCAGCGCATCCGCTCCAGGTTGACGCGGATCTGGCCGACCCGCTCCTCGGCAGTGACGTTCATGGCGGTGAGGGTGGCCGGGCCGATCACGCCATCGACGCCCAGGTGATGGCGCTCCTGGAAGCGGCGCACCGCCTTCTCGAGCTCGCGGTCATAGAGCCGGGGATCGGCGGGCTCGGCGCCGCCGTGCTCTCCGGTCACCCCCAGGCGCTCGCGCACGGCCGGGACGCGGGCGTCCCGCTTGCCCGGCTCGATCTTGCCGCCCGGCGGGACCTGGGGCCAGCCGCCAGCCGCCGCCAAGGCGCGATACTGGGTCAGGCCCTGCTTGAGGCGCGCATAGAAGGGCGCCTTGGGGGTGAGGGCATGGACCTCGGCACCCAGGTCGCGCGCATCAAGCGCCCGCCCGAGGTCGCGCACCAGATCGGTGGAGAAGGGCCCGTCGGCCTGGTGTCCTCTCCGGTCGAGGGCCTGGGGGTCGACCTTGCCGTGACGCAGGTGGTGGATCAGGCGCAGCAGGGCATCGCTCAGCACCAGCTCGGCGTCGACCCGTGCGGCCCCGGTGAGGTCGCCCGCGGCCCGGCTGCCGAGGAGCTCGCGGATGGCCTGGCTGTGGAAGTCCTCTGGTCTCAACCCGTCGGCGCGGGTCTCGTCAGCGAGCGCGAGCAGGGCGTCGACTCGGCTGCGGCCCTTCCAGGCGTACTCGTAGTCGCGCTCGCGATAGAGGTCGTCGAGGAGAGGGGCCGATGCCAGCCGGGTCCCGGCAACGCTGGCTCGCGGGTCGGCGCGCAGGGTCTCAAGCCGCTCCCGAAGGAGGTCGTCGCCGAGGGCGAGGCCGGGAATGCCGAGCAGGAGTCCGACCAGGCAGACGATTAAGGGGGCGCGGCGATGCGCTGGCATGTCTTCTGACCTCGACTCGGCGCGGCTTTTGGATAAGGAGGCTTGGCGACGGCCCAATCATCGCGACGCCCGTTGCCGGCTGTCTACCCCGGACCGCCGGTGGGTATGCCTCAGAGGGCCGTCGCTCGCGGAGATTCTAACCCGAGTGGGGGACTGAGGATAGCGAGAATGTAACAAGTCGCGTTTCTGCAACGCGCCTGGTCGGGGGTGGAGTCGGAGCGACCTCGGCCCCGGGGCGCCGCTCGGACTAGCCCCTGTACCTTCAAGACACGCGGCGGGTCAGGCCTCGCCGACGAGGTGGACCCGCCCCTGCTCGTCGACTGCCTCCAGCCGGACATCGAAGCCCCAAAGCCGACGAATGTGGCGCAGCATCTCGTCGGTGGTTTCGCCGAGCGGTCGGCGGTTGTGGCGGAAATGCCGCAGAGTCAGGGAGCGGTCGCCCCGGCGGTCGACGTTGAAGACCTGGATGTTCGGCTCGCGGTTACCCAGGTTGTACTGGTCGGCCAGGGCCTGGCGGAGCACCCGGTAGCCCTGCTCTTCGTGGATCGCTCGGACCTCTAGGGTCTCCTCGCGGTCGTCGTCGCGAACGGCGAAGAAATGAAAGTCCCGCATCAAACGGGGCGAGAGGTACTGGGCGATGAAGCTCTCGTCCTTGAAGTTGCGCATCGCGAAGTCGAGGACCTTGAGCCAATCGCCGCCGGCGATGTCGGGGAACCAATGGCGGTCTTCGTCTGTGGGCGACTCGCAGATCCGGCGCAGGTCGCGCATCATCGCGAAGCCCAGGGCATAGGGGTTGATGCCGCTGTACCAGGGGACGTCGAAGGGCGGCTGGGCCACCACGTTGGTGTGCGACTGCAGGAACTCCATCATGAACCCGTCGGTGACGAAGCCTTCGTCGTAGAGGTGGTTCATCAGGGTGTAATGCCAGAAGGTTGCCCAACCCTCGTTCATGACCTGGGTTTGGCGCTGGGGATAAAAGTACTGGCCGATCTTGCGTACGATCCGCACCACTTCCCGCTGCCAGGGCTCGAGGAGGGGGGCGTTCTTCTCGATGAAGTAGAGGATGTTCTCCTGCGGCTCGCTTGGCCAACGCCCGTCGGTGCGGGCGCCCGAGCTTGAGGCGCTCACTGGGAGGGTGCGCCAGAGGTCGTTGACCTGGGACTGCAGATAGGCCTCCCGCTCCTCCTGGCGCTTCTGCTCCTCCGCCATCGACAGCGGCGAGGGGCGCTTGTAGCGGTCCACGCCGTGGTTCATCAAGGCGTGACAGGAGTCGAGTAGGAGCTCGACTTCCTCTTGGCCGTAGCGCTCCTCACAATGGGCGATGTATTTCCGCGCGAAGACCAGGTAGTCGATGATGGCGTCGGCGCTGGTCCAGGTGCGGAAGAGATAATTGCCCTTGAAGAAGCTGTTGTGTCCGTAGCAGGCATGCGCGATCACAAGGGCCTGCATCGGCAGCGTGTTCTCCTCCATGAGGTAGGCGATGCAGGGGTCGGAGTTGATCACGATCTCGTAGGCGAGCCCCATCTGCCCGCGCCGGTAGGTCTGCTCGGTGGCGACGAACTGCTTGCCGAAGGACCAATGGTGATAGCTGATCGGCAGGCCCACCGAGGAGTAGGCGTCGATCATCTGCTCGGAGCTGATCACCTCGATCTGGTTCGCGTAGGTGTCGAGTCCGTACACCTCGTGGGCGATTCGGCCGATCTCCTGGTCGAAGCGCTCCAGGAGCGGGAAGCTCCACTCCGAGGAGTCCGAGATGACGCGGCCGGTCATGCCTCCTGCCTCCGAAACAGCTCGCGAAACACGGGGTAGATGTCCGACGCCCCGCCGATTTCCTCCATCGCGAAGTGCGGGTGGGCCGCCTTGACCTCCTGATAGGCAAACCAGAGGCTCTGGTGCTGGCGTGGGGTGATCTCGACGTAGGCGTAGTAGCGCATCAGCGGCATCAGGCGATTGATCAGGAGGTCCCGGCAGAGCGCCGAGTCGGAGTCCCAGTTGTCCCCGTCGGAGGCCTGGGCCGCGTAGATGTTCCAGACGCTCGGATCGTAGCGCTCGCGCAGGATGTCGTAGGCGAGGTGCAGGGCGCTGGAGACCACCGTGCCGCCGGTCTCGCGCGAATAGAAGAACTCCTGCTCGTTGACCTCCTGGGCGATGGTGTGGTGGCGCACGAAGACCAGGTCGATCTTGTCGTAGTTCCGCTGGAGGAAGAGATAAAGCAGGATGAAGAAGCGCTTGGCCAGATTCTTGCGCACCTGATCCATGGACCCGGAGACGTCCATGATGCAGAGCATCACGGCCTTGCTGGTCGGCTCCGGCTGCTTGACGAAGCTCTGATAGCGCAGATCGAAGGTGTCGATGAAGGGCAGGGCGGCGATCCGGGTCTTGAGCCGGTCGATCTCCTCGCGGATCTCGATCACCCGCGGGTCGGTCTCCTCGACGCCGGCGGCGAGCAGCGTCGCTAGCTCCTCCTCCAGCTCGCGGATGCGGGCGCGGTGCGGGCCGCCGAGCGCGGTGCGCCGGGCGATGCCGCCCTTGAGCGAGCGCACCACGTCGATGTTGGAGGGCGAGCCGTCGGTGGCGTAGCCGGCGCGGACCGACTTGAACTCGGTCGTCCCCATGAGCTGGTTGCGCACCAGGCGCGGCAGCTCCAGGTCCTCGAAGAGCAGATCCATGAACTCCTCGCGCGAGAGCTCGAACACGAAATCGTCCTCGCCCTGTCCGGAGTTGCCCGCCTTACCCTTCCCAGAGCCGCCCCCCGCACCACCCTCGGGGCGCTGGATACGGTCGCCGGGGAGGAAATCCTTGTTGCCGGGGTGGACCATGTCCCGGGTGCCGCCGGGGCCGTGGTGGAACACGGGCTCGGAGATGTCCCGCGAGGGGATGCCGACCTTCTCGCCGCTGTCGATGTCGGTGATGCTGCGGTGGTTGACGGCATCGGAGACCGCGCGCTTGAGCTGGGTCTTGTAGCGGCGGATGAAGCGAGCGCGGTTGACCGCGCTCTTGTTCTTGCCGTTCAGCCGTCGGTCGATGAGGTGCGACATACAACTCCTGCGGCCCGGTGGACCGACCTGGGTATCGGGTGCCTTCAAAAAAATCTTAGGCGCCCGCGCGGGAAACGCGAATCTGCTCGACCGGTCCCTACTGCGACTTGCGCACCCGCAGGTACCACTCCGAGAGCAGGCGCACCTGCTTGGCGGTGTAGCCCTTGGCGGTCATGCGGTCGACGAACTGGTCGTGCTTCTTCTGCTCATCGGCCGAGGCCTTGGCGTTGAAGGAGATGACTGGCAGCAGCTCCTCGGTGCTGGAGAACATCTTCTTCTCGATCACCACGCGGAGCTTCTCGTAGCTGGTCCAGCGCGGATTGGCGCCGCCGTTGTTCGCCCGCGCCCGCAGCACGAAGTTCACGATCTCGTTGCGGAAGTCCTTGGGGTTGGAGATCCCCGCGGGCTTCTCGATCTTCTCCAGCTCGGCGTTGAGCGCCCCGCGGTCCATCATCTCCCCGGTGTCGGGGTCGCGGTACTCCTGGTCCTGAATCCAGTAGTCCGCATAGGTCACATAGCGGTCGAACAGGTTCTGGCCGTACTCGGCGTAAGACTCCAGATACGCCGTCTGCAGCTCCTTGCCGATGAACTCCGCGTAACGCGGGGCGAGGTACTGCTTGAGGAAGCCGAGATAGCGCTCCTGGGTCTCGGGCGGGAGCTGCTCGCGCGCGATTTGCTTCTCCAGCACGTAGAGCAGGTGCACGGGGTTGGCGGCCACCTCGCTGTGGTCGAAGTTGAAGACCTGGGAGAGGATCTTAAAGGCGAAACGGGTGGAGATCCCGGTCATGCCCTCGTCCACCCCGGCGTAGTCCTGGTACTCCTGAAGCGACTTGGCCTTGGGGTCCGTGTCCTTGAGGTTCTCGCCGTCGTAGACGCGCATCTTGGAGTAGATGCTGGAGTTCTCCGGCTCCTTGAGCCGTGTGAGCACGGAGAACTGGGCCATCATCTGTAGGGTGCCGGGGGCGCAGGGGGAGTGGGCGAGGGTGCTGTTGCGCAGCAGCTTGTCGTAGATCTGGACCTCCTCCGAGACCCGCAGGCAGTAAGGGACCTTGACGATGAAGACGCGGTCGAGGAAGGCCTCGTTGTTCTTGTTGTTGCGGAAGGATTGCCACTCCGACTCGTTGCTGTGGGCGAGGATGATGCCCTGGAAGGGCAGCGCGGAGAGCCCCTCGGTCGCGTTGTAGTTGCCCTCCTGGGTCGCCGTCAGCAGCGGATGCAGCACCTTGATCGGGGCCTTGAACATCTCGACGAACTCCATCAGCCCCTGGTTAGCTCGGCAGAGCGCCCCCGAGTAGCTGTAGGCGTCGGCGTCGTGCTGGGCAAAGCGCTCGAGCTGGCGGATGTCGACCTTCCCGACCAGTGAGGAAATGTCCTGGTTGTTCTCGTCGCCGGGCTCGGTCTTGGCGATCGCCACCTGCTCAAGGATCGAGGGGTAGAGCTTGACCACCCGGAACTTCGTGATGTCGCCGTTGAACTCCTGCAGCCGCTTGACCGCCCAGGGCGACATCACGGTGCGCAGGTGGCGACGCTGAATCCCGTAGTCCTCCTCCAGGATCGGACCGTCCTCCTCCGGGGAGAAGAGCCCCAACGGGGACTCGAACACCGGTGAGCCCTCGATCGCATAGAAGGGCACGACCTGCATCAGCTCTTTGAGCTTCTCGGCCAAGGAAGACTTGCCGCCGCCGACGGGGCCGAGCAGATAGAGGATCTGCTTCTTTTCCTCCAGGCCCTGGGCTGCGTGCTTCAAGTAGGAGACCAGGTGCTGGATGGATTCCTCCATGCCGTAGAACTCGGAGAAGGCGGGATAGCGCTTGATGACCTTGTTCTGGAAGATCCGGCTCAAGCGCGGGTGGTTGCGGGTGTCGATCACCTCGGGCTCGCCGATCGCCCGGAGCAGACGCTCCGCTGGGCCGGCATAGGCGGTCGGGTCGGCCTTGCACAGCTCCAGGTATTCGCCCAGGCTCATCACTTCCTGTCGCGAGGACTCATAGCGGGCCTGGTAACGTTCGAAGATGGACATAAGGGGCACCTCACTCGAATTCTGGTCGTACTGGGTCAGGCCAGCCCTCCCCCAATGCTGGGGGGAGGCGGAGCGCACGGAATCTACGCGGCGAGCGAAAAGAACACTTGCCAGTCATTAAAGCAAAGTCCGCGCCACCCTGCCTGATGCCCCGCCATGGACATCGACTTGCCTCAGATCGAGGCGCACGGCGGACCCTGATGCCAAAAGACGTCGACTTTGCCCCGTCCTGGTGCGCGCCTTGCCGCGGCTCCTTGCCCGCCGCTCCAGCGCGCTTGTGTGTTGTTCTAACGCGCCTGTCTACCGATTAGACGGCGCCCCCCGAAACAGGTTCACGCCTAGTGCCCCAGAGTGGGGCAAGCGCGGGGCAATTCACAGCAGGCCTCGGGGCCGCGGACAAGGACGACCGCAGCGTCTCCCGAGTGCTGCCGTCGGTCTCGCCCGAGAGGGTCCCGGAAACCCCTCAGGGTGCTTGTGCGGCACGGGGACGTGCCGCGACTTCAAGTGCCCAACCAACGCCCTGATACCCTCAGAGTCGACTGCTTGGGCGCTTGACGCGGGGGGCTTGGTGCCCCGGACGGGAGGCGTTGGATGCTTCAGCGTTTCCCCCAGGGGGCCGCCCCTGGTGAGCGTACGCCTGTGACGAGCACGGCCGATCCACACGGGGGCGCCCTCAACGACTCTTCCTCGCCCGCGGAGCCGGGTGCATCGGCGTCGTTCCACCCGGTGCGGTACCCACAGGCTTGCGTCGTCCCTCCGGTGACTTGCCCGTCCCCGGCGGCTGGAAGGCCGGCACGAGATGGCGCTTGCCGTTGCCGATCAGGTCGGCGCGGCCCATGGTCTTGAGCGCCTCGCGCAGCAGCGGCCAGTTCTCTGGGTCGTGGTAGCGCAGGAAGGCCTTGTGTAGGCGCCGCTGCTTCAGGCGGCGCACGACCGAGACGGTCTCGGAGGTGCGCGTCACGCGTTTCAGTGGGTTCTTCCCGCTGTGGTACATCGCGGTCGCCAGGGCCATCGGGGTCGGCAGGAACGCCTGCACCTGATCGGGTCGGAAGCCGTTGCGCTTGAGCCAGAGTGCAAGCGCGAGCATGTCCTCGTCGCTGGTGCCGGGGTGGGCGGCAATGAAGTAGGGGATCAGGTACTGCTCCTTGCCGGCCTCGCGCGAGTACCGGTCGAACAGGGCCTTGAAGCGGTCGTAGGTGCCGATCCCGGGCTTCATCATCTTCGAGAGCGGCCCGGCCTCGGTGTGCTCCGGGGCGATCTTGAGATACCCGCCGACGTGGTGGGTCACCAGCTCGCGGACGTACTCGGGCGAGCGCACCGCGAGGTCGTAGCGCAGCCCCGAGGCGATCAGGACCCGCTTGACCCCAGACACCTGGCGCGCCTTGCGGTAGAGCCGGATCAGCGGCCCGTGGTCGGTGCCGAGATTGGGGCAGATGTCCGGGTAGACGCAGGAGGGCTTGCGGCAGGCCGACTCGATCTTCGGGTCCTTGCAGGCGAGCCGCCACATGTTGGCGGTCGGCCCGCCGAGGTCCGAGATGGTGCCGGTGAAGCCGGGGGTACGGTCGCGGATCTCCTCGATCTCGCGCAGGATCGAGCCCTCCGAGCGGCTCTGGATGATGCGCCCCTCGTGCTCGGTGATGGAGCAGAACGTGCAGCCGCCGAAGCAGCCGCGCGTGATGTTGACCGAGAAGCGGATCATCTCCCAGGCGGGGATGCGCGCCTCGCCGTAGGCGCTGTGGGGGCGGCGGCTGTAAGGCAGCTCGAAGACCCGGTCGAGCTCCTCGGTGGTGAGCGGGATCGGCGGCGGGTTGAGCCAGACGTCGCGCTCACCATGGCGCTGCACCAGGGCACGGGCGTTGCCCGGATTGGTCTCCAGGTGGAAGACGCGGGAGGCGTGCGCGTAGAGCACCGGGTCGTCGCGCACCTGCTCGAAGGAGGGCAACCGCACCACCGTGCGCGCCCGGTCGAGATGGCGCGGGCGGCGGTGGAAGCGGATCGGCAGGGTGCCGGTCGCGTCGGGGCTCGGCGCAGAGTCGCAGGCCGGCTCGGACTGGTAGGGGTCGGGGTGCGCCTCCAGCCGGCCAGGTTCGTCGAGGCGGGTCGAGTCGATCTCGGTCCAGCCCTCCGCTGCCCCGCGGGTGACGAACCCGGTGCCGCGAAGATCGCGGATCGTCTCGATTGGCTCGCCCTTGGCCAGGCGGTGGGCGAGCTCGACCAGGGCGCGCTCGGCGTTGCCGAAGATCAAGAGATCGGCCTTGGCGTCGACCAGGGCGGAGCGCCGCACCTTCTCCGACCAGTAGTCGTAGTGGGCGATGCGCCTCAGGCTCGCCTCGATCCCGCCGATGACGATCGGCACATCGCCGTAGGCCTCGCGCGCCCGCTGGGCGTAAACCAGCACCGAGCGGTCGGGGCGCCGGCCCGACTCGCCGTCCGGGGTGTAGGCGTCGTCGCTGCGGATGCGCCGATCTGAGGTGTAGCGGTTGACCATGGAGTCCATGTTCCCCGCGGTGATGCCGAAGAAGAGGGTCGGCCGCCCCAGCCGGCGGAAGTCCTCGGCGCTGGTCCAGTTGGGCTGGGCGATGATCCCGACCCGGAACCCCTGGGCCTCCAGCAGCCGCCCGACGATCGCCATGCCGAACGAGGGGTGGTCCACGTAGGCGTCGCCGGTGACGATGATGACGTCGCAGGCGTCCCAGCCGAGGAGGTCCATCTCCGCGCGCGACATGGGCAGCTCCGGCGCCGGCCCGAGCTTGTGAGCCCAGTGGCGGCGGTAGGAGAAGAGGTGAGGGGCGGTCGGCATGGCGGAGGGCTCGTGTGGCTCCCGCCCGATTGTATCCGAGCGCGTCGGTCGGTTAAGGCCCCGGTGGGGGAGCAGCCTGTGCCCGCGAGATCCGATAGACAAGGCGGGGAAGGCGTGCTTCCCTGACGCCCTTTGCCCCTACCCGTCAGGGTTCGCATGCTGCGCCGTATCTTCCTCGCTGCCGTCGTCCTGTTGCTCGCGCTCTTCCTGGTCGGTGGGGCCTTGCTGTATGCGTCCGCTAAGCGGGCGGAGCCGACTTACGGGGGAGAGCTGGTGCTCGCCGGCCTCCAGTCGCCGGTGACGGTGCGCTACGGACCCCACGCGGTGCCGAGCGTCGAGGCCGAGGGCCTCGCCGACCTGCTCTTCGCCCAGGGCTATCTCACCGCCGCCGAGCGCATGTGGCAGATGGACATGATGCGCCGGCTGGCAAAGGGCGAGCTGGCCGAGGTGCTGGGCGTCGATGCCGTCCCCGCGGATCGGCTGTTCCGTACCCTCGGCCTGGGTCAGGCAGCCGGGGACACCCTCGCCGCCCTCGGGCGCGAGTACCAGGATCTCCTCGCCGCCTATGCCGCGGGGGTCAATGCCTATCAGGCCGCGGCGCGCGGCCGACTGCCGCTCGAATACCTAATCGCCCGCTTCGAGCCAGCCCCTTGGCGGCCCGAGGACAGCCTGGCCATCGGCGAGTACATGGCCTGGATCTTGTCGTTCAACCTGCGCGAGGAGCTTGCCTTCCTGCGCCTCGCCGCGCGTGTCGGCGCGGCGCGGGCGACCGAGCTCTTTCCGGTCGACGAGGGGATCCCCGCCGCGGTCGCGGCGGCCGGGCTGCCGGCCAATGCGGGCAAGCTCGTCAGCGCCTTGGATGACCTGCTCGCGCTGCCCGCGCGCTTCGGACTGCCCGGGCCCGGAGCGGCCAGCAATGGCTGGGCGGTGAACGGCCCGCGGACCGGCGGGGGTGCCCTCCTTGCGAACGACCCCCACCTGGCGCCCACGGTGCCGTCGATCTGGTACGAGCTGGAGCTGCGCGCACCGGAGCTGCACGCCGCCGGCGTCAGCCTGCCCGGCGTGCCCTTCGTGCTCATCGGTCACAACCGAGACCTGGCCTGGGGTTTCACGACCGTGATGGCCGACAACCAGGACCTGTTCATCGAACGCGTCTCTGCCGCGGGGGCCGAGGTCGACCGTCCGGGCGGCGCCCGCGAGACCATCATCTCCCGCGACGAGGAGATCCGAGTGCGCGGAGCCGATCCGGTCCGCATCGCGATTCGCCGCACCAGCCATGGCGTCATCATCAACGAGGTCCTCGGCGAGGCCACCGGCACCGCGATTGACCTGCGCGACCCGCAGACTCCCTATCTGCTCGCGCTGCGCTCCACGCTCGATGTCCCCGACCGCGGTCTGGTCGGGGCGCATCGGCTCAATACCGCAGCCACCCTCGACGACGCCCTGTCGGCCGGGCTCGAGATCCGCCGTGCCGCCTTCAACCTGATGGTCGTCCATCGCGACGGCGGGATCGGCTGGCGGGTCACCGGGGCATTGCCTGAGCGCGGGCGGGGGCTCGGTGCCTTCCCGGCCCCCGGCTGGGAGGGCGGCTACGGCTGGTCGGGCTATGTCCCCGCGGACGACAACCCCGGTCTCGTCAATCCGCCGGGCTATGCACTGATTACGGCCAACAACCGCACCGTCCCGGCCCAGCACCCGGTGCACATCACCAGCTCTTGGATGGCGCCCTACCGGGCACGCCGGATCGAGGAGCTACTTGGCCGGCGGGGTGAGCTCACGGCCGATGACTTCGCCGAGATGCAGCTCGATCGCCTCAGCCCGCAGGCGCGCGATTACCAGGAGGCCCTGACTCGCCTCGGGCCGGAGATTCGGGTGATCGACCCCGAGGCGCGGCGGATCGCCGACGAGTACCTGATGGGTTGGGACGGTCGCTTTGAGGGCGACCGGCGGGCGGCGGCGCTCTTCGTGCTCTTGCGCCTGGCACTGTTCGAGGCCCTGTTCGGCGACGAGCTCGGTGACGACCTGCCCGCCCTGCTTGCCATTGCGAGCCTGAGCTACAACGCGCTCGACGCGGCGGTGTACTCCGGTGAGTCCAGTTTCTGGGATGACGTTCGGACGGCCGAGGTCGAGGGGCAGGCCCACGTCTGGGCGCGCGCGCTGCGCGCGGCCAAGGCCGAGCTCGACCGGACCCAGCCTGAGCGGGGCGGGCAGCGCCTCGACCGGCTGCTGTCGGTGAGCTTTCCCCACGCCTTCGACGGGGTGCCCCTGCTCGGTGGGCTGTTTCGCCTGGGACCGATCCCGGTCGGGGGCGACGAGCATACGGTGAACGTCATGAAGGCCTCGCTCCTTGCCCCGGGAGAGGCCGTGTTCGTGCCAACTCTGCGCGTGGTCTTCACCCCGGGTGACTGGGGTGGGACCGGAGGGACCTTGGCCCTCGGGCAGTCGGGGCACCGCTTCTCGCCTTACCGCGCCGATCAGCTCGACGACTGGCTCGATGGCCGGACCCACCCCTGGCCGTGGGACGGGCCCCCCGCGGGCGCGCAGATCGGGGCCTTGATCCTCCGTCCGATGGACGGCGAAGGGGCATTGACGCCTGCTGACGACTGAGGTCCGGCGGGGACGGGTTGGCTAAGCTGGGGTGCGCGTGCCCGAGGCCTTGCGGCGGACCCGTTCCAGGGCGGCGTCCAATGCCCCGGCGCTCGGGGCCGCCGAGCCGCCGGAGCCGGCGAGCTCGGCCAGGGCGGCGGCGCATTCCGCCTCGGCGAGGGCCATGACTAGGCTCGCCGGGACGCGCGGCCCGCGGGTCTGGCGCCAGTGACTCAAGATCCGGCACCAGAACCGCACCCGCTGCAGTGGGGCAGGTCCAGACAGGCGCCCGCCGCCGCCGCTCGCTGAAAGGCTGTCCAACCCCACTGGGGTCGAGCTCGGTGGCTGTCGGCGGTCGCGTATCGCACTCATGTGAACCCCCCTGCGGAGCGCCCTGGGAGCCGGGCGGGAGCTAACCCCAGCGGATCGGCCGCCGGTAGATCCAGGCCGTGGTGGCGGGCGCCCGCCCGGCCTCGGCGCTCGGCCGGCGGGACTCCTTGCGGTCACGCCACTCGTCGAGCGTCTCCGTCACATAGGACCAGCGCATACCGCGCCATAGGGCCGGCGGGCCTTGGGGTGCGGAGCCGCGGGCGATCAGCTCCAAGTCGCGCAGCCTGAGCTCGGCGAGACTGGCGAGGGACACCCCGAGATAGGCCGCCGCCTCGGGCTCCGACAGGAAACGTGGGCGCTCCCATCCGGGTGACGCACCCAGCCTGCGCGCGATCGGTTTACGGTCTGCGGTGGCGGACGGGCATTGGTTGAGCATGCTGGTACCCCCTCCTCTTGTTGTAAGTCAACCATGAGCCCAGACGCAGCGCTTGTCAACAAAAATTCTTTTTATTCATGCTTCTGACGTTGATACCTGAAACTAAAGATCAGCTATGAGCCGGATATGTCATTGATCTGAGGGCGGAATTCCAACATGTTGCGAAACAGCATCTCGGTCTCGCCGAGACATTCCGGGGGGGCGTTTCGGGCCCAGGCCGGGGAGGGCGACGGGGATGCACGAGACCCATCTCAGGTGCACACCCGAGCGGAGAGAGCTGCTATAATGTCAACCGTAATTGACATTCAAAGGGTATCGCCAAGTTGACACAGCCTCCCCCTAAGGTCGCCCGGTCGCTCGGCACCGGCCCCAAGCCGCATGCGGTGGTGATCGGCAGCGGCTTTGGCGGGCTCGCCGCGGCGGTGCGGCTCGGGGCGCGCGGGTTTCGGGTGACCGTGCTGGAGCGGCTCGACGCCCCCGGCGGCCGGGCCTATGTCGTCGAGCAGGACGGCTTCACCTTCGACACTGGCCCGACCATCGTCACTGCCCCCTTTCTGCTGGAGGAGCTCTGGGCGCTGTGCGGGCGCCGCTTCGCCGAGGAGATCGATCTGCGGCTGATGGAGCCCTTCTACCGCATCCGCTTCGACGACGGCGCGCACTTCGACTACAGCGGCGACCGGGAGGCGATCCGCGCCGAGGTCCGCCGCTTCGCCCCCGAGGACCTCGCCGGCTACGAAGGCTTCATGCGCCAGAGCGAGGCGATCTTCCGCGTCGGATTCGAGCAGCTTGGGCATGTCCCCTTCGGCTCGCTGATGGACATGGCGCGTATCGTCCCGCAGATGGTCCGGCTGCAGAGCCACCGCTCCGTCTACAGCCTGGTGTCCTCCTACATCAAGGACCCTCGGCTGCGCGCGGTGCTGTCCTTCCATCCGCTCCTGATCGGCGGCAACCCCTTCTCGGTCACCTCGATCTACGCCCTGATCTCATTCCTGGAGCGCCGCTGGGGGGTGCATTCGGCCATGGGCGGCACCGGGACCCTGGTGCGCGGTCTGGTGAGCCTGATCGAGGGGCAGGGCAACGCGGTCCGTTGTGGGGCGGAGGTGGCGGACATCCTGGTCGACGACGGGCGCGCGCGCGGCGTTTGCCTCTCCGACGGCGAGGAGATTACCGCGGACCTGGTGGTGTCCAACGCCGACGCCGCCTGGACCTATCGCCACCTACTCGCCAAGACGCCCCGCCGGCGCTGGACCGACCGGCGCGTCGAGCGCTCCCGCTACTCCAACGGGCTCTTCATCTGGTACTTCGGCACCCGCCGCCGGTACCCGGACGTGCTCCACCACACCATCCTGATGGGGCCGCGCTACCGCGAGCTGCTCCAAGACATCTTCCACCGCAAGGTCCTGGCCAAGGACTTCAGCCTCTACCTGCATCGGCCGACGGCGACCGATCCCTCGCTCGCGCCCGCGGGCTGCGACACCTTCTACGCACTGGCCCCGGTGCCGCATCTGGACAGCGGGACGGACTGGGAGGCCGAGGCCGAGCCCTACCGCGCCGCGGTCGCGCGTTACCTGGAGGGGAGCCTGCTGCCGGCGCTGAGTGAGAACCTGGTGACGTCGCGGGTCAGCACGCCGCTCGACTTCAAGCACCGGCTGCTCTCCTACAAGGGGGCGGGATTCAGCCTGGAGCCGGTGCTCTGGCAGAGCGCCTGGTTCCGCCCGCACAACCGCAGCGAAGAGGTCCGCCATCTCTACCTGGTCGGCGCCGGCACCCATCCCGGTGCCGGAGTGCCCGGCGTCCTGTCATCCGCCCGTGTCCTAGATCGCGTGGTGCCCGATGTCACTGCCTTCGCCTGAATCAACAGCCGCCGCCGATCTGGCCGCCTGTCGCTCGCTCCTCTGCGGCGGGTCGCGCTCGTTCTACGCCGCGTCCTTCCTGCTTCCGCGGCGGGTGCGCGAGCCGGCCACCGCCCTCTACGCCTTCTGCCGCATCGCCGACGATGAGATCGACCTGGCCGCGCGGCCACGCGAGGCCCTGGTGGCCCTCAGGAGCCGGCTCGATGGCGTCTACTCGGGGCGTCCGCGGCCGCTCGCGGCGGATCGGGCGCTCGCCGAGGTGGTCCATCGGTTCGCTATCCCCCGGGCCCTGCTCGACGCACTGATCGAGGGCTTTGCCTGGGACGCCGAGGGACGCCAGTATGAAGACCTGTCGGGGGTCTATGCCTACTCGGCGCGGGTCGCGGGCACGGTCGGGGCGATGATGGCGCTCCTGATGGGGGTGCGCGAGCCTGCGCTGATCGCCCGCGCCTGTGACCTCGGTGTGGCGATGCAGCTCTCTAACATCGCGCGTGACGTTGCCGAGGATGCCGCCAACGGTCGTTTCTATCTGCCGCGCGCCTGGCTGCGCGAGGCGGGGATCGGCCCGGATGCGTGGCTGGCCGACCCGACGTGGAGCCCTGCGCTCGGCGGGATCGTCGGGCGTCTCCTCGCCGCCGCCGAGGCGCTTTACCAGCGCGCCGATCAGGGTATCGCCAACCTCCCGCGGGACTGTCGCCCGGGGATCGGGGCGGCGCGCTATCTGTACGCCGAGATCGGCCACGAGGTCGGGCGGCGGGGGGCCCAGGCCCTGGGCCAGCGCACCGTGGTGGCGCCCGGGCGCAAGGCCCAACTGCTTCCGCTGGCACTGCTCGCCACGCTGCGGTCGCGGGAGCTGGAGCCCATCCCGCCACTCGCGGAGACGCGGTTCCTGGTCGAGGCGGTCGGTGCCCATCCGGCGCCCGCGCCAAGCCCGGCGCGGCAGACGGCACGGCGTCCGGCCACGCTGGAGGAGCGTCTGATCTGGGTCCTGAACCTCTTCGAGCGCCTGGAGGAGCGCGACCGCGTCCGGCGCCGTCAGGCGACCGCGCCGGGGGTTTACGTCGGGGGCCCGCTGGCCGGGCTGAGTGCCCCAGCCGATTGAGTGGGCCGTGGACCGCAGCCTACTCGGGCTGATCGAGCTTCTACTGATCGTCGGGGGTCGTATTCGGCTTCGGCTTCGCCCAGTTGGCCTCGCTTCGCCGCGACAAGCGCCAACGTGAGCGGGCCGCCAGGGACGCGGCGACCCGGGACGACCGACCCCCAAGCCCCTGAGTCAGCCACCGCGCGACCGCCTCCGCACTCGCCGAGGCGGGTCGGCTTACCGCCGCGGCGGTAGGTGGTCGTCGTAGCGCTCCATCAGGTAGCCCAGGCAGTCCTGGCGAATGACCGTCTCGTCGCGGGTGAGCATCGACGGCATCACCGGTAGGCTCAGGCGCAGCTCGCCGTCCTCCAGGTGGAGGTAACGCTCGGTCACCTCGCGCCCCTGCTCGTCGCGCACCTCGATCGCCATCCCGGCGCCCGCTGCCACCCGCGCGAGCGCGGTCCCGCGCGGCAGCTCGCGGAAGTTGAGCCGCTCCAGCTCGGGGTTGAGCAGGAGCGGCGCCGCGGCGGGGGGGAACGCGAAGGGCATTGCCTCGGGCACCTTGAGCTGGGCGACCGTGTGGAAGAGGTCGATGTCGTGGGGCGCGACCGGGTGCTCCGGGATCGCCGAGAGGCGCAGGCAGGCGTCGAGGTATTCGCGCGCATGCTCGACGCCGTACTGCTCGCCGACCTTGCCGCACTCCAAGGTCACCGCCGGGCAGAGGTCGGCCATGGCCATGGACTGCACCCCGCGCGGTCGCAGGAAGTACACCACGGTGCGGCCGAAGAGGGTCGCCAGGTGCAGGAACCGGTTGTCGATGCGGTTGACGCAGGCGTAGTGCGGATTGCGGCCGGTGTTGTTGTGGATGTCGACGCTGGCGAAGACCCCGCGCGTCGCCATGATGTTGGTGACCCGGGCCATCAGGTCATGCTCCGCGGTAGGCGGCAGCTCGCTGCCGGGCCAGACGCGGTTGTAGTCGGGCTGATCCGGGAGATGGCGGGCGCCCGTGGCGGCCGCCGCAATGTTGCCGATGAAGAGGCTCAGCGCCCGCGGCAGGCGCAGGCCGCCGGAGCGCTCAGCGTACCCCGCGAGCAGGGTGCGAACGGCCTCCCAGCCGACCGGCTCGTTGCCGTGCATGAGCACCGAGACGAAGAGCGGCGCCTCGCGCTCGCCGGGGAGGTGGATCAGGGTCGGGCCGCCGAGGAGGCGGTGGAGCTCCTGGCTGGCGAGGTCGAGGAGGCCGTCGGGGAGCTCAGTGCGTTCCTGCAGCATGGTTCCGGCTCGGGTGCGGATCAAAACTGCTCATCATAGCGCCCATTCGTGCACTGGGCGCCCGCCCTGCTGGCGCTCCAGGTAGGCGGCGGTGAGCGCCGCCATATCGGCGCCATGACGCGCCACGTAGGCACGCTGCCAGGCCGCCCCGGTGCGGCCGGTCTCGAGCCGTCCGGCGATGACGCCGAGCCAGTGCTCGGCCTCCCCCGCGTCGATCCCCAGCCCGAGCAGCCCGCGGCGCGCCCGCGGCAAGAGGTCCTTCGCCAGGATCTCCGCCACCGGGCGGATGCGCCCGTCCAGCCACTGGATCTCGGCCGGCAGACCCTCGCGGGCCGCGGTGTAGAAGTTGGCTCGCGCGAGCAGGAACGGCAGGCGCTCCTCGGGGCTCGGGTCGTCCTGGATCAGGGAGTGGACGGCGCCGAAGTACAGGGCGGCGTTCGCAATACCGTCGGCGACCGTCGGACCGGCTGGGACCACGCGGTGCTCGATGCGCAGGTGCGGGGAGCCGGCGGCGTCGAGCCCGATGAGCGGCCGGTTCCAGCGCCAGATGGTGCCGTTGTGCAGGCGCAGATGCGCGAGTCGCTCGGGCGGCTCGTCCATCAGTTGGGGCAGGAGCACCGGGTAGCGGCTCAGGTTGGCCTCGAAGCACTCGAGGATCGAGCGCTCGGCATAGCGGATGCCGAAGTTGACCCGCTCGGCGAGGATCGACCCGCCGACCGAGACCGCCTGCTCGAAGAGCGGGATGCGGGTCTCGCACCAGAGGTCACGCCCGAACAGATAGGGCGAGTTGGCCGCGATCGCGACCATCGGCGCCGCCAGGATCTTGGAGGCGTTGTAGACCCTCGCCGCCTCCCGCGCCCCGACCCTCAGGTGGATCTGGAACGAGGTCGCGGCCGACTCCAGCATCACGTCCTCGTGGGTGATCGCCAGGTGGTCTCGCCCGACGATCGCGAGCGTCAGGGGCCGGCCCCGGCGCAGGGCGAGGATCTGCTCATTGAGCGCCCGATAGCGCCGGCGCGGACTCATGTAGGCGAGGCTGAGATGCTCCGGGCGTACCGTAGGCAGGATGCCGATCATCGCCAGCCGCGCCCCGGTGGCGAGCGCGGCCTGGTCGCAGCGCGCCCAGGTCGCCGCGAGCTCCGCCGCGAGCTGGCTCAGGGCATCGCCGCATAGCGCCTGGGGCGTACCGTTGATCTCCGCATTGAAGGTGGCGAGCTCGGGGACCAGCGCCGTGTCGCCCAGGCGCTCCATCAGTGGGCCGATGAGCGGTGCCGGCGCGAGATCCGGCCCGACCAGCCAGGCCTCCAGCTCGAATCCGCCTTGTGGCTCGCTGGCGTCCAGGACGCCGTCGCGCAACCAGGCGGCGAGTAGATCGGTCTCGGCGCGCAGGCGCGCCTGGAAGGCGGCGAGGTCCTCCGGGGTGAAGCGTGCGGTCGCGATCTCTTGCCCCATGCCGGTGGCCGCTCAGCCCGCAGTTGAGTCGCTCGACAACAGGTGGTCCAGGGCTTGTAACCGCGCCGGGGTGCCGATGTCCAGCCAGCGCCCGCGATGATGCTCGCCGCTCACCCGGTCGCGGCCCATCGCCGAGCGCAGCAGGGGTGCCAAGGGGAAGGCTCCGCCGGTGCGGTCGGCGAATAGCGCCGGGTGGTAGATGCCGATTCCGCTGAACGTGAGTCGCGGCCCGCCGTCGGCGAGCACCCGCCCGTCACTCAGGGCGAAATCCCCCGCCGGGTGGTGCGGTGGGTTGTCCACCAGCACCAGGTGGGCAAGGTCGCCCGGGGACAGGGCAAGGTGGGCGAAGTCGACGTCGGTCCAGATGTCGCCGTTGACGACCAGGAAGGACTCCGCCCCGAGCAAGGGGAGGGCGCGGAAGATCCCGCCCCCGGTCTCGAGGGCGGTGCCCTCAGCGGAGTAGACGATCCTAAGGCCCCAGCGCGCGCCGTCCCCCAGGGCCGCCTCGATCCGATCGCCGAGGTGGGCGTGGTTGATGACGACCTGCTCATAGCCCGCGGCCGCCAGCCGCTCCAGGTGATGGACGATCAGCGGCCTGCCCCCGGCCACCAGGAGCGGCTTGGGGGTGTGGTCGGTGAGCGGTCGCATGCGCTCGCCCCGCCCAGCGGCCAGGATCATCGCGGTGGTCGGCACCCGGTGCGTCATCGGTCGGGGGGTAATGGGCCGCGCGCCGCTGCGGGACTCACCGCGCTAGGGGCACAGTCCCGCTGTCGGCAGGCGCTGATGCGCATGGTGCAGTCCCGGCGGGCGCCGGTGGCCGGCGATCACGCGCCGGGTAGCGACGGCCCGCCCGCCGCTCAGCCGCGCATCGAGTCGAAGAACTCGCCGTTGGTCTTGGTCGCCCGCAGCTTGTCGTGGAGGAACTCCATCGCCGCGAGCTCGTCCATCGGGTGCAGGATCTTGCGCAGAATCCACATCTTCTGCAGCTCACCCGGGTCCATGATCAGCTCTTCGCGGCGGGTGCCGGAGCGATTGATGTTGATCGACGGGAAGATGCGCTTCTCGGCGATGCGCCGGTCGAGGTGGATCTCCATGTTGCCGGTGCCCTTGAACTCCTCGTAGATCACGTCGTCCATGCGCGATCCGGTGTCGATCAGGGCGGTGGCGACGATGGTGAGTGATCCGCCTTCCTCGACGTTGCGCGCGGCGCCGAAGAAGCGCTTGGGCTTCTGCAGGGCGTTGGCGTCGACACCGCCGGTGAGCACCTTGCCCGAGGAGGGCACCACGGTGTTGTAGGCACGGGCGAGCCGGGTGATCGAGTCGAGCAGGATGACCACGTCGCGCTTGTGCTCGACCAGGCGCTTGGCCTTCTCGATCACCATCTCGGCGACTTGCACGTGGCGGGTGGCCGGCTCGTCAAAGGTCGAGGAGATGACCTCGCCGCGCACCGAGCGCGACATGTCGGTGACCTCCTCGGGGCGCTCGTCGATCAGCAGGACGATCAGGTAGCAGTCCGGGTGGTTGTGCGCGATGGACTGCGCGATGTTCTGCAGCATCATCGTCTTGCCCGCCTTGGGCGGGGAGACGATGAGCCCGCGCTGGCCCTTGCCGATGGGCGCGACCAGGTCGATGGTGCGGGCCGTGATGTCCTCGGTGCTGCCGTTGCCGATCTCGAGCTTGAGCCGCTTGTTGGCGAAGAGCGGCGTGAAGTTCTCGAACAGGATCTTGGTCTTGGCGGCCTCGGGGCGGTCGAAGTTGATGTCTCCGACCTTGAGCAGCGCGAAGTAGCGCTCGCCGTCCTTGGGCGGGCGGATCTTGCCCGAGATGGTGTCGCCGGTACGCAGGCTGAAGCGGCGGATCTGGCTTGGCGAGACGTAGATGTCGTCGGGTCCGGCCAGGTAGGAGGCGTCCCCGGAGCGCAGGAAGCCGAACCCGTCCTGAAGGATCTCCAGCACGCCGTCGCCGTAGATGTCTTCCCCTTTCTTCGCCTGCGCCTTCAGGATGGCGAAGATCAGGTCCTGTTTGCGCGAGCGGCCGACGCCTTCGATCTCGAGGGTTTGGGCCAGATCCACCAGCTCGGGGACCGGCATCCGCTTCAATTCAGTCAGATTCATGTTGTCTTTGCGTGGGTGAGGTAGGACGGGATCTTCGCTACCTAATCCGCTGCCCAGCGGGAGCGGGGCAGCGGGTTCGGGCGAGCGGTGGCTGATCGGGGGCGGGGCGCCCGGGCGGGCACCCCAGCGGGGTCAAATCGGGATGCGCGTCGGTCGGCGTTGACCCGCGCGCGCCAGGGTTAAAGGTTGCTGTCGATAAACGCAGTGAGCTGGGACTTGGACACGGCGCCGACCTTGGTGGCCTCGACCTCGCCCGCCTTAAACAGCATCAGGGTGGGGATGCCGCGTATGCCGTAGCGCGGGGGTGTCTTGGGGTTCTCGTCGATGTTGAGCTTGGCGACCCTGACCTTGCCGGCATACTCATCGGCGATCTCGCTCAGCACCGGGGCGATCATCTTGCAGGGTCCGCACCAGTCGGCCCAGTAATCGACCAGGACGGGATCGGAGGACTGCAGGACGTCCTGCTCAAAGGAGTCATCCGTTACTTGGATGATGCGTTCACTCACAGACATGATCTCCCGTTGGGATTGCTTAAAGGGAGGGCTGGCCGTTCAGACTTCGCGTGGGGCGGGCGAGGGGAGCGGGCGGGCGTAATGGCGTTGTTAGGTGCCCTCCGGTAAGATCGTATTTGAGCCAAGAACCTCCGAATTTGCAAGCCCTTCGCGCCCGGGGTGTCCACCCTGAGGCAGTCCCCCACGAAACGATGACCCAGACCCATCTCACCGACACCCGTTTCGATTCCTTCGATCTCGATCCACGCATCCTCCAAGGCCTCGCCGACGCGGGGTTTACCCTGTGCACGCCGATCCAGGCCGAGTCCCTGCCGCTGGCCCTCGCGGGGCGCGACGTCGCAGGGCAGGCACAGACCGGGACCGGTAAGACGGCGGCCTTCCTGGTGGCCGCCCTGCAGCGGCTGCTCACCCACGAGCCCGCCCCCGGACGGCGGCCGACGCAGCCGCGCGTCCTGATCGTCGCGCCGACCCGCGAGCTCGCCGTGCAGATCCACAAGGACACCCAGGTGCTCGCGCGCCACACGGGGTTTCGCCTCGCCCTCGTGTTTGGCGGAACCGGCTACCAGGAGCAGCGCGAGCGCCTCGCCGAGGGGGTCGATATCCTGATCGGCACCCCGGGGCGGCTGATCGACTACTTCAAGCAGCACCTTTTCGACCTCAAGGCGATCGAGGTGGCCGTAATCGACGAGGCCGACCGCATGTTCGACCTCGGCTTCATCAAGGATATCCGCTACCTGCTGCGCCGCATGCCGCCGCCCGAGCAGCGGCTGGGGATGCTCTTTTCCGCGACGCTCTCCTACCGGGTCACCGAGCTCGCCTACGAGCACATGAACCACCCCCAGCTCGTCGCCGTCGAGCCCGAGCGGGTGACCGCCGAGCGCGTCACCCAGCGCTGCTACATGGTGGCCAACGACGAGAAGATCCCACTCCTGATTGGCCTGCTCCGCGGGCTGGAGAACGCCCGCGTCATGGTCTTCGCCAATACCAAGCGCGAGACCGAGCGGATCTGGGGCTACCTGGAGGGCAACGGACTGCGCGCGGCGATCCTGTCGGGCGACGTCCCGCAGAAGAAGCGCTTGTCGCTCCTCAAGCAGTTCCAGGAGGGGGCGCTGCCGATCCTGGTCGCCACCGACGTCGCCGCGCGCGGGCTACACATCCCCGATGTCACGCACGTGATCAACTACGACCTGCCCGAGGACGCCGAGGACTACGTCCACCGCATCGGCCGCACCGCGCGGGCCGGGGCGGCGGGCGACGCGATCGGGTTCGTGTGCGAGACCCACGCCTTCTGCCTGCCGGACATCGAGACCTTCATCGGCGCCAAGATCCCGGTCGCGGAGGTGACGCCCGAGCTTCTCGCCGAGGTCGACCCGCGCAGCCGGGTGCGCCCGGAGCGCCGCCCGCGTGCCGGCGGTGATCGGCGCGAGGGGCGGGGAGGCCGCTATCAGCCGCGGCCGCCGAAGGCGCCTGAGGCGCAGGCGGCCAAGCCGGAGCCGGGGCAAACCGAGGCCGCCCCGGCCCGCAAGCGACGGCGCTCGCGCAAGCCGAAGGGGGCAGCGGCCGAGTCGGCGAGCGCCGCGACGGAGATCAGACCCTCCTGAGCCCCGGCAGCAGGTCGGCGAAGTGGGCGATCGCCGGAAACTCCACGCCCTCGCGCAGCCCGGCGCGGGAGTCGGGCTTGAGCACGGCAAGCAGCCAGCGGAAGCCGTAGTCCCGCGCGTTGGCGAGCACGCGTGGGCTGTCGTCGACAAACAGGGTGCGGGCGGCGTCAAAGGGCTCGAGTGCCTGCACCCGTTCCCAGAATCCCGGCGCCTCCTTGGCCAGCCCCAGGTCGTGGGCGCAGATGATGCGGTCGAAGTGCCCGGCGAGCCGGGTCTTCTCCATCTTGAGTGCGATCGCTCGCTGGTGGGCGTTGGTGACCAGCAACCGGCGCTTGTGCCGCGCCGCCAGCGCCTCCAGGAAGTCGACCACGTGGGGGTGCACCGCGATCAGGTGCTCGACCTCCTGCTTCAGGAGCGCGATGTCGAGATTGAGCTCGCGGCTCCAGTGGTCGACGCAGTACCACTCCAGCGTCCCCTCCCGGCTACGGTAGCGCGCGAGGAGCTCCGCGCGGGCCTGCTCCGGCGCGAGGCCGCGCGCCTGGGCGTAGCGCATGGGCACGTGCTCCAGCCAGAAGTGGTTGTCGAAGTGCAGGTCCAGCAGGGTCCCGTCCATGTCGAGGAAGACCTGGTCGACGGCGTTCCAGTCGATCATTGCCTGAGCTAGCCTTGTCGCCGATGGATGTCTACCCGACAGCATACCGAGCCGCGAACCGCGCGTCCCAGCGGGATCTTGGGCCAGTCGCCGACTGGTTTGGCCGCGGCGTTTGCTTGCCGCGCGGGCCGCATCGTGCCCGCTAGCCCCAAGGTCCTGGCGCGCCGTCTGCTGGCGCAGACGCGGATCTTTCGCATCGAAGGCATCGATCTCGTGTTTGCCAACGGGGCGCGACGTACCTTCGAGCGCATCCTGGGGGGGTCCGCCTCGGTGATGGTGGTGCCGCTGCACGACGGCGATCGCGTCTTGTTGACGCGCGAATACGCGGCCGGAACCGATCGCTACGAGCTGGGTCTCCCCAAGGGTATCGTCGAGCCCGGGGAGGACCCCTTGGTTGCGGCCAATCGGGAGCTGCGCGAGGAGGTCGGCTATGCCGCTCGGGAGCTGCGCCTGCTGCAGATGCTCTCCCTCGCTCCGGCCTACATCCAGCACCAGACGCACTTGGTCCTGGCGCGGGACCTCTATCCCAGCGTCGCGCTGGGCGACGAGCCCGAGCCGATCGAGGTGGTCCCATGGCCGCTCGCCGAGCTCGACGGGCTCCTAGCGCGGGAGGACTTCAGCGAGGCGCGCTCGATCGCCGCGCTCTTCCTCGTGCGGCGGTTGCTGGCGGGGCAACAGGATTGACGAGCGTGGCGGCCCCAGGTGCCCAGGCGAGATACGGGTTTCGCCGGGTGGCGACCCGCGAAATCCACCATGGACCGCCGCCGACCGATTGACTACAAATCCAGGCCGCCTCGCGACCACGCGGAGCAGGCGAACGCACCAGAATGTCCAACGAAGGCGGACGCACACCACGGGAGACCAGGCATGAGTCGCCGATCCCTATACCTCACTGCGGCCCTGACCGCGCTACTCACGCTCGCCGCGCTGCCGCTGCGCGCGGTCCCCGGGGACGACCCGTCGGCGTATAGCTTTGACGACTTCCCGCGCGAGGAGATCCTCGACTACCCGGACTGGTTCAAGGAGAGCTTTCTCGATCTCCCCGACGACCTCGCGGCCGCCGGCGCGGCGGGCAAGGCGGGCCTGGTCGTCTACTTCGGCCAGCGTCGCTGCGCCTACTGCCACAAGCTCATGGACGTGAACTTCGCGCTCGAGGACATCGTGGAGTACACCCGGCGCAACTTCGACCTGGTCCCCATCGATATCTGGGGCGTCGCCGAGGTCACCGATCTCGACGGCGAGGTGCTCACCGAGCGCGACTATGCCTTGAAGCACGGGACCAACTTCACCCCCTCGCTCATCTTCTACGACCGCGAGGGCCGGGAGGCCCTGCGACTGCGCGGCTACTACCCGCCCTACCAGTTCCGCGCCGCGCTGGAGTACGTCGCCGACGGCCATTACCGCAAGGAGAGCTTCCGCGATTATCTCGCCCGGGGTGAGGGGCGCCTGGTCTTCGATCTCGGCGAGCTCAACGTGCAGGACTTCTTCGCCCCGCCCCCCTATAACCTGGATCGCACCCGTTTCCCGAGTGAGCGTCCCCTGGCGGTCTTCTTCGAGCAGGGCGAGTGCCACGCCTGCGACGTGCTCCACGGCCAGTCCCTGCGCAAGCCCGCGATCTACCGGCTGTTCGAGGGCTTCGACAACGTCCAGCTCGACATGTGGTCCGACACCCCGGTGATCACCCCCGACGGTCGTCGCACCACCGCGCGCGACTGGGCGGCGGACCTCGGGCTCTTCTTCGCCCCGACCATCATTTTCTTCGACGAGCGGGGCCAGGAGGTGATGCGCGTCGACTCTGTGGTCGGATTCTTCCGCCTGCGCAACGTGCTGAAC
The DNA here is from genome assembly GCA_025458165.1 of Chromatiaceae bacterium. GTDB lineage: Bacteria > Pseudomonadota > Gammaproteobacteria > Chromatiales > Chromatiaceae > JALOTB01. The sequence continues at coordinate 9,351 of JALOTB010000018.1, read as the reverse complement.
TACATCACTAGCCGCGCCTACCTCACCGAAAGCTACCAGAGCTGGCGCAGCACGCGGGCCTTCTGAGCGGGCGAGTCCCGAGGAGACCTACGACCTGGTCGCCTATCGGATGGGCCTGGGTTGGCCAGGCCGCCGGTCATCTGGGGTCGCTGTGCGAGGTGCCCGATGGCCGCGCCGCCTGGTCAATCGGACTCCACCGGCCGCCCCGCCCGGCGCCACTCGGGCAGGCCGTCCTCCAGCCGGCGTGCCTTGACGCCGGCGGTGCGCAGTCGGGCGACCGCCTCGAACGCCAGCACGCACCAGGGCCCGCGGCAGTAGGCGACGATCTCGCGCTCCGGGGGCAGCTCCCCCAGCCGGCTCTCCAGGCGATCCAGGGGGATGTTGAGCGCCCCTGGGATGTGGCCCTGGGCGTACTCCTCCGGCGGGCGCACGTCGATCACGGTGACCAGGCCGTCGCGGGCGCGCTCCAGGAGCTCCGCGGCGGGCAGCGGCTCCAGGGCATCGCGGCTGGTGAGGTAGCTCTGCACCAGAGCGCCGACCTGGTCGAGGTGCGCCTCGGCCAGCGCGCGCAGATCCGCGACCGTGTCGAGCACGCGCTCGTCGCCGAGTCGGTAGTGGACGTACTTGCCCTCCCGGCGTGCCTGCACCAGACCGGCCGCCTTGAGCTGCTGCAGGTGCTTGGAGGTGTTGGCGATCGAGAGCTGGGCGACGGCGGCCAGCTCCTCGACGCTGCGCTCCCCCTGGGCCAGGTAATCCAGCAGCTCTAGGCGCGCCGCGCTCCCGAGGGCGCGGGCGATCACCGCGAGCTGCTCGAACAGCGTCTGCTTGGGGCCTGAGGGCTTGGGCATGAAGGCCGTCCGTTGGACTGAGTAAAAACGCTCAACACGCGCGTTGAATGACTGGCGCGGAGCCGTCAGTATATGGCCTCGCCCGACCGGCCGGCAGGCCCAGAGCGCGGAGGTCCCGAGCCTTGAAACCCGCCATCCCGCCACGCAGCCTGCGCCATCCCGCGCGGGCGTTCCCAGTCGTCGCGGCCTTGCTCCCGGCCCTGGCCCTGACCGCACCGGCGACCCTCGCCGAGCCGACCCGCGTCGACCCCGAGACCAGTGCCCTGACCTGGGAGACCCAGGCCCACGGCGTGACCCTATTGCTCACCCAGCTCCTCCCCGATCAGGTGCGCGCGTTCTACCTCAACCGCGGTTTCGAGTCCGCCGACGCCGAGCGCTTTGCCCTCGCCTGTGTCTACATGACCGTGCTGCGCAACGACTCGGCCCCCGGTGGGCGAGGCCCGCGCCCTGCCGTCGCTCGACGCCTGGCTCAGCGAGTGGGAGGCGCGCGGGGTGTCGCCGAGCGCACGGCTCGCCTTCCGCTGGGCGCAGTTCCCGACCGAGCAGAGCTACGCCCGGGGGGAGTGGAACCAGGGCATGCTCGCCACCGGGCTGCCGCCCGCCAGCCGCTTCGCTCTCATCGCCCGCTGGACGGTAGCGGGCCAGACCTACGAGGGGAGACTCGCCGATGTCCGCTGCGCCGACTGACCGCACCGCTCCCCGCTGGGCGGTCCTCTTGATCCTGCTCGCGATCGCCTCCGCGACGGCCGCCCCCGCCGCCGAGCTCCCGCCCTTGAGCCACCGGCTCAACGTCCTGGCGGAGCCCACGCCGGCACCGCCCCTGCGCCTAAAGGACATCGACGAGGTCGAGCACGACCTCGCCGACCTCCGGGGCCGGCTGGTGCTGGTCAACTTCTGGGCCACCTGGTGCCCGCCCTGCCGCCGCGAGATGCCGTCGATGGAGCGCCTCTACCAGCAGCTTCGCGATCGCGGCCTCACCGTGCTGGCGGTCGACGTGGGCGAGGACGCCGACACCATCTTCGCCTTCACCGGTCAGCTCGACCCGGCGCCGACCTTTCCCCTCCTGCTCGATCCCGACGGCAAGGCCGCCGCCGACTGGGGCGTGAAGGGCCTGCCCACCAGCTTCGTCGTCGACCCCGAGGTTCGCGTCATCCTCCGCGCCGTGGGCGGCACCGAGCTCGACGACCCCGCCGCCATCGAGCAGTTGCTGCCCTATCTGCCGGCGCCGTGAGACGGATGGCGCGGCCGCGACCAGGCTCCCGGACGGGGCGAGCGAGCTGCCGGGAAACACATTCAACCGAAGGGTTGAACATCAGGGCCTGATCTGCCACGCTTAGCGGCAGTGAATCTTTGGCCCGGCCCGCGGAGGCCCTGACCTTGGAGAGCTTCATCCAGACCCACGAGGCGGCGATCCGCCTCGCCGCCTTCTTTGGCATCTTCGCACTCATGGCCCTGTGGGAGCTCGCCGCCCCGCGACGGGCGCTGACGGTGTCCAAGGCCCAACGTTGGGGCAACAACATCGGTCTGGTGGTGCTCAACACCCTGCTGCTGCGCCTGCTGTTTCCCGCCGCGGCGGTCGGGGTGGCGGCGATCGCGGCCGAGCAGGGCTGGGGAGTGCTCAACCTCTATCCGCTGCCCCCGGTGCTGGCGGTCGTGATCGCCGTCGTCGCGCTCGATTTCGCGATCTGGCTGCAGCACGTGATGGTGCACGCCATCCCGGCGCTCTGGCGGCTGCACCGGGTGCACCACGCCGATCTCGACTACGACCTCACCACCGGGGCGCGCTTCCATCCGCTGGAGATCCTGCTCTCGATGCTGATCAAGTTCGCGACCATTCTGGTGCTCGGGCCCTCGGTGGTGGCGGTGGTAATCTTCGAGGTGCTGCTCAACGCCACCGCCATGTTCAACCACGGCAACGTGCGCCTGCCGCTCACGCTCGACGGCTGGCTGCGCTGGGTGCTGGTCACCCCGGACATGCACCGGGTGCACCACTCCATCGAGGACGACGAGACCAACTCCAACTTCGGCTTCAACCTGTCGATCTGGGACCGCCTCTTCGGCACCTACCGCGACCAGCCGCGGGCGGGGCACGTGGGCATGACCATCGGCATCCGCGATCACCGCGACCCGCGCGAGGTCGACCGGCTCCCCGGGATGCTGGCCCTGCCGTTTCGGGGTACGGTCACCGGCTACGCCATCAACCGCCGCAATTGGTCCGAGCCGGGCGCGGACGGAGGAGGGTCCCGATGAGCCGCACCCTGGCGCGCGTCCTCGGGGCCTCGCTGCTGGCCGGCGCGATCGCGCTCGCCCTGACCTACCGCGACCGGCTCGATCCCGCCGCCCTGGATGCCTGGGTGAGCGGGGCCGGCGCGGCTGGACCTCTGCTCTTCATCGGGCTCTACGCCGCGGCCACGGTGCTATTCCTCCCGGGATCGGTGCTGACGCTTGCCGGCGGGGCCCTGTTCGGCCCCCTGTGGGGGACGCTCTACAACCTGATTGGCGCCACGCTGGGGGCGGGGTTGGCCTTCCTCGTCGCCCGCCATCTCGCCGCCGACTGGGTGCAGGCACGCGCCAAGGGGCTGCTTGGGCGCCTGGTCCAGGGGGTCGAGGCCGAGGGCTGGCGCTTCGTCGCCTTCACCCGGCTGGTGCCGCTGTTTCCCTTCAACCTGCTGAACTATGCGCTCGGGCTGACCCGCATCCCGTTCCTCGCGTATCTCCTCGCGACCCTGGTCTTCATGCTGCCGGCGGCGCTCGCCTACACCTATCTGGGCTTCGCCGGGCGCGAGGCGGTGGCCGGCAGCGAGGGCCTGATCCGCACCGGCCTGATCGCGCTCGCCCTGCTCGCGGTGCTCGCCTTCCTGCCGCGGCTGGTGGCGCGGCTGCGCCAGCGCCCGATGCTCGCGGTCACCGAGCTCAAGCGGCGCCTCGACGCGGGGGATGACCTCGTGGTGCTCGACGTGCGCACCGCCGCCGACTTCATCGGCGAGCAGGGCCACATCGCGGGCGCCACCAACATCCCGCTGGAGGACTTGCCGAACCGTCTCGACGCGCTGGCCGACGACCTGGAGCGCCCGATCGCGCTGGTCTGCCGCACCGACCGCCGCTCGGCCAAGGCGGCGGCGCTGCTCGCCCGGCGCGGCTTCGGCGAGGTGCACGTGATCCAGGGCGGCATGACCGCCTGGCTGGCCAACGGCTGGCCGGCCGAAGACGTCCATCCCCAACCGGAGTGACCGCCGATGACGACGCTGTTCATCCTCAATGATCCGCCCTACGGCACCGAGCGCTGCTTCAACGGCCTGCGTCTCGCCAAGGCCCTGCAGGGCAAGGGGGCGGAGGTCAGTGTGTTCCTGATGGCCGACGCCGTGGCCTGCGCCAAGGCCGGTCAGAAGCTGCCGCAGGGTTACTACAACCTGGAGCTGATGGTGAAGTCGGTGGCGCGCAAGGGCGAGCTGCTGCTCTGCGGCACCTGCATGGATGCGCGCGGCCTCACCGATGACGAGCTGGTCGAGGGGGCGCGGCGCAGTACGCTGGACGAGCTGGCCGAGCGCACCCTGGCCGCCGAACGGGTGCTGGTCTTCTGATGCGGGCCGCGTGATGTGCGCGATGGCTGGCGGATAGGGCTTGGCGAGGTGCCGCAGATGAAGATCCTCATTCTGGGCGCTTCTTTCGGGGGCATGACCACGGCCTTCGAGCTGCGCAAGCGCCTCTCGCCCGCCCAGGCCGAGATCAGGGTGCTCGCAAAGGATCCGCGGTTCACCTTTATCCCTTCGTTGCCTTGGGTCGCCCTAGGGTCGCGCCGCCTCGATCAAATCAGCTTCGATCCAGCGGGGACTTTCGAGCGCAAGGGGATCGAGTTCGTTCTTGCCGGCGTGACCCGAATCGACCCGGAATCCCGGCAGGTATTCACCGGCGCCGGCGATTTTTCGTATGACGTACTCGTCATTGCGACCGGACACCGCAGTGCCAACGAGGCCGTTCCCGGTCTCGGACCCATCGACGGTCCCGGACACTCCCTGATGTCCCCTCAGGAGGCGGAAGAGGCGAGGGATGCGTTGCGCGCATTCTTCGATGCCCCCGGTCCCTTGGTGGTGGGCTGTGCGCCCGGGGCAAGCTGCATCGGACCGGCCTACGAGTTTGTCTTTCAGATCGACCACCTGCTGCGCCGCCGGCGGATGCGCCACAGGGTGCCCATCGTTTTTGTAACGCCCGAGCCTTTTCTCGGGCATCTCGGCGTCGGCGGGGTGGGCAAGGCGCGGCAGTTCCTCGAGGGGGAATTCGATCAACGGGATATTCGCTACTGTACCTCGGCGGCCATATCCAAGATCTCGGACGCTGCGGTCGATCTCGCCGACGGGCCGAGCTTCGAATCGGCCTTATCGCTGATCATACCGCCACTCGCGGGAGTGAAGGCCATCGCCGATTCGCCTGGCCTGGGCAATCCCAAGGCCTTCGTTCCGGTGGACGAGCACTACCGGCATCAACGGTTCTCTGACATCTATGCCGTCGGAGTCGCCGTCGCCTTCCCACCGGTCGCGGAGACGCCGGTCCCCGTGAACTTCCCTAAGACCGCCCACATGACCGGGCAGATGGCAGCGATGGCTGCCCACAACATCGCCGCTGATGTACTCGGACGGGGGAAAAAGGCGCGCCCGTTGCATGGCGAGTGCATCCTCGACATGGGAGATCGGGCGGTCCTGATCAAGGCGGATCCCTTCCGTCCACCGCGCAACGTCGCCCGCTTCAGCGAGGGCCGGCGCTGGCTGTGGGCCAAAAAGACCTTCGAGCGCTACTACCTGTGGATGGCGAGACACGGCAGGACGGCGCCGGGCGAATGGGGATGGTAATAGAGCCGTGGGTGAGGGATCAGCCTTTGAGCTCCACAGAGCTCAACCTGCTCGCGAATCGCTCGCTTCAGTGTATTTGCCTGCCCTGGTCCGGGCCAGGCGGCGCCCTGACTGAGGAGCGGGTGCGAAGCTGTTGATCGAAGGTCACGATGGGCGGTTCGCTGCCCGCAAATACAACAATACAAACTGCGCCGTGTTGCGCTATGCCTCTGGAGGAGATTGAAGGAAGATGTCTGCAATCACCGTTCTCTCCAAGCAGCCCCCCGGGGGACGTTGCTCGCTCTACATGCGCTATGCCGAGGCGCTGCGTGAGTCCTTGGGCTATGAGCCCGAGGTGCGCTATTGCGATGGCAGCGCCGAGTTGCCGCCGCCCGCCTTGCTGATTGGCGACACATTGGTGAAGCCGTCCGACGGCGTCATCGTCTCTCCCGAGGACATCGCCCAGGGCCTTCGCGATCGGCTTAGCGAGGCCGAGGTCGCCGATCTGCAGCGCATCCTGGAGACCACGCAAGAGCGGTGGATGGAGGAGTGGAGCCATGCCTGAGTCGCAACGCCTGGGAACCCTGTGCGTGCACGCCGGGGAGCTCAAGGACGCCCATGGCAGCCCGCACACCCCGGTCTATACCTCGACGACCTTCGCCTTCCCCTCGACGGCGGCGATCCTCGACGTGGTCGAGGGCCGCACGAGCGGCGCGCTCTATACCCGCTATGGGCTCAATCCTACGATCCTGTCGCTGGAGGCCAAGCTTGCCGCGATCGAGGGGGCCGAGGCGGCACTGGCCTTCGCCTCCGGCATGGCGGCCGAGGCCGCCGTCCTCCTCGCCCACGGGCGGGGCGGGGTGATCGGTATCGGGGATGCCTACGGCGGCACCCTGGAGCTGATTGGGCAGCAGCTCCCGCAGCTCGGCATCCGCACCCACCTCCTGCTCGGCGGCGAGCTGGAGCGCCTGGGCGCCCTGCTCGAAGCGGGCGCCGGTCTGGTCTTCCTGGAGACCCCGACCAATCCGACCCTGGAGGTCTTCGACATTGCCGCCATCGCCGACCGGGCCCATGCCCATGGCGCCCTGCTGGTGGTGGACAACACCTTCGCCTCGCCGGTCAACCAGCAGCCCCTGGCCCTCGGGGCCGATCTGGTGGTGCACAGCGCCACCAAGTACCTGGGGGGCCACAGCGACCTCACCGCCGGGGCGCTGATGGGGTCCAAGGCCCTGATCGACGGGGTCTGGAACTGGCGCAAGAACCTGGGCTCGACTCCGGCCCCAGAGATCGCCGCCCTGCTCGCGCGCAGCCTCCGCACCCTGGTGGTCCGGGTGCGCGCCCAGAACGCCTCGGCCCTGGCCGTCGCCCAAGCGATGGACGGGCACCCCAGGGTCGCCCGGGTGCTCTACCCGGGGCTCGCGAGCTTCCCCGGGCATGCCCTTGCGGCCCGGCAGATGTCCGGCTTCGGCGGCATGCTCACCATCGAGGTGACCGGCGGCGGTGCGGCAGCCTCCGCCGTGGTGGACCGGCTGCGGCTCTTCGCCATTGCGCCCAGCCTCGGCGGGGTCGAGAGCCTGGCCACCCAGCCCGTCACCACCACCCACCACGGCCTGAGCCCCGAGGAGCGGGCGCGCCGCGGGATCGCAGACGGGATGATCCGGCTCTCGGTCGGGCTCGAGGACCCCGAGGATCTGATTTCCGACCTGGTGCAGGCCCTGCGGTGAGCCCGCCCATCTATCTCGACTACAACGCCACCACCCCCGTCGCGTCCGAGGTGCTGGAGGCCATGCTGCCGTATCTGCGTGAGCACTTCGGCAACCCGTCCTCCAGCCATGCCTACGGTCGGGAGGCGCAGCAGGCGGTGACTCGGGCGCGGGCGCAGGTCGCGGCCCTGATCGGGGCGGGGCCGGGAGAAATCGTCTTCACGGGCTGCGCCACCGAGGCCAACAACCTCGCCATCCTGGGCGTGGCGCAGGCGCTGCGGGGGCGCGGCCGGCATCTCATCACCAGCGCCGTCGAGCACCCCGCGGTCGCCCGGCCCATGGCGCAGCTCGCGGAGCAGGGCTGGGACCTGACGGTGCTGCCCGTCGACGAATACGGCCGCGTCTCGCCCAAGGACCTGGCCGGCGCCCTGCGCGATGACACCGTGCTGGTCTCGGTGATGCACGCCAACAACGAGGTCGGCACGGTCCAGCCGATCGCCGAGCTGGCGGCCCTTGCCCACGCGCGCGGGGCGCTCTTCCATACCGACGCCGCCCAGTCGGCCGGCAAGATCCCGATCGACATCGACGCCCTCGGGGTAGACCTCTTGACCGTCGCCGGGCACAAGCTCTACGCCCCCAAGGGAGTCGGGGCGCTCTTCGTGCGGGTCGGCACGCCCATCTCCCCGATCCAGTTCGGCGCCGGGCACGAGCACGGCCTGCGCCCGGGCACCGAGAACGTGCCGCACCTCGTCGCCCTCGGGGCCGCGGCCGAGCTCGCCCGGTCCCGGCTGCCCGGCAGCGGCGGACGGCTGCAGGAGCGCCGCGATGCCCTTCACCAACGGCTCGCCGCGGCGATTCCCGGCCTGGTGCTCAACGGCCACCCCGAGGAGCGCCTGCCCAACACCCTGCACCTTAGCCTCCCCGGCGTGAGCGGTCGGGAGCTCTTGGCCCGCATCCCTGGGATCGCCGCGTCCGTGGGCTCGGCCTGTCACGAGGGGGGCGATGCCGTGAGCGGGGTGCTCGGCGCCATGGGGGTATCCGCCGAGCGGGCCCGGGGGGCGGTGCGGCTCAGCCTCGGCGAGCCCACCACGGACGACGAGATCGCCAGTGCCGCCGAGACCCTTGCGGCAAGCTGGCACAGCCTGGTGCAAGAGGCGGGCGCGTGACCGATCTCCCGGGGGCCGGCCGATGCTGGCCCTCACCTGACCCTGCGCGGGAGGTGGAACGGCTGCGGGCGCACACTAACCACCAGGCTTTTGGGCCGGGCTCTCCCGGCCCTTCACCCGCACCCCGCTCGACCGGGGTGTGTTCGAGTTCACCAGACTGACCACCAGGATTATCTTCATGCCCATCTCAACCGATCACCGGTCCCTGACCCTGCGGCTGAGCCGCGGCGCCGTCCTGCTGCTCCTGCCCCTCTTGGCCCTGCCCGCCGCGGCCGAGGGACCCTTACCCGCCCCTGTCCAGGTCTCCGAGCACGCCTGGGCCTGGATCGGCCCTTATGGCGCACCGAGCCGTGAGAACCAGGGGTATCGGATGAACTTGGGCTTCGTGGTCGGGAGCGAGGCGGTTGCGGTGATCGACACGGGCTACGGCGACCCCATGGCCAAGGCCATGCTCGCCCAGATCGCGAAGGTCACCGATCGCCCGGTCCGCTACGCCATCAACACCAACAGCCAGCCGCACCGGGTGCTCGGCAATGCCGTCCTTCGGGCCGCCGGGGCTGAAATCATTGCCGGTGCCCCGGCGGTCCCCCGGATCGCGGGTCAGGGTGCCGAGATGGCCGCCGCGGCCGAGGCGGTGCTGGGGCTCGAGCCTGGTGGCATCACGCCCCCCGGCCAGCCGGAGCGGCCGATCGACGCGACCACCGAGCTCGTCCTCGGCGGCGTCACCCTGCGGGTGATCCCGGTGGGCACCGCCCATACCGAGGGGAGCCTGGTGGTGGAGGTGGTCGAGGACCGGCTGGTCTTCGCCGGC
>JALOTB010000081.1 GCA_025458165.1 Chromatiaceae bacterium | reverse complement strand
CTGCTCACCGCGCAGACCCTACAGCAGGAGGGCTACCGCATCCGCGAGGCGGAGAACGGACGGATCGCGATGGCCAGCGTCCGCGACAAGCTCCCCGACCTCATCCTGCTCGATGTGATGATGCCCGAGGTCGACGGGTTCGCCTTCTGCGGCTGGCTGCGTGCCCAGCCCCCGTTCCAGCGCGTCCCGGTACTGATGATGACGGGGCTGGAGGACGCCGACTCGATCCGTCGGGCCTTTGAGTGCGGGGCCAGCGACTTCATCGCCAAGCCGATCAACTGGCCAGTGCTCGCCCAGCGGGCGCGCTTCCTGCTGCGCGCGAGTCAGGCCCTTGAGGCCCTGGCCGCCAGCCAGGCGAGCCTCGCCGAGGCCCAGCGCATTGCGCACCTTGGCAGTTGGAGCCTGGACCACGCGAGCGGCGCGCTCACCTGGTCGGAGGAGGTCTTCCGCATCTTCGAGCAGGACCCCGCCGACTTCGCGGGGAGCTTGGAGGGCTTGCTCGCCAGCGTGCACCCGGAGGACCGCGAGCGCCTGCAACGGGCCTTCTGGGGCTCAGTATGGAAGCGCCGCGAGTACGACCTCGTCCACCGGCTGCTCCTACCGGGGGGCGCGATCAAGTGGGTCCACGAGCGCGGACTCACCGAGTACACGCCGGCCGGCGACCCGCTGCGCTCGATGGGCACCGTGCAGGACATCACCGAGCGCCGCGAGAGTGAGGCGACCATCCGCTTCCTCTCCCTCTACGACAGCCTCACTGGGCTGCCCAATCGCAGCCTGTTCGACGAGCAGGCGCAGCGGGCCATCCCGCTCGCCCAGCGCCGCGGGACCCAGCTCGCGATCCTGCACCTGGGGCTCGACCGCTTCCTGCGCGTCAACGAGAGCCTCGGCCACACCGCCGGCGACAGCCTGCTCTGCCAGACCGCGGAGCGACTCCTCAACGGCCTGCGCGCCTGCGACTGCGTGGCCCGCGATCGCCCGCCGGGCGCTGAGGTCGAGCTCGCCCGCTGGGGCGGGGACGAGTTCGCGGTGCTGCTCCAGGATCTGCACAACCCCGACGACGCCGCGCGCGTCGCCGCCCGACTGGTCACCGAGCTGGCCCAGCCCTACCGCATCGGCGGGCACGAGGTCACCCTCGGGGCGAGCATCGGCATCGCACTCTATCCGGGGGACGGGGCGTGCGCCGCGGATCTCACCGCCAACGCCAGCACGGCGATGCGCCATGCCAAGCGGCACGAGCCAGGGAGCTACCACTTCTACGCCCCGGCGATGAACGCCCACGCGCGGGTGCGGCTCGCCCTGGAGAGCGATCTGCGCCGGGCCCTGGAGCGGGGCGAGGGGCTGCGTCTGCACTACCAGCCCCAGGTCGACCGAACCGGTGGGCTGCGTGGCGTCGAGGCCCTGGTCCGCTGGCGGCACCCCGAGCTGGGCCTGCTCGAGCCCGACCGCTTCATCCCGCTCGCCGAGGACACCGGCCTCATCATCCCGCTCGGCGACTGGGTGCTGCGCGAGGCCTGCGCGCAGATGCGCGCCTGGCGCGATCTCGCCTACCCGCCATTGCGCGTCGCGATCAACCTCTCGCCCGCCCAGTTCCGCCACAAGTCACTGGTCGAGGACATCCTCGCTGCACTCGCGGCGGCGCGGCTCTCGGGCTCCGATCTAGAGGTCGAGCTGACCGAGCGTCAGGTCATGGAGGACGCGGCCGGCGGCCGGGGCGTGCTCGAGGCCCTGCACGACGCCGGGGTTCACCTGGCGGTGGACGACTTCGGCACGGGCTACTCCTCGCTGAGCTACCTGAGCTTCCTGCCGCTCGACGTGCTCAAGATCGACCGTGCCTTCGTGCGCGATACCCTGACCGTGCCCGGCCAGGCGGCGATCGTACGCGCCATCATCGCGCTGGCCGGGAGCCTGAGCCTGAGCGTGGTCGCCGAAGGGGTGGAGACCGAGGCGCAGGCCGCCGTACTCTGGCGCGAGGGGTGCGACGCGATGCAGGGCTACCTCTACGACCGGCCCCTGCCGGCCGACGTCCTGGAGCGCCGCTGGCTGCGAGCGGCCACACCGCCCGCCGCGCTGGTCCTGCGGACGCTGCGCGCAACCGCGGGATGAGGCGCGCCCGGCCTGTCGGGTGCGACCCGCTCGCCGTCGACAACCGAAGTGGAGGAGTACACCGGAATGAAGACGCGGTCCGTCGGACGGTTCGCCCGCTGGGCGCTGGCCCTACTGGCCCTCGGGTCCGCCCCGGACGTGCTCAGCGACGACCGATTACCGACCCTGCCCGAGGCCCCGGCACCAACCCCCGAGCTGGTGCTGCTCAACTGGGCCGACTACCTGCCCGAGGACCTGGTCGAGGCCTTCGAGCGCACCCGCGGGGTCGAGGTCCGCCTGGTCTACTACGAGGGCGACGAGGCCCGCGAGGCGATGCTCGCCAAGTCCGCCGGCCTCGGCTACGACCTGGTGCTGATCAGCGGCCCGCGGCTGGACGCCTACCGCCGCCGGGGCTGGCTCACCCCGATCACGCCAGCCGAGGTCCCCAACCTCGCCCAGATCGACCCGCGCTGGCTCAAGGCGTACGGGGCCGAGGGCGTCGCCGTCCCCTACGCCTGGGGGACCACCGGGATCGGCTACCGCGCCGACCTGGTGGACGAGCCGATCCGAAGCTGGCGGCAGTTCTTCGAGCCGGCCGCCCCGCTGCGGGGCAAGCTGAGCCTGATCAAATCCAACCGCGACCTCATCGGCCTGGCCTTGAAGGCCTTGGGCCACTCGCTCAATAGCGAGGACCCCGAGCACTTGGCCGCCGCCGAGGCCCTGCTGCGCGCCCAGAAGCCGCACGTCTTCAGCTACAGCTACGTCGACCTCGACGAGCACTCCCATCTGGTCACCGGTGAGGTGGTCGCCGCCATGATGTTCAGCGGCGACGCCCTATTGGTGAAAGAGCACCACCCGGAGATCGTCTACGTCCTGCCTGAGGAGGGCGGGGCGCTCTGGGTCGACTACTGGGTCGTCATGCCGTCCTCGCCCAACAAGGCGCTGGCCATGGACTTCCTGAACTTTCTCAACGAGCCGGAGAACGCCGCGCGCGTCGCCCAGGCCCTCTACTACGCGAGCCCCAACCGCGCGGCGGAGCGGCTGCTGCCGGCAGGGCTCCTCGCCGACCCGGTGGTCTACCCGGACCCCGAGCAGCTCGAGCGCTCCGAGTTTCCAGTGCCGCTCTCGCCTCGGGCGACCCGCCTCTACAATCGGGTCTACCACGCGGTCGTCGACTAGACCCCCGCCGTGCGGCTCTCGGCCAAGCTCACCTGGCTGCTGGCCCCGCTGATTGCGGCGCCCCTCATCCTGGTCGGCGCGCTCGGGCAGGGGGAGCTGCGCCAGGCCGCCACCGAGAGCACCCTGCGCGAGATGTCCGCGCACTTGGAGCAGATAGGGACCCGGCTCGAGGCCGAGCTCGCCAACGCCCGGGCCAACCTGGAGCTGTTCGCCAACTCCGCCTACTTGCACAAGTACCTACTGACCGCGGACGAGGGCGTCCGCTACACGCTGATGCAGCCGGCGCTGCTCGAGCTCTTTGGCGGCTACCAGTCGGCCTATCCGAGCTACTCGGAGATCCGCGTCCTGCTCCCCGACGGCTACGAGGACACCCGGGCGTCGCTCGACACCGCCTCGAACCTCACCGAGGAAGAGGGCGAGAGCGCCTGGTTCCAGGCCCTGCGCGACTCCGACGGGCGGGTCCTCGCCCAGGTGCTGCGCCACCCCGACACCGGGCGTCCGGTCCATCTCCTGGCCAAGCCGCTGTTTCTGCGCGACGCCGCCCAGCGGCTATGGGAGGACCCACGGCTGCGGGGCTATCTGGTGCTCACGCAGGAGCTCGCCCTCGCGCAACGACAGGTCGCCGATACGCGCATCGGCAGCAGCGGGCTAATCGGCTTTGCAGATGCCTCGGGCGAGCTGCTGTTCGAACCGCACCCCGAGCATGAGGGGGAGTGGCTCGATGCGGACCTGTTGGGACATCTGCGCCACGCGGCCGCCTCCGGGACGACGGTCGCGGCGGTGTACGACGACCTCCCCTCGCTGCTCCAGGCGCGCTGGATCGAGCCGGGGCTGATCCTGTTCGGGGTCTTTCCCGAGGCCGAGCTGCTCGCGGCGAGCGGTAAGCTCGCCAGCCAGGTGGGTGTCACGCTCCTGATCGCCCTGCTGGTCTCGGGCACGCTCCTGATCGCGGTGGTCCGCCGCCAGTTGATCCGGCCGCTCGCGGTACTCAACCAGGCGGCCGGGGCGATCGGGCGTGGCGACTTGGGCACCCCGGTCCCGTTGGCCGGTAAGGACGAGATCGGCCAGCTCGCCCGCGCCTTCGACGCCATGCGCGGCCGGCTGGAGTCCTCCCGGCGCGACCTGGAGGAGCACCAGCGCGACCTGGAGCTCAAGGTCGAGGCCCGCACCCGGGAGCTGCTCGCCGCCAAAGAGGCCGCCGAGGCGGCGAACCGGGCGAAGAGCGAGTTCCTCGCCACCATGAGTCACGAGATCCGCACGCCCATGAACGGCGTGCTCGGCATGACCGAGCTGCTGCTCGGTACCCGGCTCGACGACAAGCAACGGCACTTCGCGGCCACCGTCCAGCGCTCGGGCGAGGCCCTGCTCACGATCATCAACGACATCCTCGATTTCTCGAAGATCGAGGCCGGGCGCATGGACCTCGAGGAGATCCCCTTCGACCTCGGCGAGCTCACCGAGGAGGTCGCCACCCTCTTCGCCGAGGCCGCGCACGGTCGCGGGGTCGAGCTCGCCTGCCTGATCCCGCCGGACTTCCCCGCGCAGGTCCGCGGCGACCCCGCCCGCCTGCGGCAAGTCCTGAGCAACCTGGTGGGCAACGCGGTCAAGTTCACCGAGTCGGGGGAGATCCTGATCCGCCTGTCGCTGGACCCAAGCGGGGGGCCCGAGGCGGCGGTGCGCATCGAGGTCGCCGACACCGGTATCGGCATCGCCCCTGAGCGTCAGGCCGAGATCTTCCTGCCGTTCCGCCAGGCCGACGGCTCCACCACCCGCCGCTACGGCGGGACCGGGCTCGGCCTCGCCATCAGCTCCGCGCTCATCGAGCGAATGGGGGGACGGATCGGGGTCCTGAGCGCGCCCGGGCAGGGATCGACCTTCTGGATCAGCCTGAGCCTTCGTTGCGAGCCGGCGGCGTCTCATCCGCCGGCCGCGCCCTGCCGCAACGGCCCACGGGTGCTGGTCGTTGAGCCCCATGCCGGGACCCGCGCGGCGATCGTTGACCACCTGCGCGCCTGGGGCGCCCAGGCCGAGGGGGTGGGCGGCGACGCCGAGGCGCTCGATCGGGTGCGGCGGGCCGCGGCTGAAGACCGGCCCTTCGAGCTCGCCATCCTCGACATGGACACCCCCGGGCTCGGCTGGCGGGAGCTCGCGCGGCGCATCCAGGCCCAGGCCCCCGGGGCTGCGCTGCGCCTGGTGATGCTCCACTCGATCCACCCGGCCGCGCTCGTGGCCCTGCGCGTCGACACCGGGACCGAGTGCTACCTCACCAAGCCCGTGCGCCGCGCGCAGCTACAACAATGCCTCTGCCAGGTCCGCCAGGCCGCGCCGTTCCCGGGCACGCCAGCCCCGGGGGGCAACGAGACCATCGCACCGGCGGCGGACGTGCTGCGCGGTCGGGTGCTGCTCGCGGAGGACAACCCGGTCAACGCCGAGCTGGCCGTCGCCCTGCTCCAGGGGCTCGGGCTGGAGGTGACGCGGGCACGCGACGGCCGCGAGGCGCTCGGATTGGTCTCGGCGGGCGACTACGACCTGGTGCTGATGGACTGCCAGATGCCGGTGATGGACGGCTATCAGGCGACCGTCGAGCTGCGCGAGCGGGAGGCCGCGCACGGCGGTAGGCGCCTGCCGGTGGTCGCGCTGACCGCCAACGCCCTGGCGGGCGACCGCGAGGCTTGTCTCGCCGCGGGCATGGACGACTACCTGGCCAAGCCCTTCAGCGGCGACCAGCTCAGGGGGACCCTCGCCCGCTGGCTGCCGGTCGACCGGATCAGGCCCGCGGGCGCGGCGACCGAGGGGCAGGCCGCCGTGCCGCCGGGCGATGGCGAGGTCCTCGATCCATCCGCGCTCGCCCTGATTCGAGCGCTCCCCGCTGGGGATGGGGAGGCCCTGATCGACCGCGTGATCGGCGCCTACCTCGATCACAGCCCGTCCCTGCTGGGATCGCTGCGCGCCGCGCTCGACCAAGGTAGCGCGGCGGACCTGGGGCGCGCCGCCCACGCCTTGAAGTCGAGCAGCGCCAACCTCGGGGCTCGCCGCCTATCTGGCCTGGCCCGGGAGCTGGAGCGACGGGCGCGCGGCGGGGCCATCAGCGGGGCGCCGGCCCTGATCGCCGCGATCGGCTACGAGCACGCGCGGGTGTGCGAGGCCCTGGAGGCACTGCGCCGAAGCGAGCCCGCCTGAGCCTCACCGCCCCGAGCCCGGCGCGCGCCGGCCGTTTACGGCTAAACTCCGCTCGCCTCGAACCCGCCGGCCCCCGCCCCATGACCGACCCTGATCATCACCGCCCGATCCGCAGCTACGTGCTGCGTGAGGGGCGGCTGACCCGCGGGCAGGAACGCGCCTTCGGCGAGCTCTGGCCCCGCTTCGGGGTGGACTGGGCCCCGGGGACGGTCCTGGACCTGCCCATCCTGTTTGGTGATGCGCGCCCGGTGGTCCTGGAGATCGGCTTCGGCAACGGCGAAACCCTCGCCGAGCTCGCGGCACGCCACCCCGAGCGCGGCTATCTCGGGATCGAGGTGCACCGCCCGGGCGTCGGCCACCTCCTGCTCCAGCTCGAGAAGCGGGCGCTCACCAACGTGCGGGTACTGCGCCACGACGCCATCGAGGTGCTGACCCATGGACTGGCGCCGGCCTCGCTGGCGGGGGTGTACCTCTTCTTCCCCGATCCCTGGCCCAAGACCCGCCACCACAAGCGGCGCATCCTCAGCGCCGATGTCGTGCGGCTGATCGCGCGGGTCCTGCGCCCCGGCGGGCTGTTCCATGCCGCCACCGACTGGGGACCCTACGCCGCCCAGATGCTCGCCGTGCTCGGCGACGCCGCCGATCTCTTCGAGAACGCCGCCGGCCCCGGCGCCTACGCCCCGCGCCCCGAGGACCGTCCACTGACGCGCTTCGAGCGGCGCGGCCAACGCCTGGGCCACGAGGTCTGGGACCTGGTCTTCCATCGCCGCTGATGGCCGCCCTGCGCCTCGACGGCATCCGCCCGCGCGGACTCGCCCCGATCCTGCTCGGGGTCCCCGCCGGCGGACTGGTCTTTGTCTCCGGCCCATCGGGCTCAGGCAAGAGCCTGCTGCTGCGTGCCGTCGCCGACCTCGACCCGCACGAGGGCGAGGCCTGGCTCGACGCGACCGCGCGCTCCGCGCTGCCCGCCCCCGAGTGGCGCCGCCGGGTCGGGCTGCTGCCGGCCGAGAGCCACTGGTGGGCCGATGAGGTGAGCGCCCACTTTCCGCCGAATGGCTATGTGGCAAAGGATCTGCTGCCCTTGTTTGAGCGCCTTGGGTTCGGTCCGGAGGTGCTCGGCTGGGGCGTCGCGCGCCTGTCGACCGGGGAGCGCCAGCGCCTCGCGCTCGCCCGCCTGCTCGCCAACCAGCCCGAGGCCCTGCTGCTCGACGAGGCGACCGCTAACCTCGACCCAGTCAACCAGGCGCGGGTGGAGGGGATCGTCACCGACTACCGCACGGCCCACGCGGCCGCCGTGCTCTGGGTCAGCCACGACCCCGAGCAGCGCCGGCGCCTGGGCGGTCGGCGGCTGGTGATCCGCGACGGTCGGCTGGAGGACGAGCCTTGAGCCTGATCTCGCTCGGCCCCTGGGACCTGGGGCTGGCCGCCGCGCTGGTGCTGCTGCTGGCGGCCATGTCCTGGCGCCTGCACCTGGGGGTGGAGCGGCGGGTGCTGATCGCCGCCGCGCGCAGCACAGTCCAGCTCATCCTGCTCGGGCTGGTGCTGGAGGTGCTGTTCGCGCAGACCAGCCTACCGCTGATCGGCGCCCTCACCCTGGTGATGCTGCTGGTCGCCGGCTGGGAGGTGCGCGCGCGCCAGAAGCGCCGCTATGCGGGCGGCTGGGGGCTCGGGATCGGGACGCTCTCGATGTTCCTATCCTCGTTCAGCGTCACCCTGCTCGCGCTCACGGTGATCATCCGCGTCGAGCCCTGGTTCCAGCCCCAGTACCTGATCCCGCTGCTCGGGATGCTGCTCGGCAACACGATGAGCGGCGTCGCCATCGCCCTCGACGGCCTGACCCGCAGCGCTTGGGAGGCCCGTGGACGGATCGAGGCGCGCCTGCAGCTCGGCGCCGACTGGGACGGCGCCATCGCCGACATCCGCCGCGATGCCCTCCGCTCGGGGCTCATCCCCATCGTCAACGCCATGGCCACTGCGGGGATCGTGAGCCTGCCCGGGATGATGACCGGCCAGATCCTCGCCGGCAGTCCGCCGCTGGAGGCCGCCAAGTACCAGTTGATGATCCTGTTCCTGATCGCCGCCGGGACCGGGCTCGGGGGCGTCGCCGCGGTCTGGATCGGCTCGCGCCGGCTGTTCGACGAGCGCCACCGGCTCCGGCTCGATCGGCTGGTGTGAGGCGTGGCGCGGCTTCGTTGGGTGTCCATGACAATTCGCAATGGACATTTTCCGGATCTGTTGTATGGGTTTGTGCAGGACGTCGATGCTTTCGGCTGGTGCGCGCCCAGGCGCTCACTGAACAAGGAAAACAAAACTCACGACTCAGGAGATCCAACATGAAAGCGAGTGGCTTAATCGTACTTACGGCCCTAGGAGTTGCGCTTGCGCTACCCGTGGCAGCACACCACATGAGCCCAATGGATCCCGACATCGGCGACATGATGGGGAACCACGAGGACGCCATCGATGCGCTCGATCCGGGCGGCAATGCCAACTCCGACATGGGGTGGGATTCATCCGACGGTCCTGCACAGGGCGGAACCGGGGAGGGGGTCGACACCAATCCAGACTCCGGCCTGACCCGTGACCCGCAGGGCACAGCCGTCGGCTCCCCGCGCGACATGTAGCAACCCGCCCCAAGCGCACGCCCTCGGCGTGCGCGCGCATCCTCTCTCTTAAGAAGCAAAGCCCGGTGCGCCGGGCAGACCAACGCGACCCCCGGGATGCGCTCGTTCCCAAGCTCCGCTTGGGAACATTGAGCGCAAAGCTCCGCTTTGCGTGGCCCTGACTCGGGAACCAGAGCAGACGCTCCTCGCGACCCCGTGGAAGCCTCGGTGCGCGCGCACTGAACATCCGAGTTAGTTGTTTCTGAACCGTCCCTACGGCGTCGAGGCGCCAGGATGGCCGACCGCCCCCCGGACCTCGTATCTGTGACGCCCGTCGGCGTTTTGTCGCCTCTCGGGACTAAGATGCTGAGGTAGGCGACTGCTGTCGCCACTTCGCGTCCGGGGGCGGCGGCGTGGCGGTGACGCAGCCGCCGCCCAGAGCCGAAAAGGATCCGTGTCGACCCGAGGAGCGAGCCAGTGATGGCGACCGATCCGCAGCCAAGTCCTTGTATCCGCTTCTTTAAGCAGCGCGATTCCGACTGTCTGCGCTGCACCCTGCGTAACTCGGCGCTCTTCGCCGACCTCCCGCCGGGCGCCACCGATTGGGCGACTGGCCGCATCGAGAACGGCATCATGCGCCGCGGCGGGCTGGTCTACCGAACAGGGGAGGCGTGTGATGCCATCTTCACCATCCGCGTCGGGGTGGTGAAGCTGGCGCTCGAGGTCCCCGGCCATGAGACCCGCATCGTGCGCCTGCTCGGGCGCGGTGCCACCCTGGGGCTGGAGCGCCTCGCGGGTGAGCCCTACGCACACACCGCGATCGCCACCCGCGCGACCAATCTCTGCCGCATCCCGAGCTCAGTGATCGAGGAGCTGCACCGCAAGCACCCCGCGCTCCTGCGCGGTCTGATGGCCAAGTGGAACGAGCAGATCACCTGGGCGGATCGCTGGATCGGGATTCTCGGGACGGGCCAAATCGAGACCCGCATCGTCGATCTAGTGCGCCTGGTCGTCGACATCAGCGGCGATCCGCTCGACGCCGTACAGCTCCCGGGGACCGGCGACATCGCCGCCATCCTCGGCGTGACCAGCGAGTCCGCCAGCCGCCACATGGCCGAGCTCAAGCGCTCGGGGCTCTTGGTGCGAGTCGCACCCTGGACCTACCGCTGCGACCCCAGCCTACTGGAGCGTCCCACCGCGGAGGTCGTCACGAAGCGAGGCGGGGGGCGCAAGGCGGGCTGCGCCCTCGCGACGCCGGACGCATCGCCACCTGCTCCCGCCCTACCCGAAGCGAGCAGCGGCGGGATCAGCGGGTGATCGACGGGTTGAGCGGGCCCTGGCGCGGACCGCCGCCACGACCCGTCGGACCCCGGCCATAGCCCTGCTGCTGGCCGCGGTCGCCATAGCCCGGACCGCCGCCCGAATAGTCGCGGGGCCGCCCCCAGCCGGACCCGGGTACGCGCCGCGGGGAGCCCGGGGCGACGTCTCGGTCCCAGTCCCAGTCCCAGTCATCGTCGAGCCAACGCCAATCACCGGAGCGTCCCGCGCGCCCGGGCCAGACGCCACCCCAGTCCGGGAGACCTCGTCCACCGTAGCGAGGCCCGAAACCATAGCCGGGCCCGGGTCCGTAGCCAGGCCCGGGGCCATAGCCAGGACCAGGCCCATAGCCCTGCGCCGCGACGACGGTCGACCCCGCCACCAACGTGCCTAGCAACACCAAGAACAGCGATCTGCGCATAACCACCTCCTCGTCGTCACGGGCACCCCGCGGTGCGGGGGCCTGGCGGACGGACCCGCCCCGGCACGCCCTTTAGTAAAGTGTAGGGTGAATCCAGCACGCCATTGCGGGGGCTGGTCGACGCCGAGCGTCGGCGCTTGCTCCCGTTGCGCCGGAGGGTGGGCGCCAGGTGGCGGGGTTCTCGGGCCTGGGTCGGCGGCCCCGCGGGGCTAGGGTTGCGAGAAGCGCACTCGGTCGTCGCTGTAGACGATGGTGTACCCGCCGCGGGCGCAGCGATTGGCGTAGAGCCGTATCCCCTTAAAGCCATCCGCAGCGGTCCCATCGCGGAAGCTATACCATTCACCCGCCGCGCCGCGGCCACGTGGCGGGCCGTATTTCTGCTCGAGAAAGGCCGCCAGCGTCTCGGTGACGTCGCATTTCGAGGTCCGGTCGGGCGCATCGTATTCGCCGCGAATGGCGTAGATGGTGCCGTCGCTCGTGGTCGATACCGAATACGCGGTGAAGTTCGGGTTGGGGATCTTCGGCTCAACCCAGTAACGCACTCCCTTGTGCTGAGTCCGATCGGCGCCGCGGTAGCTGTGCTCGGCTTCGCGCAGGACCTTGGACACCAGCTCGGGGCTAAAGCGCTCGCCAAGGGGGAGGCCGAACGCCCCGGTGACCGCCTCGGGCGCGCGAGTCTCGATCTGCGCCTCGCTAGGCGCAGTACCCTCCGCGAAGGCGCGCAGCTCCGAGCCATCCGCGGCCATCGCGATCACAAGGGCGCAGGGAACACAGATCGCGGTCAGTTTCATCGTGCCTCCGGTCGGTTCAGGCGGTCTTGCAGGCGCACATCATAGCCGCTGGCCCGGCGCTAGACTGCCGTGGCTGTGGTCGCCGCGCCGGGCCGCTTTGCTATGATTGGGCGGCGATTCCGCCGTGGGCCGGGCACCACCTGGCTCCCAGGCTCCAACGTGGGAGCAAGCCCGGACGCTCCGCGACCACCTGGCTCCCACGCTCCAGCGTGGGAGCAAGCGCGGACGCTCCGCGTCCCGTCCTCTCACCACTGGGTGACGACGTCGATCAACCCCTGGTGTCGGCCCGTCGGTGGACGGGTGTGACTCGCAACAAGGAGAACCTATCGATGAGACGATCGACCATCACGCTGTCCATGCTGGCGCTCCTGCACGGAGTCACCTTCGCCGAGGAGGCCCCGCCGCCGAAGATCGAGGGCGCCGAGGCGCAAGCCCCTGCCGCGATCACCTCCGACGTCGACAAGGTCAACTACAGCCTGGGCTACGAGCTGGGACAGGACCTCAAGCGGGGGGATTTGCCGTCGGTGCCCGAGGTGCTGCTCAAGGGCGTCGAGGACGGACTCACCGGCGCAAAGCCGGCGGTGAAGACCTCAGAGCGGCGAGCCGCGCTCGCGCAAATCGTCGCCAAACGGGCGCAGGAAAACCTCGAGCGCGCCCAGGAGTTCCTCGCCGCCAATGCCACGCAGGAAGGCGTCGTCACCCTGCCGAGCGGGCTGCAATACAAGGAGCTCCAAGCCGGAGAGGGCAAGATCCCCACCATCAAGGATCGGGTCAAGGTCCAATACCGCGGCACGTTCATCGACGGCAGCGAGTTCGACAGCTCCTACAAGCGCGAGCAACCCTCCACCTTCGAGGTCAGGAAGGTCATCACGGGCTGGCGCGAGGCCCTGCAACTGATGAAGGAAGGCGCCAAGTGGCAGCTCTTCGTCCCGCCCGAGCTCGCCTACGGCACGACCGGCCGCGACAAGCGCATCCCGCCCAACAGCGCGCTCATCTTCGAGATCGAGCTGCTTTCCGTCCTCGACCCCGCCCAGCCGCCGCCCGCACCGCCCCGCAGCAAACGCCTTGTCCACCCGGACGACGAAACGGACTGATTTCGCCCCTTCTTGCTCCCAAGTGTTCAGGCTCCCACGCTCCAGCGTGGGAGCACGCACCGACGCTCCGCGTCGCGCTGCCACGGGCCGCAGAGCGGCCAAGCACGCAGTCCCACGCGGAGCGTGGGAACCAGGGAGGGACGCGACAGAAGCACGGGCGCCGACCTAAACTTCCGCCGGTTGCAGACGAGGTGCGATATGGCTGTCTCGTTGAAGATATTGGAAGAGCAGGCGCAGCAACTGACGCCTCAAGAGCGCGCGGAGCTGGCTGAAAACCTGCTGGAGTCGCTGCATTCGGCGCTGTCGGATGTCGGGACGGCCTGGGCGCGAGAGATCGAAGAGCGAGTCGCCGCGTTTGATCGTGGGGAGATGGCGGCTCACGCGGCGGAGGACGTCTTCGCGGAAGCCCGCCGGCTGCCGCGTTGAAGCGCGCCCGGTTCGTCACCCCCGCTCGTCGGGAGCCCCTGGCACAAGTCGTCTACTACGAGCAACAAGAGCCCGGTCTCGGCGCCCGATTCACAGCGGCGGGGGAAGAGGCTACGGCCCGGGCGCTCGCCTTCCCGCTCGCGGGCTCACCGGCGACGGCAAACACCAGGCGCGTCTTTCTCAAGGACTTTCCCTTCGCAGTCGTTTACCGCCCGGAGCCCAGCGGAATCACCATCATTGCCGTTGCGCACCACTCCCGACGGCCCGGGTATTGGCGGGTCCGCGCTCGAGACGGCTAGCGCGAACTCCCACCTGAGTCCCACTCGCCGTCTGGCTCCCACGCTCCAGCGTGGGAGCAAGCGCGGACGCTCTGCGTCCCGTCCTCTTGCATCGCCGCATCTGTGACCTGGCCGGGCAGAACGCGCGAAACCGCTCGGCTATTCTTCAGTCTTAGGGAGCTGCGCGGGCACCGCCGCGCCCGTCGCCGAGGGACCTCGGTATCGGGCGGACAAGGCGCGCAAACCAAGAGGGAGCGAGCTGTGAGCGTTCGGGACATGCCAAGCCCCTGCGTGCAGTTCGTCCGCCACAGGGACGACTCCGACTGCCGCCAGTGCGCGATGCGCAGCTCCGCGTTGTTCGGCGACCTGCGGCCGCTCGACATCGAGTGGGCCACCCGCCACATCGACAACGGCCGGGCCGTGCGCGACAGCGTCATCTACGCGGCCGGCGAGACCGACGACGCGCTCTACACCATCCGCGTCGGCGTCGTAAAGCTCATCATGCAGTTCCCCGGCCACGAGAGCCGTATCGTGCGGCTCTTGGGACGCGGCGCCACCCTGGGGCTCGAGCGCCTCGCCGGGAAACCCTACACCCACACCGCCGTCGCCCTGCGCACCACCAACCTGTGCCGCATCCCGCTCTCCGTGATCCACGAGCTGCATACTGTCAATCCGCGGCTGCTCCACGGCCTGATGGTCAAGTGGGAGGAGCAGGTCCTCTGGGCCGACCGCTGGATCGCCATCCTCAGCACCGGGATGATCGAGCGCCGCCTCTGCGACCTGGTGCGGCTGGTGGTCGATATCAGCGGCGACCCGCCCGACGCCGTCCAACTGCCCTCCAACGGGGACATCGCCGCGATCCTCGGGATCACCCCCGAATCGGCCAGCCGCAACATGGCCAAGCTCAAGCGCCAGGGGCTGCTCACCCGCGTCGCCCCCTGGCTGTACCGCTGCAGCCCTGTCCTGCTGGCGGAGACCGATGCCCCGGACGATGCACCCCCGGCAGCGAGCGCCACCCAGAGCAAGCTCAGCGACGTGCGGCGCCAGCGCAAGGCGTCCACCGCCAGCCGGCGGCGGGACGACTGAGGGTACGCGACGCGGAGCCGACTGGCCGCTCTGCGGCCCGTGCGGGCGCGGTGCTGCGCGGGCGGACGGATATGCGCCGGTCAGTCGGCAGAGAGCAGCCGGTCGGCGCCAATCAGAGGAATGATCCGCGCCAGGACCTCTTCCAGCACCCCAGCCTCGGCTGAGGCCGCTTTCTTCACCTTTCGGCTTTGCCTGTCGAGTGTGTGGATGAGATTGGCGGCCACCACGCATGGCTGATCGAGATTGTGGACGGCGACTTCCGTCGCTGCCCCTCTGATGCTCGTGCTCACGGGGCAACAGATCAGGAGCCCGGTGAGACGGTTGTAGTCGCGGCTCGACAGCACGAGCGCCGGGCGATACTTCCCGATCTCTTTTCCGCGCGTCGGCTCGAAATCGAGCCAGACGATCTCGCCCCGCTCGGGCACATAGCGGCCGGCCACCTCAGCCTCCGTGCTCGGCGGCGACCAACGACGGCAGCTCATCGGCATGAGCGGTGAGCGGGTTAAGTCCCTTGAGCAAGTCGGCTTCCGTGTACGGCAGGAGCGCCCGCCGTGCGGTTAACTTGCGACGGATCACCAATCCGTCCGCCGTCACTTCAATGGACACCCGCGTGCCTTTGTCCAGGTTAGCCAGCTCACTCACGGCCCGCGTGATGCGCAGACCGAGACTGTTTCCCCACGGCTGCACCGTGCCTTCAAACTCCGCCCTACCCCGTGTGCTCATTTGGTGACCTCGTGTGCGGACTGAGCGCGCTGAAAGTATATCCAATGTAGTTACCATCTGGCTCCCACGCTCCCGAGTGGAAGCAAGCCCAGCCGCTCCGCGTCGCGTGAGCCGACGTGACGCAGAGCGGCCAAGAACGCATTCCCACGCGGAGCATGGGAACGAGAGAGGGATATCTGGCTCCCACGCTCCCGCGTGGGAGCAAGTGCGGACGCTCCGCGTCCCGTCCGCTCACCACTGGGTGACGACCTCGATCAACCCCTCCTGCCCCG
>JALOTB010000017.1 GCA_025458165.1 Chromatiaceae bacterium | reverse complement strand
GGCTTCGGCGTGCTGTCGCCGACAATCGGCTTCGGCGTCTGCTGGGCCGCAGCCTCGATCTTGCGGAAGGCCTCGTCCGCAAACTCCACGGCAGCACTGGGCGCCTGATCGATGTGGGCGTTGCTCGACTGGGACTCCACCTGGCGCTTGAGGCTCCGGAGGGGGTGTAGGCACTCCAGAGGTGGTTGCGCGAGCAACAGCAGCATCTGAAGGGCAACCGACTGGAGGCGGTACTGGCGGCGTTGCGCCCGAACACCTGCTCGCCTTGCGCCTCAGCCGCGCCAACGGGCTCTGGGCGCAGTACGGGGACACTTGTGCCAACACCATGCAAGCGGCATGACGATCGGCCGAGGCGCATCAGTTTCGGTCGCACCCGCTGGATCAGGTCGGCGCGGCGCTCTTCTGGTTCTTGTGCTACGCCGCGGTCCTTAGCCGGCGAGCCTATTCTGGCGGAGCCTGGCGGGCTTGATGAGCGGGCCGTATAAGGCGGGCGGGTCCTGTTCCGCGGCTACACGCGGGTTCGGACCCTGACATTGATCCGCGCCTTCTCTGTCCCGCGCGGAGGCACATCTTCGAGAGCACGCGGATCATCTCGCATCCGTGGCAAGCATCCGTACGGACGCCGGGCAAGGCGGTCTCCGCGCTCCGTCGGCTGCGAGCGCTTGAGGGCATGGAAGCCCGCGGGAGATCCTACCCGGCGCCGGAAGCCCAGAGTCCTTCGGGGTTGCCCTAGCCGAGGTAGTAGAAGAGCAGGTTCGCGAGGAGCATCACCATCACCCAGAGGGCCATGCCGCCGCTCGGCCAGGAGCGCAGCAGGAGCCCGCCGGGCTGGCGATGGCGGGCGAGCAGGGCGCCAACCGCCGCGGCGCGTGCCGCACTGGCCTCGGCCAGTCGGGCTCGCGCCTCCTGCCAGATCTCGTGCGCCGATCGGGCAATTGCCGGTCCCGCGACCCGCCAGAGCCAGTCGACGTCCAGCGTGATGGTCGGGGTGCGCTTGAGCGCGTCGAGCATCACGAAGAAGGCGAGCCCCGAGAACAGGAGGAGCTGCAACTGGGTGATCACGTGGGCCGCGGTGTAGGGGGCGTAGTCCACGGGATAGGGCAACAGGGCATAGAGCGGCTGGGGCCAGACCCCAATCGCGATACACAGGAAGGCGAAGAGCCCCATGGCCCAGCGCAGGCTGGCGGGCGGGTCGGGCGGGCGCAGCCCCGAGTCCCTCTGGAAGAAGACGAACCAGGGGAACTTGATGCCCGCGTGCAGGAAGACCCCGGCCGAGGCCGCCGCGAGCAGCAGCCAGACGCTCTGCAGGTGCCCGTCGATCGCGGCCTGGGTGACCATGGACTTGGAGACGAAGCCCGAGGTGAGCGGGAAGGATGAGATTGCCAGCGCCCCGATGGTGCCGCAGAGGGTGGTGAACGGCATGCTGTGGAACAGCCCGCCGAGCTCCGAGCACTTGCGCCGCCCCGTGGCGGCGAGCACCGCTCCGGCCGACATCAGGAGCAGGGCCTTGTAGATGATGTGGGTGAAGGCGTGGGCCGCCGCGCCGTTCAGGGCCATCTCGGTCCCGATCCCGATCCCGACCAGCATGAAGCCCACCTGGTTGACGATCGAGTAGGCCAGGATGCGCCGCATGTCGTTCTCCAGCAGCGCATAGACGATGCCGTAGAAGATCATGAAGAGCCCCAGCCAGATCAGGATCTCGGTGCCGGGGAAGCCCCGCAGCAGCACGTAGACTGCGGTCTTGGTGGTGAAGGCCGAGAGGAACACGGTCCCGCTCCAGGACGCCTCCGGGTAGGCATCGGGCAGCCAGGCCGAGAGCGGCGGGGCGCCGGCGTTGATGAGAAACCCGGCGAGGATCAGCCAGTGTGCGACGGAGTCGGTCTCCATCGCTGTGAAGCCCAGCTCGCCGGTGGCGAGGATGTGGCCGGTGATCCCGGCGAAGAGGATCATCCCGCCGGCGAGATGGACGGCGACATAACGGCGGCTGGCCGCCCAGGCGGCCGGCGTGCCGGCGCTCCAGATCACCAGGGTCGAGCCCACCGCCATCAGCTCCCAGAACACGAAGACGGAGATCAGGTCCCCGGCGAGCGTCACGCCGATCGCCGACCCGGCGTAGACATAGGCGGCGGGGACCTCCAGCCGGTTCTCCTGGCGCAGGGCGAAGAGTCCGCCGATCAGGGCCATCAGCGCGAAGATGCTCGCGAAGAGGCGCGCGAGCTTGTCGACCGCGAGCGGCGTCAGCTCATAATCGAGCCAGGCGATCCGCCAGAGCTCTCCCTCGGGGAGCAGCCAGAGGCTGATCAGCGCCAGGGCGGGGATCGCGAGCACGGCGGCGCTGCGGGCGGTGCCGCGCAGGAAGGGCAGCAGCAGGGCCCCGCCGATCAGGACCAGCCCGGGGTGCAGGATCAGCGCGCTAGTCATCGCGCTCGTCGCGCCCGTAGTAACGGTCGGGCCGCTTGAGGAGCCAGCCCAGGGCCTTGGCCCCGAGGATCATCAGCAGGCAGGTGAGGAAGCCGTAGCCGGCGTAGAAGCCGGGCCAACCCTCGACCGCAAAGTGCGGGTGAAGGTCGACGACGAACCCCGCGATCAGGGTCAGGGCCAGCACGGCGAGAAAGCCGCGCCAGAGCCGCTTGATGTTCCTCGGATGATCGAGCCAGTGCTCGGTCTTCATTGCGTCACCAGCATCTGCTGCGCCAGCTCAAGCGGCACACCGGGGAACAAGAACAGGGCCAGGGTACCGGCCGCGGTCAGGGTCAGCGCCAGGACGATCGGCAGCGGCGCCTCCCCGTGCGGATGGGCCAGGGCCTCGGCCGACAAGGGCCGGAAGAAGGCGCGGTAGAGCACCGGGAGCAAATACGCCGCGCTGATTAGGGTGCTCGCCAGGATCACCCCCAAGGCGAGCCAGTGTCCCTGGTCCATCACCCCCGAGATCAGAAACCACTTGCTCACGAAGCCGGCGGCGGGCGGCAGCCCGATCATCGACAGCGCCCCGATGCCGAAGGCCGCCATGGTCCAGGGCATGCGCCGGCCGATGCCGTCGAGCTGGCTCACCTCGGTCTTGTGGGTCGCGGTGTAGATCGACCCGGCGGCGAAGAAGAGGGTGATCTTGCCGAGAGCATGGGTGGCGATGTGCAGGGCGGCCGCGACCAGCGAGAGCGGGGCCAGGAGGGCCGCGGCGAGGATGACGTAGGAGAGCTGGCTCACCGTCGAGTAGGCGAGCCGGCGCTTCAGGTTGTCGGCAGAGAGCGCGACCAGCGAGGCGGCGAGGATGGTGAAGCCGGCGAGCGCGATCAGCCAGTCGGTGGCGCCGGCCAGACGCTCGGGCCCGAAGACGTAGACCATCACCTTGACCACCGTGAACACCCCGGCCTTGACCACCGCCACCGCGTGCAGCAGGGCCGAGACCGGGGTCGGGGCGACCATGGCCGCGGGCAGCCAGCGGTGGAAGGGCATGAGCGCGGCCTTGGCCGTCCCGAACAAGAAGAGCGCGAGCAGGACGCCCAAGTCGCCCTGGTCCATCTCGGCCGGCAGGATGCCGCCCGCCCGAAAGTCCGTGGTGCCGGCGATGTGCCAGACGTAGATGATCGCCGGCAGCAGGAAGAGCACCGAGGTCCCCATCAGGATCGCGAGATAGGTCCGGCCGGCACGCCTCGCCTTGTCGGTCCCGGAGTGGGTCACCAGCGGATAGGTGACGAGGGTGAGCGCCTCGTAGAAGAGGAAGAGCGTCAGCAGGTTGGCCGCAAAGGCAATGGCCAGGGTTGCGGCGAGACTGAGTGCGAAGCAGACGTAGAACCGGGTCTGGTGCCGCTCCCGGTTGCCGCGCAGGTAGCCGATGGAATAGATCGAATTGACGATCCACAGCCCCGAGGCGACCAGGGCGAAGAGCATGCCCAAGGGCTCGACGCGGAAGGCGATCGGCAGCCCGGGCAGGGGCTCGATCAGGGTGAGCCCGGGCCGTTCGCCGGCGAGCACGGGGTCGAGGAGCTGAAGGACGCAGGCGAAGAGCGCGACCGCGGTGGTCAGTGTGATCCCCTCGCGCAGGGTCGGCGCCCGGCCGGCGAGGGCGATTCCAAGGGCCCCGGCGAGCGGCAGCAGGAGGGCGGTGAGGATCAGCGTCTCGGCGCTCACGGCCGGTGCCTTACCAGTCCCTCGGCCACCTCCACCGCCGAGCCCAGGGTGAGCGAGGTGTCGAGTCCGAACCAGACGCTCGCGAGCACCAGCACCCAGGCCGGGATCAGCAGGGACAGGGGCGCCTCGCGCTTGAGCTCACGCCCGGGCGGCGGCGCCTGGAAATAGGCCGCCTCGACGAAGCGCCAGACGTAGGCGACCGCGAGCAGCGAGCTCAGCAGGATCGCCCCGACGAGCCAGAGCTGGCCCTTCTCAAGGGCCGCCAGGACCAGGTACCACTTGCTGATGAATCCGGCCGTGCCCGGCACCCCGATCAGCGACAGCCCGGCGATGACGATGCCGAAGCTGGTCAGCGGCATACGCCGGGCGAGCCCGGCGAGGCGGTCGAAGGTCGGCGCCGGCGGGGCCGCTCCCGGGCGGGCGATCCCTACCACCAGGGCGCCGATCAGGAGAAAGATCGCTGCCTTGGCGATCCCGTGATTGAAGAGATGGACGATCGAGGCCGTCAGGCCGTTCACCGAGTCGAAGGACAGGCCCAGGGTGATGTAGCCGATCTGCCCCACGCTGGAATAGGCGAAGAGGCGCTTCAGGTTGTCCTGGAAGATCGCGATGAAGCTCGCCGCGAATAGGGCGAGCAGCGAGAGCCAGAGCATGAGCTGCGGCAGCGGCAGCTTGTGGAACACCAGGCTGTCGCCGAAGACCGAGAAATAGAACCGGATCAGGACATACACCGAGACCTTGGTCGCCGTGGCGGCGAGGAAGGCGGTGACCGCCGAGGGGGCGTAGGTATAGGCGTTGGGCAGCCACTGGTGGAGCGGAAAGAGGGCGAGCTTGAGCGAGATGCCGACGGTGAGGAAGGCCAGCGCGGCCA
Organism: Chromatiaceae bacterium; assembly: GCA_025458165.1. Classification (GTDB taxonomy): domain Bacteria; phylum Pseudomonadota; class Gammaproteobacteria; order Chromatiales; family Chromatiaceae; genus JALOTB01. The sequence continues at coordinate 39,518 of JALOTB010000017.1, read as the reverse complement.
GCACCGGGCGCGAGCTCTCGATCGCGCCGATGCGCGCCGCCATGTCCGCGAGGTTCAGCGTGCCGGTCATCAGGTACAGGAAGCCGATGCCGATCACGATGAAGGTGGCCCCAATGCTTCCCATGATGAGGTAGCGGTAGCTCGCGGCCAAGGCGCGGCGGTCGCGCCCGAGGGCGATCAGGACGTAGGCGGAGAGCGATGAGATCTCCAGGAAGACGAAGACGTTGAAGGCGTCACCGGTGATCGTGATGCCGAGCAGCCCGGCCAGGCACAGGCCGAGCATCGCGTAGAACAGGTAGTGGGACTCTTGCGGGATCTCGCGGGCGATGCTGGCGCGGCTATAGGGCAAGACCAGCGCGGCCATGCCGGAGACGAGCACCAGCACGAAGCTTGTTAGGCGGTCGATGCGGTACTCGATGCCCCAGGGCGGCGCCCAGCTCCCGATGTGATACGAGATCACGCCATTGCTCGGCAGCGCGTCGACCTGCAGCCAGAGCCCGATGGCAATGGCGAAGGCCGCCCAGGCCGCGGCGGTGACCACGGCGAAGGCCAGCCACCCGCGGCGCAGCAGCACCGCAAGCGGCGCCGAGAGCAGCGGCAGCACGACCTGGAGCGCGGGGAGCTGGGCCGAGAGGCTCATGCACCCTTCTCCTCCCGCTGCTCCCCCCTTGGCTCTTGGGCCGCCTCGACCTGGTGGTCGAGCGCGAGGATCTCGTCCTCTTCGATGGTGCCGTAGACCTCGCGGATGCGCACCGCGAGCGCGAGCCCCAGGGCGAGGGTGGCGATGCCCACTACGATCGCGGTCAGGATCAGGACATGGGGCAGGGGGTTGGAGTAGATCCCATACTGGGGCGCGAGGATGGGTGCAGTGCCACCGATGAGCTTTCCCGGGGCGATGTAGAGGAGATACACGGAGGTCTGGAAGATCGAGAGGCCGACCAGCTTCTTGATCAGGTTGCCGCGGGCGATCACGACATAGAGGCCGGCGACCATCAGGAAGACGGTGACGATGTAGCTGAAGTGCTCGATCATCCCCGCTCTTCGCCCCGTCCGCGCGAGGCGAACATGTAGAAGATCTTGAGCATGACCCCGCATACGGTGATCAGCACCCCGACCTCGACCCAGAAGATCCCCCGGTGCTGGCCGTGGACGGGGTCGGGGTCAAGGACGAAGTAGTCGAGAAAGTTGCCGCCGAGGAGCAGCCCCGCCACCCCGACCCCGAGATACAGCAGAACGCCGGCGGCGATCATGCGCTCGACCAGCCGGTCCGGCATGACCCGGCGCGCGTTCTCGACGCCGAAGATCAGGGCATAGAAGACGATGCCGGAGGCGAAGATCACACCGGCCTGAAAGCCGCCGCCCGGGCCGTAGTCGCCGTGAAACTGCACATAGAGCGCGAAGAGCAGGACGAACGGGATCAGCAGCTTGCCGATCAGCCGCAGCAGCAGGTCGGCGCACGGCGGGGCCTCCTCGACCCTCGCCCGGCGACCCGGCCGCCGCAGCAGGGCGATGATCCCGGCCCCGGCGGTGAAGACCACGGTAGTCTCGCCCAGGGTGTCGTAGCCGCGGAAGCTGGCGAGGACGGCTGTGACCACGTTGGGCACGTCGACCTCGTTCTGCAGGTAGCGGGGGACGACGTGCTGGTGGATCGGTGCCTGCGGATCGGCGAAGTCGGGCAGGCCCATGGCGCCGTAGATCAGGACCAGGGCGGTGACGGAGGCGAGCGCGAGCGGCAGCCAGGGGCGGTGCGCGGGCTTGGCCTCCTCGCTCTTGCAGAGATGCAGGGCGCCGAGCAGCAGCACCGTCGACACCCCAGCCCCGACCGCGGCCTCGGTCATCGCCACGTCCACGGCGTCGAGCGCGAGGAGCACCGTGGCCATGAGAAAGCTGTAGAGGCCGGAGAGCACCACCACCGCGAACAGGTTGCGCGTGCGTGCCAGCACCACCACGGCCAGCGCCATCAGCACCAGCAGGACATCGACGATCAGGGTTTCGATGGCCCCTCCTCCCCATCGGCCAACGCCGGCTTGACCCCGCGTAGCAGGGCCGAGCGCGCCAAGGCGTGGCTCGCGGTTGGGCTCGCGAAGAAGATCAGGAGCGCGATCATCAGCAGCTTGACTGCGGCCAAGCTGAGTCCGGCGTGCAGCAGCAGCCCGAGCAGGATGAACCCGGCCCCAAGGGTCTCGATCACGCTCGCCGCCTGCATGCGGGTGTAGACATCCGGCATGCGCAGCAGGCCGATCGCGCCGACCACGCAGAAGAAGGCCCCGATGAGCAGGCTGATCCCGCTGAGCAGGCCGAGTAGGGTGCTCATCGGCGCGGCACCCCGGGGGCCCCGAGGTCGCCCTGACGCAGGAACCGGAGCACCGCGATCACGCCGATTATGTTGAGCAGGCCGTAGACCAGCGCGAGATCGAGGAAGTCCGGCCGGCCGTTGAGAAACCCCATCACGGCCAGCAGCAGCATGGCACAGGTGCCGATGGTGTTGACCGCCTGCAGGCGGTCGAACACCGTGGGCCCGAGCGCGGCACGGGCGAGGGCGAGTGCGACGGTCACGATCAGGGCGAGGGTGGCGGCGGCGAGCATGGCGGGCGCGCTCAGGGACGCTCCAGCTCGGCGCAGCGCCGGTCCATCTCGCTGCCGGCGAGCCCGGCGGCGCCCTCGCGGGTCAGGGCGTGGACCAGAAGCCGCCCGGGCCCGACCTCGACCGTGATCGTGCCGGGCGTGAGGGTGATCGAGTTGGCGTGGATCGCGAGCCCCAGATCGGTCTGCTGAGACGGCCGGATCTCGATCAGGGTGGGCGAGATCGGCAGACGGGGGTCCAGGATCCGGCGGGCGACATCCCAGCCGGACTTGAGGATCTCCTTGACCAGCCAGGGCCAGTACGAGAAGGGCGTGCGCCAGGCGAGATGAACGGGGAATCCCTCGCGGTCGATCAGATCCATCCGTCGGGCCAGGAGTAGCACGCCGACGGCACAACCCGCCCCGGCCCCCATCAGGAACGGGGTGTACATGCCCGAGAGCAGGAGCCAAAAGGCGTAGAGGACGGCCAGGAAGAGGACGGAGCGTGCCACGCCGGTCGATCTCACGGGGGGATGGGGAGCAGGTCCTCGGCCCCTTGGACGCGGATGGGGCGGTGGCGCTGGCGCCTGACGCGCAGGGGACCTCGGCGCCGAGAGTCTATCACCGGGGATGCGGTTTGCGGGGCTGCCCCGGTGCGCGTCTCATGGGGACCTTGAAGAATCCCATCCCTGGGATTGTTCAAGACGCGAAGCGAAAAGTGCGATTTCCGCTTCGCTTCATTCAGTGAGTTGACCGCCAGGCCCGAGAAACAGCATGACAGCATCTGATGCATTGAAATCGGCGAAATGCCGCGCGAGCGCATTCCCCGCCGCGCGGGCGATCTGCTCCCCTTAGACCAGCTTCGGCTCGACGGCCGAAGCGCCTCGTCGGTCCGCTTGCCTTGGGGGGCGTGCGGTCATCTCGTCGGCTCCAGACCCAGGATCAGCGGTCGGACCATAGCGGGGCCTGCTCCCGAGGCAAAGCTGGACGGAATCGGCTGCCGTCCACGTGGAACCCAGAATCGAGGGGGGCCATCGCCTCCGCCCCGGCCGCGCCGCGATGGGTATAATCCCGACCGCGGGCCGGCGCCGGCCCGGACCCCATCGCCTCTCCCCACGGATTGCCATCCCGACCGCATGAAAAAGCAGCGGAAGAAGCGTTCGTCCCCCAACGCCCCAGCCCAGGGCGCCCGCACGAACCTGGACTTGCCCTCGCTGGCCCAGCATGAGCTAGCGGCTGGGCGGTATCGCGAGGCCATCTCGGCCTACAAGGACCTCCTCAAGCGCGGCGACTCCCTCGATGCGCGGCAGGGGCTGGCCGCGGCCTACGCCGGACGAGCCGGGCAGCTCGCCGAGAAGGGCATGCTCAAGGAGGCGCTGGTCATCTGGGAGAACCGCCGCCAGCTCGGCGAGGCCGCGCCGCCGTCGGCGGCACACGCCATGCTGCTGCTGCGGCTCGGGCAGGCCCCGGCCGCCGCGGCACTCTATCGTCAGGCCCGGCGCGGCGAGGACAGCACCACCCTCGCCGCCATCGGGCAGGCGCTCGCCGCCCACTTCCTGGCCGGCGAGGACGAGGTCGCCAAGGCCCTGGCAGCGGATGACCCGATCGTCGTGCAGGGCGCCGCGGCGCGCGAGGCCCTGGCCGCCTATTGCCGTGGCGACGACCAGGCCCTGGCGGCCAGCCTCGCAGCGATTCCCTTCCGCTCCCCCTACCGGGATTGGGTGGCCATCCTCAAGGCCCTCCAACGTCTGCCGGGGCAGCCGCAGGAGGCGGGGGGGCTGCTGGCGCGTGTCGGCGAGGACTCCGCCTTCGCCCCCCTGCGGCGGGCGGTCGAGCTCGCGCTGGCGCCTGAGCCGGAGCTGCTCGGCCGGCTCGCCGGCGCGGGCGAGGCGGCCGCCCGCTTTGCCCTGACCCTCCGCGGCTGGGGCCCGGAGCGCCAGGCCCTGTGCCTGGAGGCGGCTCGGCTCGGTCCCGCGCCTTCACCCCAGGCCCTGCTGCGGCTCCTGCAGCGCTATCGCGACCGGCTCGGGGAGCCCTGGGCGCGGGCGCGGGCCTTGCGCCTGCTGGTGGGCGACTTGCCGCGCAGTCTGTCCTGGCTGCCGGAGTCCGGCGCCAAGCGCGCCTCGCGCGCCGAGCAGCACCTGGTGACGGCCTGGCAGGCCGAGCAGCGCCAGGACCCCGCCGGAATCGACCTCGCCTGGCGGGATTACGCCCGCCACCTTGTCGAGGCCGGGACGCCGGCACCGGGGAGCGACGCGGCCCTGCGCCTCGCGCTCGTCCAGCGTCGCCTGGATACCAAGGCCGACGTGCTCCGGCGCGCTGCGGCCGCCGGGGTCTCGGACTTCCTCGATCAGTCGGCGGCCGAGCTGCTCGAGGCGAGCCTGGTCCACGACCCGGACGACGTCGACACCCATCTGCGCCTGATTGCCTACTACCGCGACTTCAAGGTGCTCAAGGAGGCCCGCCGCGTCCTTGACCCGGCCCTCGCGCGCTGGCCCAAGGACATCCGTGTGCTCACCGCGGCGCTGGATGTCGCCCTCTCCGCCGACTCCTTCAAGAAGGCCGCGGGGCTCGCCCGGCGCATCCTGGAGCTGGACCCGATCAACACGGGTGCCCGCGAGCGTCTGGTCAACGCCCACGTGAGGCACGCCCGCAAGCAGATCCGCGGCTCGCGCGCCGATCTCGCGCGCAAGGAGCTGGCGCAGGCCGGCGAGTGGGCGGTGAACGAGCCCATGCGCGAGCAGGTCGAGCTGACCTCGGCCTTCGCCACCTTGGCCGAGGCGGAAGCCGCCGGACTCGCGGCCCTGCGTGGGCTCGCCGAGCGTCTCGGCGGCGGACTCGCGGGGGCCTTCGCCCTGGCCGTGGAGGCCGCCGCCGTCGGCCGTGCCCCGGCGCCCCTGCTCAAGGAGCTGGGGCTCGCCCGCCCGCGAGTGGCCGGGCGCGAGGACCTGCTCGCCTTACTCGCCCGGTTGCGCGCCCAGCTCGACCGCGGCGAGCGCCTGTCGCGCGAGGTCGCCGGCCTCCTGAACAAACCGCTGCGGGCCGCCGCGGACCTGAAGCTGTCGGTCCAGGAGACGGAGTCGGTCTGTGAGACCCTGCGCCGCTGCGACCTGAACGGCCCGCGTCACGACTTCGCCAAGGCCGCCCTCAAACGCTGGCCGGGGTCGCCGCGCTTCGAGCTGCACGCCTTCGAGGCCCGCCATGACAAGCGCTACTGGGACGTGAGCGAGACCGAGATCGGCCGGCTGGAGCGCGCCATGGAGCGCGCCCGCGCCGAGGGCGACATGCGCACCGCGCACCGCATCGTCGAGATCGTCAACGAGATCGCCGCGCCCTTCTTCGGGCCGGCGCGCGGTTTCGGCCCGCCCGCCGGGCTGCCGGACAGCCCAGCGGAGGTCATCGCCAATCTGATCGAGTCTCTGGGTCTCGACGGCTTCTTCGACATGATCGGGCTGCCGCCTAAGCTACGCCGGCAGATCAAGGAGGCCGAGCAAGAGGTCGGCCGCAAGGGCCTGATCCAGATGCTCACGGCGTCGCTTGGCGACTTCGTCGACGATCTGCCCGATTTTCCGCCGCTGCCCTTCGGCCCGTCCGCCGGGAAGGGTAAGAAGGGCCGACGCAAGGATCAGGACGACTTCTTGGACCAACTGGACCTCTTCTGATGAGCGATCCCTATTTGGTGCTCGGCGTCGCCGATGACGCCGACGATGCAGGCATTCACGCCGCCTATCTCACGGGTATCAAGCGCTGGCCGCCCGATCGCGACCCGGCCCGCTTCGAGGCCTTGCGCGCGGCCTACGAGTCGGTGCGCACGCGACGTGATCGGCTGGCCCAGGCCCTGTTCGACGCCACACCGCCAACGGTCGGCGACATCCTCGACAAGGCCGCGCCCGTCGGCGAGCCGCGGCGCCCAGGGGCCGCCCTGTTCGCTGCCCTGCTCAAGGGGGGCGCCTGATGGACGAGATCGCCAAGGAGCAGCTCGTCGCCCGCTTTCGCGCCTACCTGGAAACGGCGCCCATGGCCAGCGAGGAGCCGGAGGCGCCCGACCTGTTCACCCTGCTCGCCGAGGTCGCCGCGCTCAAGACCGAGGTCAAGGTCGAGTCGCGCCAGGTCAAGGCGGCGCTCGATCAGTTCCGCGAGCTCTTCGACCTGCTGCGCCAGGCCCAGGGGCGGCTCGAGGCGGAGCTCGACCGCCAGCGCGAGGCGGCCGACCTCGGGCGCCAAGCGGCGGAGCGCGAGCTGCTGCTGGAGCTCCTGGATCTGCGCGATCGGCTCCAGGCCGGGCTGGATCAAGGCCGGGGCTACCGGCCGGGCTGGCTGGCGCGCCGCGGCGGGGCAGGGGAGTTCGTCGCGGGGATGAGCGAGGGGATCGCGATCAGCCTGCGGCGCCTCGACGAGACCCTGCTGCGCCGAGGCGTGCGCCCGCTCGCGGTGGTCGGCGAGCCCTTCGACGCCCAGACCATGCACGCCGCCGAGGTCGCCGAGGACCGCGACCGGCCGCACGGCGAGGTCGTGGGGGAGCTCCGCCGGGGTTTTCTGCAAGGGGAGCGGCTGCTGCGCGCGGCCGAGGTCATCGTCAACAAGCATGGGTAAGGACCAACAGTGAGCGACATCATCATCGGCATCGACCTCGGCACCACCAACTCCGAGGTGGCCGTGGTCCAGGACGGGCGGGCGCGGGTCATCGAGGTCGACGGGGCGAAGATCCTGCCTTCGGTGGTCGGGCTCGCCGACGACGGCGCCCTGCTGGTCGGGCAGTCGGCGCGCAATCAATACGTGCTCTACCCCGAGCGCACCATCCGCTCGATCAAGCGGCGCATGGGCGAGGACATCAAGGTCGAGATGGGCCCTCAGTCCTACACCCCGCAGGAGATCTCGGCGCTCATCCTGCGCCGGCTCAAGCAGGCCGCGGAGGCCGACCTCGGCCAGCCGGTCGCCAAGGCGGTGATCACGGTCCCGGCCTACTTCTCCGACGCCCAGCGTCAGGCCACCCGCGACGCCGGCGCGCTGGCCGGCCTGGAGGTGGTGCGCATCATCAACGAGCCCACCGCCGCCGCGCTCGCCTACGAGGTGGACCACCCCGCGGGCAAGAACATCCTGGTCTACGACCTTGGGGGCGGGACCTTCGACGTCTCGGTGGTGCGTCTGAGCACGGACGTGACCGAGGTGCTCGCCTCCCACGGCAACAACCATCTCGGTGGAGACGACTTCGACGCCAAGCTGATGGGCCATCTGGTCGACTGGCTCAAAGCCGAGAAGGGGGCCGACCCGACCGAAAACCGCGCCGCCATGGCGCGCATCGCCCGCGCCGCCGAGACGGCCAAGATCGCGCTCAGCGACGCCCCCTACGCCCGGGTGGAGGAGGAGTACCTGCTGGAGCACCAGGGCAAGCCGGTCCACCTCTCGCTGGAGATCGCCCGCAGCGACTACGAGGACATGATCGAGCCCTTCATCGCCGAGACCCTTGAGGCCGTCCACACGGCGCTCAGCGGTGCCGGGCTCACCGTCGCCGATCTCCACGAGGTCCTCCTGGTCGGCGGGGCGACGCGCACCCCATTGGTCCAGCGCCGGCTGGAGGAGATCCTGCGCATGCCGCCGCGGGCCGAGGTCGACCCCGAGCTCTGCGTCGCGGCGGGTGCGGCGATCCAGGCCGCGGTGATCGCCGGCGCGCAGGTGACGAGCGTCCTGGTGGACGTCACCCCCTACACCTTCGGTACCAGCGCCATCGCCGACCTTCATGGCGAGCCCTATCCCTTCGCCTTCATCCCCCTGATCCGCAAGAACACGCCGATCCCGGTGACCAAGAGCGAGGCCTTCTTGACCATCGATGACGGCCAGGAGGCGATCGACGTGCGCGTCTACCAGGGCGAGGACCCGGATGCGCTCAACAACACCGAGATCGGCTCCTTCCGCATCGAGGGCCTGAGCGACGTGCCCGCCGGCAACGTGATCGTCACCACCTTTGCGCTCGACGTGAACGGCATCCTGCACGTCAGCTCGCGCGAGAAGCGCACCGGGCTGGAGAAGCACATCACCATCGACAACGCCACGGCGCGCTTCGAGCGCGAGGAGCTCGACGCGGCGCGCCATCGGCTCTCGGCCCTGATCGGCGAGGGCGAGGTCCTGGAGGTCGCCGAGCGGCGCGAGGAGGTCGCGGCGCGGGCCCTTGTCGAGAAGGCCCAGCGCCTGATGGAGGGCGCCAACCCCGAGGACCGCGAGGACCTGGTCGACCGCCTGGAGGCGGTTCAGGACGCCCTCGCCGGGGGGGATGTCGCGGCCCTGGAGCGCGCGGTCGGCGAGCTCTCCGACCTCATCTATTACCTGGAGACCTGATGGAGCGCTGCCCCAACTGCGGTGCCCGCTGCGATGGCAGCGCGTCCTGCCGGCGCTGCGGCCTGGAGCTGGCCCCGCTCCTGGCCGTCGAGCAGGCCGCCGAGCAATTGATGCGCGACGCCTTGGCCCGACTCGCCGAACGGGATGCGACCGCGGCGCTTTCGGCCCTGGGCCGCGCCCGGACCCTGCGCCGCGAGCCCTTCGGCGGGCTGCTGCTTGGCTTCGCCCGCGCCGAGGCGGCCGGCGAGGGGTTGGCGCGGGGCACAGCGGCTGCCGATAGGTCGGCCACCGACGCCGCGCCTGAGTACGCACCGCGGATGGGCAGGTTGGTCGACTTGCCGGACTGGCCTCTGGTGCCGCCTAACCATCCACGCATTGAGGATCACACCCCTTGACCCGTTGCTCCCCAGTCTGACCCTGCCGGAGCAGCTTAGGGCTCTCCGCGCCAGGGAGCGGAGGCTCAGATCGGCCTAGGACAGGCCAGCTCGGCGCGCTGCGGACGCTTCTGTAGCCGCAGGAAGTCGTCGCGGAGTGTCGCCAGGCGTTTGGCGAAGTGCTCGCGCTGGCTGGGGGAGAAGCTCGCGTCCATGCGGACGAAGAGCTCGACGATGCGCTGGTGGACCTCGCGGCGCGCCTGCTGCAGCTCGGGTGGGAGGTCGCGATGCTCCACCAGCCACTCGGACAGGAAGCGGTGGAGCTCGCGCTCGGAGGCGCGCCGGTCGAGCAGGTGAATCAGCCGGTCCTGCCGGGCATTGCGGTAGGCGGACCAGGCGACCGCGGTGTCGGGCATGGCGGCGGTCACCTCGGTGATGATCGCCTGCTGCTCGGCGCTCAGGGGGCCGATCCACCACTTGGCATTGTCGGCGTACCGCTTGGCCCGCTTGCGGTCGCGTTTGGCGCTGGCGGCGGCGCCCTCCTTGACCTCCTCGGCGCGGTCCTTCGTGAACTTGCGCTCCAGGGCGCGCACCTGGGCCGGTTCGAGGGAGGCGAGCAGCGGGGCGGCGAGGTCCACTGCGAGGCGTAAATGACGGCGATAGACCTCCTCAAACACGTCGACCAGGCAGCCCAGTGGCTCGGCAGCAAAGCCCGCGCGGGCGCCGATCTCCAGCTCTGCGAAGAAGGCCGCGAGCAAGGGCAGCTCCTCCTGGCGATGGCGGCCGAGGACGTCGGCGAGCGTCGGCCGCCAGCGCGCCAACTGGGCGCTGTCGAGGCCCAGGTACTCGTCGGCGTAGCGCTCGATGAAAAAATCCGCCGTGTTGTAGACCACCGACACGCGGGTGCACGCGGTCAGGGTGAGCAGGCCGGCCAAGAGCAGGAGCCCTAAGCGGGCCAGGGAGTTGGGTACGGCTGTCATGTTCCTGGGGCGATGATCCTTGGGCTCGTCGAAAGCGGCTCGGCCGAGTGTCAGGCGATCCTGGAAGTCTGGCGGCGGGGGTCGGCTAGACTTGACGACCGACCACCGGCTTACTGTGGGCCTTCATGCCAGAGGGTCCCTGAACCTCGGCTGAATCCCTTTATCTTGCGGCGAAAGGTGCCCCCGATGTCAGGCTCGCCGCGATTCGGCAGGAGGTGCTGGTGACTCTAGGGTCCGACTCGAAGGCCGCCGGAGTTGTTCCCCCGCTGCCGACCATGGCCGAGCTCATGACCGTGTTTCCGCTTGCCGGGCGGGTGGTCTGGATCGGAGTGCGGCCCGGACGGCGCTTGCCCCCGTCCCCGCTCACCCGGGTCGACGCCATGGCCGGTCAGGGGCTGGCCGGCGACCACTATCGCCCTGGCATGCGCGGCTCGCGTCAGGTGACGTTGATCCAGGCTGAGCACCTGCCGGTGGTCGGGGCATTGCTCGGCCGCCCGCCACCGGGGCCCGAGCTGCTGCGCCGCAACCTGGTGGTCGCGGGGATCAACCTACTCGCGCTCAAGGGCATGCGGTTTCGGGTCGGGGGCGCGGTGCTGGAGGGCAGCGGGCTGTGTCATCCGTGCTCGCGCATGGAGGAGGTCCTGGGTCTCGGCGGCTACAACGCGTTGCGGGGCCATGGTGGTCTGACGGCGCGGGTGGTGATTGGTGGATCGATCGGGCTCGGGGATGCGGTCGAGGCGATCGGGTCGGTCGCGTCCGAGCCGGAGGATTGACCAAAGACCCGCGGCGGTTTGAGATTAGCCCGCCCGGGCGGCGGCCCTCATCCGGACCTCAGCGCATGCGTGTCTTCATCGTCTTTGCTCACCCCGAGCCCAAGAGCTTCAACGGAGCGCTGCTCGGCACCGCGGTCGACACCCTGACCGCCGTGGGTCAGGAGCCGGTCGTCTCCGATCTCTACGCGATGGGGTTCGACCCGGTCTCGGGGCGGCATAACTTCAACTCGGTCCGCAACGCCGACTACTTCAAGCAGCAGCTCGAGGAGCTGCACGCCAACGAGGTCGGCGGCTTCGCCCCGGTGATCGAGGCGGAGCTCGCCAAGATCGAGGCCTGCGAGCTGATGATCTGGCAGTTCCCGCTCTGGTGGTTCGGTCTGCCCGCGATCCTCAAGGGCTGGGTCGACCGGGTCTTCGCCATGGGGCGGACCTACGGTGGCGGGCGCTTCTACGACACCGGCGTGTTTCGCGGCAAGCGGGCCTTGCTCTCGCTGACGACGGGCGCCCCCCCGGCGGCCTACGAGCGTAGCGGCTTCAACGGCGACATCGGCGCCATCCTGCGCCCCATCCAACGCGGCATGCTGCGCTTCGTCGGCTTCGAGGTGCTCGCGCCCAACATCGTCTTTGGCCCGGCCCATCAGAGCGACACCGAGCTGAATGCGGCACTTGCTGCTTACGCCGCCCGGCTGCGGACGATCGAGGACGAAACGCCGATCGACGTCGGCAGCTACTGAGACCGGGCCTTGGCGCGCGGTGGTCTAGCCAGCCCGCGGCCCGGTCGGGGCGCCTACTTTGTCGCGCGCTGGATCGCCTCGCCGGCCTTCTCGATGTCCCTGCCGGCGCCCTTGACCGTCTCGCAGCCGGTCGCGCCCGCGAGCAGAAAGAAGGCCAACAGGATGGTCGCTAGCCTCGCCATGTCCGCTTGTCTCAGTTGTCCCGTGCTGCGCCCATGATAGCGCGGCGCGCGGGGGCTGCGGCGGTTGAAGCCGGGGGCCTCGGACCGCATTCATCGGCCGATGCGCACCATCGACCAGCTCCAGCTTACCAACAGCTTCGCCGCCCTGGGCGAGGCCTTCCACACCCCGGTGCGGCCGACCCCGCTGGCCGATCCGCGGCTGGTGAGCCTGAGCCACGCCGCCGCGGCCCTGATCGACCTCGATCCGCGCGAGGCCGAGCGCCCCGAGCTCGTCCGCCGGCTCTCAGGCCTAGAGTTGCCGCCCGGCGCGAGGCCAGTGGCCGCGCTCTACGCCGGACATCAGTTCGGACACTATGTCCCGCAGCTCGGTGACGGTCGTGCGATCCTCCTCGGCGAGGTGACGAATGAACGCGGAGAGCGCTGGGAGCTGCAGCTCAAAGGGGCAGGCCTCACTCCCTATTCGCGGGACGGGGACGGCCGTGCCGTGCTGCGCTCGACGATCCGCGAATACCTCTGCTCCGAGGCCATGCACGCCCTCGGGATCCCGACGACACGAGCGCTTTGCCTCTTCGCGAGCGACGAGGAGGTCTACCGCAAGCGAATCGAGCCGGGGGCGATCCTGGTGCGCATGGCCCCTAGTCACGTCCGCTTCGGCTCCTTCGAGGTCTTTTTCTACCGCGGTCACCACGACCGCCTAGAGACCTTGGCGAGCTACCTGATCGCCCACCACTTTCCGGCGCTCGCCGAGGCGCCTGAGCCGCATTTGGCCCTGCTCGAGGAGGTCATCCGGCTCACCGCGGAGCTGATCGCGCGCTGGCAGCTCGTCGGCTTCGCCCACGGGGTGATGAACACCGACAACATGTCGATGCTCGGGCTGACCCTCGACTACGGGCCCTATGGGTTCATGGATGCCTTCGACCCTGGCTTCGTGTGCAACCACTCCGACCGCTGGGGCCGCTATGCCTTCGACCGCCAGCCGGCGATCGGACTATGGAACCTGACCTGCCTCGCCCAGGCGATGCTCCCCCTGCTCGACCCCGAGAACGGCGAGGCCGCGGCCGAGAAGGCCCAAGCGGCGCTCGCCGGCTATCAGCCGAGCTTCGACCGGGCCTACGCCGCCGGGATGTGCGCCAAGCTCGGCCTCCGGGAGGAGCGAGCGGGGGACATGGATCTGGTGCTCGACCTGCTGCGGCGTATGGCCACCAACCGCGTCGACTATACGAACCTGTTCCGCGCCCTCGGCCGGGTGCGCAGCGACGGCCCTGAGGGCGATCAGGCGGCGCGCGATCTCTTCATCGACCGTGCGGCCTTCGATCAGTGGGCGGGCCAGTATCGGCAGCGCCTGCGTGCCGAGCAGTCGAAGGACCCGATCCGCCAGCGCGGGATGGACCGGGTCAACCCGCGGTACGTCCTGCGCAACTATCTCGCCCAGCAGGCGATCGAACGGGCGGAGCAGGGCGACTACGGCGAGGTGGACCGCCTGCTCGCCGTGCTGTCGCGGCCCTTCGATGAGCAGGAGGGCCGGGCGCACTACGCGGCGGAGCCGCCGGAGTGGGGCAGGGCGCTGGCGGTGAGCTGCTCGTCCTGAGCCTGGAGGCGGGCTCCGTGAGGAGACCTGGGCGCGAACCCTGCGTTGAGATCCATTCGGGAGGCGACCATGACGAGCAAGTGCCCGTTCGGTGCACCGTTGACCAAGGGGCTGGTGCGCTGCCGCCACGCCGAGGAGGTAGTCCGGCGGGGCGGGTCGGAATTCGACTGCCGCAGCGAGGCGCATCATGGCCTCTGCATGGGGCTGTTCGAGCGGCTCAAGGCCCAGGCCCTGCCGGCATTCGGGGTCGAGGACGACCTCACGACCATGCCGCACAGCGTGCTGGTCAAGGTCCAGTCCGGCGGTCTGCTGGGGCTCGGCCGGCTGATGGGTGGGGTCGCGGACCAGCCGATCGAGGACGTCGCCGCGCTGGTCGATGCCGCCTTGGGGCGTTTCGGTGAGCTAGCGGCCATCCCGGTCGCCGAGCTCGAAGGCGACATGACCGGCTTCAAGCTGGAGCGTCGGTCGCGGCGCGGCTGACGTCCGGCGGGCGGCTGGCCGCGGGGAAAGGCATGGACCTGTCCGGATGAATCCGCGACTTCGCATGGCCGGGGCTTGGTCCTTCGCGCTGCCCCGACTGGCGCTCTGGGCGGCGCTCATGACACTGGCGTGTGTCGCATGGTCCGCGCCGGCGCTGGCGAATCCCGTCGCCACCGAGAATGTCACCGCGCGCCTCTTGGTCGAGCGCAAGGCCGTCGCACCGGGGGGCTCGGTGGACCTCGCCCTGGTCCTCGACATTCGCCGCGGGTGGCACACCTACTGGGAGAACCCCGGGGACTCGGGTGAGCCCCCGCGAATCGACTGGACCTTGCCCGAGGGGGTGCACGCCGGCCCGCTGCGCTTTCCCCACCCCGAGCTGATCCGGGTTGGGCCGCTGGCCAATTACGGCTATACGGGTCAGGCGGTCCACCTGATCAGACTGGAGCTCCCGGCCGACTGGCCGGCCGGCGAGCCGGTCGCCTTGACCGCCGATGCCTCCTGGCTGGTGTGCGAGGACATCTGCATCCCGGAGGGGGCCCGCCTCGCCCTGACCCTGCCCACTGCCGAGCACGCGGGTCCCGCCGATCTGGCGGTGGCCGATCTCTTCGAGACGGCACGGGAGGGCCTTCCGCGCCCCTTGCGGGGCGCGGCCAGGTTGGAGCGCGTTCCGGACTCGCTCGGGCTGAGCGTCCCGGTAACGGCGCTGCCGCCCGGTGCGGGCTCCCCTTGGTTCTTCGCCGCCGAATGGGGACTGATCGATCACGCCGCGGCGCAGGACTGGCGGCTCGACGGCGCGGACTGGGTGGCGACGCTCACCCCTGGGCCGATGGCGGCCACGGCTTCGGCCGCGGGTGTGCTCGCGGTCCGGGCGGGCGATGGGCGTTCCGCCTATTACCTCGACCCGGTCCCGGCGCCGCTGCCGGCGACGGGCGCGGTGCCGGCCGAGTCGGGCCTCGGGCTGCCCCTCGCCCTGCTCTTCGCACTCATCGGGGGCCTGACCCTCAACCTCATGCCCTGTGTCTTCCCGGTCTTGGCCATGAAGGTCCTGCACCTGACCGGTCATGGCCGGGCCGAGCGGCGCGAGCGGCTCATGCAGGGACTCGCTTACACCGGCGGGGTGCTGGCCTTCTTCGCACTGGTCGCGGGGCTGTTGCTCGCGCTGCGCGCGGGCGGGGGCGCGGTCGGCTGGGGCTACCAGCTCCAGTACCCGCCGTTCGTCGCGCTCATGGCCTATCTGTTCTTCATCCTCGGGCTCAGCCTGGCAGGGGCGGTCACGCTCGGCGCCCGGCTGATGGGGCTGGGCGCGGCCGGACCGAGCAGCGGGGCCCCGGGCGCCTTCGTCACGGGTGGCCTGGCGGCGCTGGTCGCCGCGCCCTGCACCGCGCCCTTCATGGGGGCGGCCCTCGGCTACGGGCTGACGCTGCCCTGGTACTGGGCGCTGGCGGTGATGCTCACCCTGGGGTTCGGTCTGGCGCTGCCCTTCCTGCTCCTGGCCCTGGTCCCGGCTGCTGCGAGATTCCTCCCAAGACCAGGGTCTTGGATGGAGACGCTCAAGCAGTTTCTGGCCTTTCCGCTGTTCGCGACGGCGGTCTGGCTGGTGTGGGTGCTCGCGGTGCAGGTGGGTCCGGATGGCGTCGCCGCGGTGCTCGCCGGGGCCGTCCTGCTAGCCCTCGGGCTCTGGGCGCGGGAACGGACGCTCGGTGCATCCGGGTGGCGTCGGATGCTTGGCACCGGTGCCGCCGTCGCGGCCTTGGTCGCCGGGCTTGTCCTTGGCATCCGTTTGGACGAGATGCAGGAGGCGCCGGCGGTCGCGCGGGCACAACCAGCTGATGCGCCGGTCGCTGAGCCGTTTTCGGGGGAGCGTCTGGCCGATGCCCGCGCGGCGCGCCGACCGGTGCTGGTCAATATGACCGCGGCCTGGTGCATCACCTGCCTGGTCAACGAGCGCGTGGCGCTCAGCTCGCCGCGTATCGCCGGGGAATTCTCGGCGCACGAGCTGCTCTATCTCAAGGGCGACTGGACCAACCGCGACCCTGAGATCACGGCCTATCTGGAGCGCTATGGCCGCACCGGCGTGCCGCTCTACGTCCTCTATCTACCGGGACGGGATCCCCAGGTGCTGCCGCAGATCTTGACCGAGGGGATCGTCCTCGCGGCCCTAGACCCCGTCGCTGGCGCGGATTGACCCCGGCCCCGGCCGCTCGGCGACACCGAGTCGGGCGGGGCCGCGCACGACAGACCTTTGCCACACCAACCACGGTTGCCATTCGGAGGAAGCCCAAGATGAAGCGATACGCCCGACCCACTGCGCTCTCCGGCGCCTTGCTCCTGGCCGCGGCCCTCGCCGCCGGTACCCTGGCCGCGGCCCCCCAGGTCGGTCAGCCGGCCCCGCCGTTCAGCGGCGTCGACACGACTGGGAAGACCTGGTCGCTCGCGGAGCTCAAGGGTCAGCCGGTGATCCTCGAGTGGACCAATCACGACTGCCCCTACGTGCGCAAGCACTACGACGCGGGCAACATGCAAGCCCTGCAGAAGGAGGCGACCGGCCAGGGTTACGTCTGGCTCTCGGTCATCTCGTCCGCCCCGGGCAAGCAGGGGCACGTGCCGCCGGCCAAGGCCGATGAGCTTACCGCCAGCCGCGCCGCCGCCCCGAGCGCTGTACTCATCGACGAGGCCGGCACCATCGGCCGCGCCTACGATGCGCGGACCACGCCCCACATGTACGTCATCGACGCCGAGGGGAGGCTGCGCTACATGGGCGCGATCGACGACCGCCCCACCACCGACCCCGCGGACGTGGCGGGGGCGATCAACTATGTGCGCGCCGCCATGACCGAGCTCTCCGCCGGCGCGGAGGTCCCGCAGGCGGTCACGCGACCCTACGGCTGCTCGGTCAAGTACTGAGCGCAGACCGCGTGAGGCGATCGGGGGGAGGTGCGCCCCGGTCGCTGCGCCGAGGGCGGATGGGTCGCCGCGACGCCGGATTGCGAGGACCGCATCTTGCCGGAAATGGGCGGCCGATTGCCGTCAACGTCGAAGATCGAGTACAAAAGCAGGCGGGCGCGTTCCAGCCTGGGGCCGCTTGGTGAATCTGGCCGCCGCGTGCCGGCATCGAGATGCCGAGGCGGGGGCGAGCGGACCGAGCGGACGTCGACCCAGTCCTGCCGCGCCGACATCCCGCATCCGGGGCGCGGCGAGCATGCACTACCGAGTCTTCTACTACTTCGAGCGATCCGGCGAGTCGGTCTCCTCGACCAGCGCGATCGAGATGAGCGCCAAGGCGATCTGCGAGCAGCTCCTGGCGCGTCTTCACTCCGCCAATGACTTCCTGGGCATCATCGATGCCGAGGATCACGTCCTGCAGATCCTCCCTGAGCCCGGGGAGGACCGCTTCTGGGTCGAGCTGCCGATCGACGAGGCGCGCGCCTCCTACGGGCGCTTCATGAGCCTCACGGAGCTCGGCGAGCTGGTCCGCCGCCTGCCCCAAATCTTCGACTCCTCGGCCATCCCCAATCTCACCTATCGTCCCTGGTGAGCTCGGCCGGCTCAGGGGAGCACGATCTCGAGCTCGGCCTTGAGCTGGGCGAGCGGGTTGCCCGGGGCCGGCTGGAAGGCGACGATCAGCGCCTCGCGCGCCGCCGGATCGGGCACCCCGTTCAGCAGCCAATCGCGCGTGTTCTCCGGTGCCCCCCGGACGTACATCTGCGTGACCAAAGGCTCTCGGCCGGGTGCGCTCACTGCGAAGTGGATGTGGGGCGCGCGCCCCGGATAGGGCACCGGCTTGATCGTGCGGAAGCGGTAGCGTCCATCGGCCCCGGTGGTGTAACGACCATAGCCCTGGAAGTTGGGGTCACGGGGCACCGCGCGCGTGTCGCGCGAGTGCAGGTACCGGCCGTTGGCGTCGCACTGCCAGATCTCGACCAGTGCCCCTGCGACCGGCTGGCCGTCCTGGTCGACGACGCGGCCGCTGAGGTCCGTGATCTCTCCCTTGGCCAGCTCCTCGCGGCCGGCGATCTGGACCAGGTCGTTGTCGCGGTCGAGCGGGGGCGTGTCCGGGTAGAAGGGCCCGAGCGACTGGCGCGGGGTGGGCAGGAGCGCGGCGAGCAACGACTTGGGCAACGCGGCCAGGGCCGCGCTCGAGGCGATCCCGACGATCAGGCGCCGGCGCACGAGGGCTCGGGGGATAGCGGGCATGGCTGGACCTCCAGCGGGGTCAGGCGCGTGCGGCCGAGTAGACCGGCGCATCGAGGGCGGCGGCGAAGGCCTGGTCGATGAGCTCGTGCATCAGTCGCAGGCTGACCGCGGGTGCGACGTCCACCATCCGCGCGCGGATCGCCATTGCCATGGCGAGGGCCTGGAGCACGTCGCCGTCGCTCGTGCCCTGGTGGGCGCCGAGTCCCTCGCTCAGGCCGGCGAGGACGCCGGTCAGCATCGTCGCGACCGCGTCGGCGGAGCCGGTCTCTTGGTGGAGCGGAAAGCGGATGTCGAAGGCCGAGCCACTCGACGTCACCGCGGTGTAGTCCAATCGCCGCATCGGGGTACCTCGCGATTCCTCCCGGGGGATATGGGACCGGCGCTCACGCGCTGCAACCGCGCGAATCTGCGAACAGTGGCACGGACCTTGATCCACGGCCCGGCAACAATCCGGGGCAAGGCGCAAGCCGCGTGTCGTCGATCGGGGTGTGACCATGGATCTCAGCAGGGTTGAGCACCAGCTAACCGGACTGCAGCAGTACTTGACGCTCATGATCATGACCCTGCTCGGGGTGATGATGCTCCTTTCGTACAATCAGCCGGTTGGCACGGCAATCTCGGCCCTCGCGGTGCTCTGCCTGGCTGGCTGCCTCTACATGCTGTTCAAGGAGCGCAAGCTCCGGCAGCTCCATCAGAGTCTGGTCGGGGAGCTCCTCAACAAGGATCGCCAAGTCGTCTCGCTCGGCGAGAAGCTCGAGGAGGGGTCCCACGTCCTCCAGGAGGAGCAGGGCAAGGCGGCGGAGCTCGAGGCGCGGCTGATGGAGATCAGCGGGCTCTACCGCGCGATCAGCCGGGTCGACTCGGAGGCCGATGACAGCCGCACCGTTGACGTCGTGCTGCGCGCCGCGCTCGAGCTGGTGGGCGGCAGCCGCGGCTCGATCATGCTGCTCGACCCGGCCAAGGCGTATCTGGAGGTCGTCGGCTCCGTCGGGTTTCAGAGCGAGCTCCTCACCGGCGCGCGGCAGCGGGTGGGTACTGGTGTCGCGGGCTGGGTCGTCCAGTTCGGCGAGCCGCTGCTCCT
The DNA here is from genome assembly GCA_025458165.1 of Chromatiaceae bacterium. Taxonomy (GTDB): domain Bacteria; phylum Pseudomonadota; class Gammaproteobacteria; order Chromatiales; family Chromatiaceae; genus JALOTB01. Next base: position 20,237 of record JALOTB010000017.1, on the reverse strand, counting down.
CAGCGGGGACGCGCGCGAGGACGACCGTTTCACGGATCCCAACGATCTGCGCGCGAAGGTGCAGTCCGCGCTCTGCGTCCCCCTCACCCATCGTGGCGAGACCATCGGCGTGATGAACCTGAGCACCACCGACGAGAGCAAGGGGTTTACCGACTATCAGATGCGCATTGCCACCATCTTCGGCCAGCATGCGTCCATCTCCATCGTTTACAGCCGTCTGCGCGGCGGGTGGGACGACGACGTGGTCTCGGAGTGGACCTGCGACGAGGACGCGATCGAGCCACTGGCGGCGGTGCGCTGACCAGCGCAGCGCTCGCCGACGCGAGGCGGATCGGCGCGACGGCGCCTCCCGGGCGCTTTGGCCGGAGTCCCCCTGCGAGCCTAGGGGATCTTGCACTTCCCTCGGCGTCTGGATCGCCTATCCTTGGTTGGAGCCGGCCGATGGGATTGCGCCATGCCCCAGCCCCGATGACAGAGTTAACGCTTCCGCTCCCCGGGCGGGGTGGCCAGCAGGCGCATAGGCCCCGGCCGTGTTGACCCGCCGCGCCCTGCTCCTTCACACGGGCGTTCTGATGCTCGCCGGGTGCGCCGGTCTGGCGGAGGGGCCCCCGCCGTTCGCCGTCTCCGCGCCGCAGGCGATCATGATTCCCGCCCAGCGTGCGCACACCGCCTTTCAGGGTGGCCGGCAGGTGAGCGGGATCAATCGCTTCGAGCCCTGGTGCGAGCTTGAGATCCGTACCGTCTCCGAGCAGCCACAGCGGGTCGAAGCGGGGCGGTTCGCGGTGCGGCGCGTGACTCAGGCCTTCATCCGCGACTACAACACCCGCGCGCCCGCTTTGCTCGGCGGGATCGGTTGCTCGGATCTGGTGTTCCAGGAGACGACCTGGTGGCTGGAGCCGCAGCCGGGGGCGCCGGTCACCTGGCTACGTTGCCTGGCCCCCTACACCCATTGCCGCTTCGGTCCGCCGCTGTCACTCGCCCAGACTCAGGCGGTCGTCGGCCCGGGCCTGAAGATCGAAGTCATCGAGCCCCCCCGTTGACTTGATCTGCCGTCACTGGGGCGTGCGCCCAGCTCGCTCGCGGTGGAGGCTTGCAACCCCGGGCGCCGCTATTCGAGCCCGCGGCAAACTCCGGCGTTACACCGCACCTGGAAGGTCTGACCCCCCTCGCAGTAGACCCGGTGCTCCTCATACTCCGGTGTCTTGCGCAGCAGCACCGCGCCGTCCCCGGCGAGGCGGCAGCCGCGAACCCGGGCATAGTGCTCCGCGTAGTAGGCCCAGACGCCGGTCGCCGATGGTGCAGTGCTCAGCTTCAGCATGTTGCTGGATGCCGGGTCGGGGGATGCGGCGACGACAGGCGCGGGCGCACGCGTAGTCGTGGCGGAGGTGACGGGGGCAGCGGACGGCCGCGCTGGGCTCGGTGGCTGGGGCGGGGGGATCGGCTGGACGGGTGCGGCGATCGCCGCCTGCTCGGCCGGCTGTGCGGGCGTGGCCGACGCGGTCCCCTCTGCGCTGGTGTCGGAATCGGTATCGAGCGGGGCCGGCGGTGGCGGCTCCGGCAGCGGGGGGGCTGCCCCGGCGACACGCCAGTTGGCGCCTTCCCAGGAACGGCGCAAGGACGCCAGCGAGCGCTCCAGCTCCGGGCGATAACGGTCGGTGAAGGGGTGGCGGACCTCCCCCTTGGTGTCGCTCGTCAGCATGTCGGCCTGCAGCGCCACCTCGGTGCCGTCCGCGCGGGGGAGGAACAGCGTCCGTACCTCGACCTGGGCCGGCTTGGGTCCCTGGCTGGCGCCGGGCACCGCCGACTCGGCTACGGCAGGGTTGAGCGGCCGCTGCATAACGAGGAGGGTATCGGCGGATTCCGATAGCCGCCAGCCCTTGCTGGCCGCGGCGCCCATGGCGAGCGAGCGCGCCTGCTCCGGCGTCGCACCCGCGAGGAGCACGCGCGGGGCGGATGGGTCGAGCTCTGGGATCGGCTCCCGACCAGTCTGCGAGGTCGGCGCCGAGGCGCAGCCGACCAATAGGGCCAAGGCAAGGAGCGGGAGAAAGCGGGAGAAAGGCGGATGAGACAGGGTCACCACTGGGGCCAAGCGAGCTCGCTGCAATCGTCGGTTGCGGGGACACGCATCCTAGCACACGCGATTTCCCCTGGCCTTGAGCGCCGGTCGGCCCAGGCCCCGCGCTGGTCTATCTGGGCGATAGCAACTTAGCGACGGCTGCTCAGGTTTTTTCTTGCTGCTGGGAGCAACTGACGCAAAGTTCGTGGAACGCAAAGATGTGCACCCTTTCTGTGGATAACCTTGGGGACGAGCGCCGAAATGGCGCTGCAAGTGCCCGTCACGATTAGGGTCTCGCTAGCTTGGGTGAATAATGGCCGGCTTGGTTAAAGCGGATAGTTTCAATAGGTTACTCGCGGAGCCTGATCTGATCGTGAGACTCTATTGACAGGCCGCGCGCCTTGGTGTAGCGGCGTACGGATTGTCACAACCCTGTGCATAACCGAAAGGGCGGGACATCGGGGTGGAGCCCGGGCATCGCGCGACCGGCCACGCGATGACCCTGGGCTCGGCTCGGAGGGCGGTACGGGCGTGCGGCGGCCGGTGCCTAGTCCGGCTGCCCCCGCGCTCACACGTACAAAGGGGCCATGCGCCGCCAGTAGTACCCGCTGTGGGCGCGCTCGTCCCATTCGTGCAACGCGTGCCAAACCCCCTTCTCCCAGAGGACCTGGCTGAGGCGGCGATTGTTGCCGAGGAAGGGGTCCTCTCGCCCGACGACTAAGACGATGTCCATCCGGCGTAGGGCATCCAGCCGTTGCGGGCAGTGGAGGTTGGGCAGGAACTGAACGGGGGAGTGGTAGTAGATGCTCTCGTCGCGGTAGCCGTCGAATAGGTCGCGGAAGTGCTCGATCTCGTGAGTGAGGTCGTAGCGGCCGGAGAATGCGCTGAGCTTTTGGAACAGGTGCGGGTGGCGGAAGGCGATATTGGTGGCGTGAAAGGCCCCGAGGCTGCAGCCGTGCGCGATGGTGCAGGGGTGGCCATTCTTGGAGGCCATGAGCGGCATCACCTCGTTCAGGATGTACTCCTCGAAGGCGATGTGGCGGCGGATGCGGTCGGCCGGATGGCACCAGAAGCAGTAGAAGCTCTCCCAGTCGATGCTGTCGACGCAGTAGAGCTGGAGCTGGCCGGCCTCGATCTTGTGGCCAAGGGCATCGACCAGACGCAGGTCTTCGTATTCGTGGAAACGTCCGTCTCGGGTGGGGAAGACGAGCACCTTGGCGCCGGCATGGCCGAACACCAGGAGCTCCATGTCACGGTTCAGGCGCGGGCTGTACCAGCGGTGATATTCGCGGTTCATCGGCGGCGAAAAACTCCCGGAGATCCGCCAGCAACTGGGTCTCCTCCGCCGCGCGCTGGGGGTGCTCGAAGTGACCGGCCGTGAGCACGAACAGCCACTTCGGGCCCGGCAGCGCGTTGTAGATCGCGAACTGCCCGGGAGGGGCGACGGCGGGATCGAAGAGCGCCGCGGCCAGGTGCATCGGCTGGCGGATGTGGCGGGCCGCGACCGCCGCATCGTAGTACGCCAAGGTTTCCGCCACATGACCGTGGGTCCGTGCAAAGGCCTGGACGGAGGCGGCCGAGCCGACCGTCGGCAGCCTCAGCCGCAGGGGCTGGTGACCGAAGCTGGGGACGCTGAGGTGGGCGCGGGCGAGGCGCGGCTCCCAGGGCAGCGCCAGTGCCCCGATGCCCCCGCCGAAGCTGGTGCCGAGGTAGCCAAGTCGGCCTTCGAGCTCGGGGTGCACCGCGAGCAGCGTGCTCACCCCAAGCCAGAGGTCCTCGACGCAACCCCCTAAGATGTAACGATCTCTCCGGTGGATGTCGTGCAGGACGTGCCACGCGGGGTTCTCGGAGATCGGGGCGCGCCGGCTGCGGCCGAGTCCGCGGAAGCAGGGGATGAGGTAGGCGGCGTCGGGGAATGGCAGGGCGAAGTCTGGCTCGTTGATGCCACCGTAGCCGTGACCGATGACAAAGCCCCGTTGAGGCGGGCCCGCCTTCGGCTCCAGGAGCCAGCCGCGGATCGGGAAACCGTCCGTCGACCGGTAGTCGAGGTCCAGCACCGACCTATCCTTGCGCGCGTCGGACCTCGGCCGGACCTGCGGCTCCGGGTCGAGCGTCTGGCAGCGCCGGTACCGATCGCGCCAGAAATCGGCGAAACCTTCGGGCTCGGGCGGTGGCTCGATCGCCAACAGCTCGTCGAGGCCGTAGCCGTAGCTCGGATCAAAGGGATAATCGTGCCGGAGGCCGCGCATGCGGTTCGGTGGGTCGCCGATGGACCAAGTGCGAGCCGCGTTGGCTCGTGGGGAGGTTAGCACGAGGCCCCGGCGGGCCGCCGGTGGGCAGTGGCTCAGACCGCGCGCAGATAGGCGAGCGAGTGCACGTCGAAGCGTCGGGGATTGATGCCGAAGAGGCCGAAGGCGCCGGGCTCGTCGCAGGTATTCCCGGCCATCAGCATCGTCAGTTGATCCCGAGTGACCGGGAACCAGGGCTGACGGTCGAATAGGGTGGCGGCGGTCTTGAGCGCCAGGGCCGAGACCGGGAGCATCAGCTTGGTCTTGCCGACGGCCGACGCGATGGTGGTGAGGATCTGCTTCCAGGTCAGGGGCTCGGGGCCGCAGAGCTGGAAGCTGTGGCCAATGGTCTCAGGGCGGGCGAGCGACTGGGCGAAGGCCTCGGCGACGTCATCGACGCTCACCGGGGCGAGCTCGAACCGGCCAGCACGCAAGGGCAGTAGACCCGGGTAGAACAGTGGGGCCGGTAGGGCGCTGTCGATGATCTCGCGCTTGAGCTGGGTGCAGAATTCCATCCGCCCGCGCGGCTCGCCGAAGATCACCGAGGGACGGAAGATCGTCCAGTCGAGCCCCGAGGCGCGCAGCGCCTGTTCGCCCTGATACTTGGTCCGCTGGTAGGCCGTACCATCGGGTCGCACGCCATTCGCGCTCATCAGCACAAAGCGGCGCACGCTTTGATCGAGGGCGGCAAGGATGCCGCGCTCCACACCGCGCAGGTGCATCTCCTCGAACGTAATCCCGTGTGCGGGCAGCTCCCGCAGCAGACCGACCAGGTAGACCACTGCGTCCGCCCCGGCAATGGCCTCGGTCAAGGCGGCCTGATCGCGGACGTCACCCTCGACCGTTTCACAGCGGTCGGGGTGCTCGACGCGTGCGGCGCTGCCGGGGCGAACGAGGAGTCGCGGGGTGTGACCGGCGCAGACGAGTCGATCCACGATGTAGGAGCCGACGAATCCGGTCCCACCGATGACGCAAACCTTCAACTGGCGTACTCCTTCCCTATGCGAGCGGGCGGCGAGGTCCAGGGGGCCGGTGGAGACCGGCCCCCGATTGTAGGCTCAGCCCTCGTCGATCCCTTCGGTCGTCGGGTTGTGGATCAGGGCGTGGACACGGCTGCCGGGGACATAGGACTCGAGGATGTCGTTCATGGCGATTCTCTCCAAGGTGTTCGTCTTTGGGGTGTGTCGAGCTAGGCGACCGGGGGGCTCAGCCCTCGTCGATCCCTTCGGTCGTGGGGTTGTGGATCAGGGCGTGGACACGACTGCCGGGGACGTGCGAGTCGAGGACTTCGTGATCGCTCTGGGCCATGGTGGTCTCCTGTGGTTTTCGGGACATAACCGAGCGTGACGCTAGGTTATGCGTAAAGATATGCCTCGCCCAGATTTTGTCAAGCTAATCTTGCCATCGAAAGTTTTTATCATTTGTGAAAAATTTTACTTATGCCGATCATTGTGCATTCTATGAACAACCTATCTCCCGAAGCGGCGCTGCGACTTCGTGTCGACCGCTGGTGAAAGGGGACCTGGGATCGCCGTATCTACACCTCGGCCCATCTCGAACGGGACGCGAGCGGGTTCGGCGAAACCGAGCATCGCGGAGATGAAGGGGCGGTTCTGTCGGCACTCTGACCAGATTCGTGCGATCGATGGTTAGGGCTTGAACAACTTCGGATGCGGGGGCACCTAAGACGACGAGACCGGTGCGCGGTCTCGTCCGAGTCTTGGGAGGGATAAAGATGAGTGAACGCTATCTCGTCGTTGGCGGGACCTCGGGTGTAGGTGCCGCCGTGGTCACCGGGCTGATCGAGGCGGGCGCAGCGGTGATCTACACCGGCCGAAACGCGGAGGGTCGCGCGGCGCATCCCGGGGTGCAGACCCTCCTGTGGGACGCGGGTGATCCCTTCCCGGTCGACGCGATTCCGCAGACCCTGGCGGGGCTGGTCTACTGTCCGGGGAGCATCCGTCTCAAACCCTTCGCGCGGATCAAGGAGGACGAGCTCGTCGACGACTTAGCGGTCAACCTGCTCGGGGCAGTGCGTGCGGCGCAGGCCTGTCTGCCCGCGTTGCAGCGGGCGGAGACGGCGGCCATCGTGCTGTTCAGTTCGGTTGCAGTGCAGACCGGGATGCCCTACCACGCCTCGGTGGCGAGTGCCAAAGGTGCGGTGGAGGGGCTTACGCGGGCGCTGGCCGCCGAGCTGGCGCCCCGCATCCGGGTGAATGCGGTCGCCCCGACGATCACGGATACCCCGCTCGCCGAGCGCCTGCTCTCCAGCGATGAGAAGCGGCGTATGGCGGCGGAGCGCCATCCCCTGCGTCGGATCGGCCGGCCTGAGGAGATCGCACGGGCCGTGCTCTGGCTGTTGCGGGATGCGCCGCTCGTCACCGGCCAGGTCATCCACTGCGACGCCGGGCTATCCCGGCTTCGGCTGGCCTGAGGCGAGACAGGAGGGCGGGCCGATGATCGAGCTGGGCCACGTCGCGATCCGTGTGCGGGACTTAGAGCAGGCGATCCGTTTCTACCGGGACGCCGTCGGGCTGCGGGAGGTCGGTCGACTGGCCGGCGGTCGCGCCGCCGTCTTGAGCGGCGGACGCCAGCACCACGAGCTCCTGCTGGTCGCGGCGCCCGCGGTGAGCGAGGCGGGCAGTCCGCGCCAGCCTCTCTACCATACCGCCTGGCGCGTCGGTGAGGGTTTGAACGCGCTGCGCGAGGCCAAGGCACGGCTCGAGACGCTTGGCATCGAGGTTGCCGGGGCGGTCGACCACAGGGTGAGCTTCAGCCTGTATCTGCGCGATCCAGAGGGGAATCAGGTCGAATTATTCGCCGACAACCCAGAGGTCGACTGGCGTACCTCGGATGCCTGGACGCAGGCGCCGTCGGTGCCGATGAGCCTTTAGCGAGCGGCGCGCGTCGTTCAGGCCCCCGAGGGCTGGAGCTGGGGCGTGGCGGCGATCGCGAGCCGAGGCCCTCGCAGGCTCAAGCGACGAAGCTGACGCTTGGCGGAGGCAAAGGCGCCGGCGATCGCGGCGAGGGGGTCCTTCTGCGCCTCACGCACGACGACTTGCTGGCGCGCATCGGTGGTTGCGACGAGCTCACAACGCACGCGGTGACCGTGGCGCTGATCGAACTCTTCGGCGATCTTCACGCTAAGCCTGATTGGGGTATCGGGGTAGCGGTCTTGTAGGCTGCTCGCCTCGGCTTGGAGACGGGCGCGCAGGGCCCGGTCGAGGGCGAGTGTATCTCCGCTGATGTGCAGCGGTGAGGGCGGGGACTGTTCACGCATGATGGTGATTGAAGTGAAACTGCGAAGTGGGAAGGGGCGCGGCAGCGGGGCGGCGGACCATTCGCCTCGCACCCTGGCCGATAGGCCCGAAGCATTGCGATGCGGACAGGGAAAAACAAGCCTTACCGTCGCGTGATGGGGCCGGCCGCGGGCCGCTCAGAGGGGTCACCAGTCGCCGTGGGGTAAACTGGACGCCACTGCGCCGCAATGAATCCACCGGAAGAGCCCCATGCCACCCGCCCTCGCCGTGACCGCGCCCGCCGCCACCTTCCCGTGCGGTGACCAGCGCATCCGCGCAGGGCAGGTCGGTGACGACCTGCGGTTCACCGTCGGGACGGAGACGGTCGTCCTGCGGCGAGCGGTTGGCGCGTCCCGGGCCTGGCGCAGCTAACCGGTGTTGGCGGTGAGTATCGTCGCAGTACTCTGCGTCTTCGTGGGCGCTGGCACCGGCGCCCTACTGCGGTGGTTTCTGGGCGCTCGGCTCAATCCGCTGTTCCCGATCCTGCCGCTGGGGACCCTGGCCGCCAACCTGATTGGCGGGCTGCTGATCGGCCTGGCCCTAGCCTGGTTCAGTCGCAACCCCGGCGTCCCACCCGAGATCCGACTGCTCGTGATCACCGGGTTTCTCGGTGGGCTGACGACCTTCTCGACCTTCTCGGCCGAGGTGGTTACCTTGCTCACGCGCGGCGAGTATCTCTGGGGGTTGATCACGGCGGGCGCCCACCTCACGGGCTCGCTCGCGCTCACCGCCACCGGAATCGCGCTGGTCCACTGGTTGGTGCCGCGGGCGTGACCCGGTTGCGGTGATCCGCCTTTGCGGCTGGCCGGCTTCTGCCAGGAGGGGCGTTGTGAACGGCTGTTTTCTCAAGTTCTATGTGGCGGAGAACCGCCGACACCGCCACCAGCTCGCCTACGAGTGGCTGCTCGAAGAGGCGAAGAAGTTTGGCCTGAGCGGGGGCTCCGCGTTCCGTGCCCTGGCCGGTTTCGGCCGGCATGGGCGGCTGCACGAGGAGCACTTCTTCGAGCTTGCCGGGGATCTGCCGGTCGAGGTTGGGTTCGTGGTCACGCAGGAGGAGGCCGACCATTTCCTCGACCACATCGCCCAGGCGGGCCTTGATCTCTTCTATCTTCGGGTCCCGGTCAGCTACGGTTTCGTCAGCGACCGTGGCGTAGATTGATCGAGCGATACGCCCCATGACGCGTCCGGCCGCCCTGCTCGAGCTCACCGGCCTCTCTCTCACCCTGGGCGGGCGGCGCGTCCTAGACGGTATCGATCTCGCCGTCTGCGAGGGTGAGCTGCATGCCCTGCTCGGCCCGAACGGGGCTGGTAAGTCCAGTTTGGCCTATGCCCTCATGGGGTGCGCCGGCTACCAGCCACAGGCGGGGGAGGTCCGGTTCGTCGGCCAGGACATCGCAGGGCGAGCGATCCACGAGCGGGCGCGGCTGGGTCTGGCGCTCGCCTGGCAGGAGCCGGCCCGCTTCGAGGGGCTCTCGGTCCGCGACTTCCTTGGCCTGGGCGCGGGCGAGGCCGATCCCGCCGAGTGCCTGCACCGCGTCGGACTGGCCCCGGAGGACTATCTGGATCGCGCGCTCGACAAGACCCTCTCCGGCGGTGAGCGCAAGCGCATCGAGCTGGCCGGGGTGCTCGCCCGCAAGCCCCGGCTTGCCATCCTGGACGAGCCGACCGCCGGTATCGACTTCCTGTCACACGAGGAGATCGCCACCGTCATCCAGGCGATGCGCCGGCATGGGGCGGTGCTGTTGATCACGCACGAAGAGTCGCTTGCTGGCGGGGCCGACCGGGCGAGCCAGCTCTGCGGCGGCCGGATCGTGTTTCGCGGCGCCCCCGCCGAGGTTATCGCCCACTACAAGACCCGAGGCTGCCGCCGCTGCGACGGCGAGATCTGCGGACTGTGAGGATTCAGTCGCACATGAACGCGAATGAACACAAACGGATCGAATGGTTGGAGGGCCTTTTGGGTCTTTGGCTTGGTAAGGTACGGGTGAGCAGCGTGACGCCCAGCTCGAGCAACGGGTTCGTCTCCTTTGCGATCTTCATCGGCCTCGCCATCCGGTGACGGAGCGGTGATCGCTGCTTGTTTGCGTTGATGAGCGTTGGTTTGTGGCAAAGTCTCCCGCGATGACCGAGCTGGACGCGCTCTACCAGGCCTTCCGCCAGATCGGCGAGGACCCAGCCCTGATCCTGGGGCCGCAGGCCGCCCATCTGGTTGCCCACGGCCACCGCGTCCTGAGCCGCCAGTCTGCGCCAGGCTTGACCATCGAGGCCGAGGGAGGCGAGGCGGGGATTCGTGCCCAGGTTCGGGTTGCGCATGGGGCATCGATCGCCCAGCCGGTCCATCTCTGCTTCGGGCTCTTCGAGCGCTTCGGCGAGCAGCAGGTGGACCTGGGGCTCGAGATGGGAGAGGGCAGCCAGGCGACCTTCTGGTCGCACTGTCTCTTCACCGTCCCGGAGCTGGCCCGGCACGCCATGGACGCCCGCATTGCCTTGGGACCCGGGGCACGGATGACCTACAGCGAGGTTCACTATCACGGCCCCTCAGGCGGGATCGAGGTGGTCCCCAGGGCGCGGGTGCGGGTCGCGCCGGGCGCGCACTTCCGCGCGGACTTCCGCCTGGTCGAAGGCCGCGTCGGTCGCCTGGACATCGACTACGAGGTCGAGGTGGGGGAGGGCGCGACCGCCGAGCTGACTAGCCGAGTCTTCGCCCGGGGGACGGACGAGGTCCGCATCAGCGAGCGCGTGCATCTCAGCGGCGCCCATGCCCGCGGTCTGGTGAAGAGCCGGGTCGCGGCCGAGGATCAGGCCCGGGTGCGAATCATCGGCGCCACCTACGGGTGTGCCGCGGGGGCCCGGGGCCACGTGGACTGCCTGGAGATCGTGCGCGGCCAGGCGGTCGCCGCCGCAGTGCCGGAGGTCCAGGTGAGTCACCCAGAGGCCAAGGTGACACATGAGGCGGCAATCGGCAGCGTTGACCAGCGTCAGCTCGAGGCCCTGATGGCGCGCGGGCTCGATCCAGAGGCCGCAGTCGACCGTATCATCCTGGGGATGCTGGGCTGAGCCGGGCAGGATGGTGCTTGCGACCGACAGCCGATGAAGTGCGTCAGGTCTGGCCCGCGGGTGCGGGCGGCGAGGCGGCGGGCCAGCGAGGTCCAATGAGCCAATGCCTGCCACCCGTCCTCGGGCTCGCGCCGGCCGAGGACTCGGCGCCTCAGGCGTTGGGTCGCCAGCTCGCCGAGCAGCGTCCAGCTCCAGCCGCCCGACGCGGGATCCCGCGTCGGCGGTCAGCCGGGGTTCATCGAGCCTGTGGTCGACTGACTCGGCCAGCCGCTCCCGACGCCGTTGTTGCCGACTGGGCTCTGCGGCGAGGAGGACCTGGTGATCCTGGGGCTCGCCCTCGCCAGCTCGGCCGCGGTGAGCCTTGCGGCGGTGGTGGGGGCGCCCGGCGCGGCACCGACAGACGAACCTTGATCCGGAGAGCACGCATGACCTTGACCCGACGCCGTTTCAATCAGGCCATCCTGGCCGCGCTCGCCGCCGGGGCCTTGCCCCTGACGGCCGCGACCGCCGAGCTCGTCGAGGGCCGCGACTGGGTCCCGATCTCGCCCCCGCAGCCCGGCGACGCCGCCGACAAGATCGAGGTCTTGGAGTTCTTCTCCTACGGCTGCCCGCACTGCCGTGAGCTCCATCCGCTGGTGACCGTTTGGGCGACGCGACTGCCGGAGGACGTGGCGCTTCGCCGCATCCCCGTGTCGTTCGGCCGTGCCGCCTGGGCGAACCTGGCGCGCCTCTACCTGGCACTCGAGCTGACCGGTGACCTCGCGAAGCTCGACATGGCGGTGTTCGATGCGATCCACGACCAGCGGGCGAAGCTCTTCACGAGAGAGAGCATCGTCGACTGGGTGAAGACGCAGGGGGTGGCTGCCAACGCCTTCGCCGAGGCCTTCGACTCCTTCGCCGTGCAGACCCGTCTCGCCCGCAGCGACCAGCTCGTGCGCCAGTACCGGATCGACGCCGTTCCTCGGCTGACCGTGGCCGGGCGCTACGCGGTGGTCGGTCGCGAGGCCAAGGGCCACGAAGACCTGCTGGCAATCGCCGACGCGTTGATCGCGCAGGCGCGCGCGCGGCGGACGGCGGCCGCTGCCCAGGGAGACTGAGCCTTACCCGAGCGGGGCGGGACGCCCGCCAACCCGGCCGCGTCGATCCCCGCCATCCGGCCAGCTTGGCCCCGCCGGGCAGTGCCCCCTGCGCTATATCCCGTATGGTCCGTGTGAGATACCGCGAGTTGCCGGATCGGCACCCGGGACCGTTGATCACGACTCCCCCGCTTCTCTAAGCTCCCATCGCGCTAGGGGAAATCCGGCCTGCCTCGTCGGTGAGGCACCGGATGAGCCCGCGCCACCAACCACCCGCGTGACCTTCCGGTACGGCCCTGGAGTGGCCGCGGCTCGGCGCGCCAATGCCAGGGAGCTCGACCCCATGCCGCCACGGCTCAAGACGACCGCCGCGATCCTTGCCTTGCTTGCCGCTTCCGCCTCGGCGACCGAGGACGTTGACACCCTCGGGGAGATCGAGGTGACGGCAGCGCGGGATCTCCCGCTCGGTCGCTCCGTCGAGCTCGGGCCGAGCGAGATTGCGCCCAAGCGTGCCCGCACCAGCGACACCGCGAGGCTCCTCACGGGGCTGCCGGGGGTGAGCGCCTACGGTGCCGGGGGGGTATCGAGCCTGCCGGTGATCCGTGGCCTGGCGGACGATCGCCTGCGCACCAAGGTCGATGGGATGGACCTGATCGCGGGCTGCCCCAACCACATGAACTCCCCGCTCTCCTACATCGACCCGACCGCGGTCGCCAGCATCCAAGTCTACGCGGGGGTCACGCCGGTCAGCGTTGGCGGCGACAGCATCGGCGGCACCATCCTGGTCGAGTCCGCCCCGCCCGCGTTCGCGGACCCCGAGGCGACCCTGATGACTGGGGAGGTGGGCGCCTTCTACCGCAGCAATGGCGACGCCTGGGGCGCCAATCTCGGCGCCACACTCGCCAATGAGAGCCTGAGCCTGAGCTACACCGGGTCCTACGCCGAGTCCGACAATTACAGGGCGGGCGGCGACTTCAAGGACTACACCTTCACTGGCCGGGAGGGGCACACCCTCGACAAGGACGAGGTGGGCTCTACCGCTTACGAGGCCGCCAACCAATCGGTACAGCTCGCCTGGCGCAACGCCGATCACCTCCTGGCCTTCACCTACAGCCGCCAGGACATCCCCTACGAGGGATTCCCCAACCAGCGCATGGACATGACGGACAATGAAAGCGACCAGTTCAATCTGGCCTATACCGGCGAGCTTGGCTGGGGCACCCTCAAGGCGCGGGCCTATCACCAGCAAATCCGGCACGAAATGGACTTCGGCGACGACAAACGGTTCTGGTATGGTCCCGGCTTGCCGCCGCTCGGCTCCGGAGGGGACACCGCGCTCAACGGGCTGCCCTGCTCGCCGATCTCCGGTGTGCGGATGATCGGCGGTAAGCTGGTCGGCTGCGCCGCGGGTATGCCGATGGAGACCGACAGCAAGACCACTGGGGTCACCCTGAGCGGCGACGTCCGGCTGGCCGACGGGGACCTTCTGCGCGTCGGCGCCGAGTACCAGCGCTACCGCTTGGACGATTGGTGGTCACCCTCGGGGGCCGGGATGTGGCCCTACACCTTCTACAACATCAACGACGGCGAGCGCGACCGTTACGCCGTTTTCGGCGAGTGGGAGATCCGCCGCGACCGATGGTCGCACATCCTTGGCCTGCGTTATGAGGCCGTGGAGAGTGATGCCGGTCCCGTCAGCGGCTACAACCTCGATTTCTTCCCCACCAGCTTTCCGGTCACTGGCCTAATGATGGATACGGGGAATCAGGCCCGGGACGCGGTCCTCTTCAACAACCGTTCCCGCAGTCGGACGGACCACAACTGGGACCTGGCCTGGATCGCCCGCTTCACCCCGGACGCGGGTCAGAGCTACGAGCTGGGCCTCGCCCAGAAGACCCGCTCGCCTAACCTCTACGAGCGCTATACCTGGTCCACTTGGCAGATGGCCGCGCTGATGAATAACTTCGTCGGCGACGGCAACGGCTACATCGGCGACCCCGACCTGGACCCCGAGATCGCGCGCACGCTGAGTCTCACCGGCGATTGGCACGACGCCGAGGGTGATCGCTGGGGGCTGCGGGCGACGGTCTACTACACGCATGTGCAGGACTACATCGACGCGATCCAGTGGGACTCCGTGAAGAACGCGCCACGCTCGGTGCCGGTGGTCGACAACTTCACGGTCCTCAAGTACGTCAATCAGTCCGCCCGCCTCTACGGCGTCGATCTTGCGGCGCAGGCGCTGATCGCCCGCGGGACGGCGCTCGGGGACTTCCGCGCCGAGTTGGTGGCGAGCTATGCCAAGGGCGAGAACGAGGACACCGACGACAACCTCTACAACATCATGCCGCTGAACGCGACCCTCGCCCTCATCCACGAGATGGGCCCATGGCGCAACACGATCGAGGCGGAGCTTGTGGCGTCGAAGGATGACGTCTCCAGCGTACGCAACGAGATGAAGACCGCGGGCTACGGGCTCGCCCACCTGCGCAGCCGCTACGAGCAGAAGACCTGGAGCGTCGAGCTCGGCGTGGAGAATCTGTTCGACCACCTCTACGATCTGCCCCTGGGCGGCGCCTACGTCGGCCAGGGTACGACCATGACCATTCCCCCGCCGCCGAACCAGCCCCAGTGGGGCACCCCAGTCCCGGGGCCTGGCCGGACCTTCTACGCGGGCATCAACTACCAGTTCTGATTAAGGCTCCTCCCCGACCCCCGGCCGCGCGCGCCGGGTGCTGGCCGCCCCCTGTTGGGCGGCCTTTTTTCTCAGAAGGTGCCGCCATTCCAGCCGAACAGGTTTCTGGGCGGGGAAGCGAATTCGATGTAGACGCGCGCGGCTGGGACGCCAAAGTGCTCGCTCATCAGGCCGCACAAGGCCGCGGAGATCTGTGCCGTGCGGTCCTCGGGCAGGCCCAGGCTCTTGAGCTCCAGGTAGGCGAGGGGGTCATCGCCGCCGGCAAAGCGCATATCGGGGTTGGTCTGCAGGCTGATCATGACGTAGGACTCCGGCTTGCCGAGCTCGCGGGCGACGAGCGCCGATGCGGCGGCGAGCGCCGTCTGGCGCCTTTCGGGCGAGAGGACGGCGTTGGTCTGGATGATCAGGGTCGGCATGGGGGCTCCTCGCTGGGGTGGCCGGGCGGGGACGGGCTACTGACAGTACTCGTCGATCTGCTCGCGCGCGGTGCGCATCGCGGCGGCGACCTCGTCCTGGGTCATGCGCACGTAGCTACCGTCGGGCTTGCGCACCATCCGCGGGCCGAGGTTCTGCAAGGTCTCGAGATTCTGTCGCGCCTTCGCGCAGTTCTCCGAGCGTTGCTGGGCGAGCGCTGCGCTCTGGGCGCGCTCCTCGGCGGCGGCGCTGCGGGCGTCGGCGGCGTCCTGCAACTGCTCGCGCTGCTGCTGGAGCCGGGCCTCGGCAGCGGCCTGCGCCGCCTCGCTCGGTCCGGGCGGGGTCTCGACGCGCACCGCCTCCGCCGTCGGGGCCGGCCACTGCGAGTAGACGGTGACGCCGTTCTCGTCGACCCAGCGGTAGACGTCGGCCGCAACGGCGGCCGGGAGCAGGACCGCGACGAGCGCCGCGAGACGCAGACGATGGTTTGGCATGGGCTCAGTCCCTGTTGCGGGGCCGGGTAGGTCGGCCCGCCGGCATTATCGGCCGTCGCAGCGGCGAAGCAAACCGCTGCCCGCCGGCCGCCAAGCCTCGGAGCGCTTGGGGTTTATCTTGACCGGCGAGCGCGACCTCTTGTAGCTTGCCGCTCTTTCCCCGCATCGCTTTTCGTCCCACCCGCCGGGCGCCTGGGTTCGGCGGCGGGGCACTGGGAGGGCCGTCGAGGTGGAGCTGACTGGAGCCGAGATCGTCGTTCAGGCGTTGATCGACGAGGGCGTCGAGTATGTCTTCGGATACCCCGGGGGCGCCGTCCTGCACATCTACGACGCCCTGTTCAAACAGGATAGGGTCAAGCACATCCTGGTGCGTCACGAGCAGGGCGCGACCCACGCGGCCGACGGCTACGCGCGCGCGACCGGCAAGTGTGGGGTCTGCCTGGTGACCTCCGGACCCGGCGCGACCAACGCGGTCACCGGGATCGCCACGGCCTACATGGACTCCATCCCTGTGGTGATCCTCACCGGGCAGGTGCCGACCCCGGTGATTGGCAGCGACGCCTTCCAAGAGGTCGACACGGTCGGCATCACCCGCCCGTGCGTGAAGCACAACTTTTTGGTCAAGGAAGTCAACAACCTGGCCGAGATCATCAAGAAGGCCTTCTACATCGCGACCTCCGGCCGCCCGGGCCCGGTCGTGGTCGACATCCCCAAGGACGTGACCGACCCCAACCGGCGCATCCCGTACCACTATCCGCGCGAGATCCGCATGCGCTCCTACAACCCGGTGCAGAAGGGGCACCTGGGGCAGATCAAGAAGGCGGTGGACGCGATCCTTGAGGCCAAGCGTCCGGTGATCTACACCGGCGGCGGGGTGATCCTCGGCGAGGGATCGGAGACGCTGCGCGAGCTCGTCAAACTGACCGGCTTCCCAATCACCAGCACCCTGATGGGCCTGGGCGCCTACCCGATGACCGATGCGCAGTTCCTCGGCATGCTCGGGATGCACGGCACCTACGAGGCCAACATGGCGATGCACGAGACCGATACGCTGATCGCGATCGGCGCGCGCTTCGACGACCGCGTGACTGGCAAGATCGAGCATTTCTGTCCGCACGCCAAGATCATCCACGTCGACGTCGACCCATCCTCGATCTCGAAGAATGTGCGCGTGGACATCCCCATCGTCGGACCGGTCGCGAGCGTCTTGCAGGACATGGTCCGCCTGCTTCGCGAGCAGGGGCGCGAGGCCGACCGAGCGGCCCTTGCCGACTGGTGGACGCAGATCGAGCAGTGGCGAGGAATGAAGTGCCTCGCCTACGACCGCACCAGCGACAAGATCAAGCCCCAGTACGCCGTCGAGACGCTCTACAAGGTCACCGGCGGCGAGCTCTATCTCACCTCCGACGTGGGCCAGCACCAGATGTTCGCGGCCCAGTTCTACCCCTTCGACAAGCCGAGGCGCTGGATCAACTCGGGGGGCCTGGGGACCATGGGGTTCGGGTTGCCCGCGGCGATGGGGGTGCAGCTTGCCTTCCCCGATGCCGCGGTCGCCTGCATCTCGGGCGAGGCGAGCATCCTGATGTGCATCCAGGAGATGGCGACCTGCAAGCAGTATGAGCTGCCGATCAAGGTGGTCCTGCTCAACAACGGCTACATGGGCATGGTTCGCCAGTGGCAGGAGTTCTTCTACGAGAGCCGCTATTCGCACTCCTACGTCGACGCCCTGCCGGACTTCGTCAAGCTCGCCGAGAGCTTCGGCCACGTCGGCATGCGGGTGGAGCGCCCGGGCGACCTCGAAGGGGCGATGCGCGAGGCCTTCGGTATGAAGGACCGCTTCGTCTTCCTCGACGTGATCGTCGATCCCACCGAGAACGTCTATCCCATGATCGCTGCGGGCAAGGGACACCACGAGATGCACCTCTCGCCGGAACGGGAGCTGGCCTGACATGAGACACATCCTTTCCGTCCTGCTCGAGAACGAGGCAGGTGCCCTGTCGCGCGTCGCGGGGCTCTTCTCCGCCCGCGGCTACAACATCGAGTCGCTCACCGTCGCGCCGACCGACGACCCTTCGCTGTCGCGCATGACGCTGGTGACCACCGGCAGCGAGGACATCGTCGAGCAGATCAAGAAGCAGTTGAACAAGCTGATCGACACGGTGAAGCTGCTCGATCTCTCCGAGGGCCCGCACATCGAGCGCGAGATGATGATGATCAAGGTGCGCGCCGTGGGCGAGGACCGCGAGGAATTGAAGCGCCTGGCCGACATCTTCCGCGCCAACATCATCGACGTGACCGACACCAGCTACGTGGTGGAGCTGACGGGTGCGTCGAAGAAGCTCGACGCCTTCATCAAGGCGGTCCCGGAGGGACTGATCGTCGAGGTGGTGCGCTCCGGGCCCACCGGCATCGCCCGCGGCGAGAAGGGGCTCACGCTCTAAGTCTCGAGTTCGTCCGCAAATGAACGCAAATGAACGCCAAATGGGTCGTTTGCTCGGCGGCGATGCCGGCGCCGAGACGGTGGCACGGTGTTGCCGCTGACGTCGTGACGCCCCCGAAGTCTTGGGCTCGCCGGCACTAGGCAATGATTCAGAAACAACCAGGACAGGTCCGAACGGGGGGCGGGCCTCTGGCCCGCCTGGCGGGCGGGACGCCCGCCCCCCGCCCGTCTCACTTGTTTCTGAATGGTTCCTCAGGGGTCGATGTGCGCGAGTAAGCGGCCGCTAGCCCGGGCCGTCTCCTCATTGGCGTTTATTTGCGTTCATTTGCGGACTCGTTCTATTCACTCACTCAGGCAAGGCCAATGACCATCAACGTTTACTACGACAAAGACGCCGACCTCTCTCTGATCCAGGGCAAGCAGGTCGCGATCATCGGTTACGGCTCCCAGGGGCACGCGCACGCCAACAATCTCAAGGACTCCGGCGTGTCGGTCACCATTGGGCTGCGCCCGGGCTCGGCCTCGGCGGCCAAGGCGACCAACGCGGGTCTGGAGGTCAAGGCGATCGAGGAAGCCGTCGTGGGAGCCGACGTGGTCATGGTCCTGGCCCCGGACGAGCACCAGGCCCGACTCTACCGCGAGCAGATCGCGCCCAACATCCGCGAGAGCGCGGCGCTCGCCTTCGCCCATGGCTTCAACATCCACTTCGGCCAGATCGAGCCGCGCGAGGACCTGGATGTCATCATGGTCGCGCCGAAAGGGCCGGGTCACCTGGTGCGCTCCACCTATGTCCAGGGCGGCGGGGTACCGAGCCTGATCGCCGTCTATCAGGACGCCACCGGCCATGCCCGCGAGCTCGCGCTCGCCTACGCGAGCGCCAACGGCGGCGGTCGTGCCGGGATCATCGAGACCAGCTTCCGCGAGGAGTGCGAGACCGACCTGTTCGGCGAGCAGGTGGTCCTGTGCGGCGGCCTCACCTCGCTCATCAAGGCGGGCTTCGAGACCCTGGTCGAGGCGGGCTACGCGCCGGAGATGGCTTACTTCGAGTGCCTGCACGAGGTGAAGCTGATCGTCGACCTGATCTACGAGGGCGGCATCGCCAACATGCGCTACTCGATCTCCAATACCGCGGAGTACGGCGACATGACCCGCGGCCCGCGCATCGTCAACGACGCGACCAAGGCCGAGATGAGGCGCATCCTCGGCGAGATCCAGTCCGGCGAGTTCGCCCGCGAGTTCATCCTTGAGAACCAGGCCGGCGCGGCGAAGATGAAGGCCCTGCGCCGCCTCGGTGAGGAGCATCAGATCGAGGCCGTCGGCGAGCGCCTGCGCGAGATGATGCCCTGGATCAAGGCCTCTAAGCTGGTCGACAAGACCCGCAACTGACCCCCGCCCCACTGGGACCCCTGCCGCCCCACGGCAGGGGGAGCGTTCCGAAGCCCAGGGTCGCGCGAGGGCGGCAGGGCCGCTGCCGCAACCAAACGTCGCCGAGGCCCGAAGGACTCTGGCCCGCTGGTCCTCCCTCAGCCCTCGATCAGCGCCCGCACCTTTGCAAGCATCGGTACCACCGCCTGCTCGGCGGCGCGGGTGAGCTCGTAGCCCGCGAACTCGAACGACGTTCCCGCCGCCGAGACCAGCCAGGCCTCCGGCAGTCGGTCGTAGAGGGACTGCGACCAGGCGAGGAGCTCGCGGGGGTCGAGGAAGTGGGCCATGGTCGAGACCGCCGTCGGGTCGGGCCCCAAGGGCCGGCATTGGACCTCGCCGGGCGGCCCTTCGACGGCGGCGTCGAGGAAGACCACCAGGTCGCTCGCGGCGATGTCGGGCACCAGGTCGGCGGTGAGGATGTGGCGGGAGATCACCCGAACGTGCGCGGGGAGCCCTTCGGCCTCCAGGCGGTCCGCCACCAGCGGGCCGATGGCGTCGTCGCCGCGGATGGGGCTTCCGTAACCGATGATCAGTGCGTTGCGCGACACGCTGCTCAATCTCTGGCCGGCCGCCCTACTTCAATCGGTAGGCGTTGATGTCGGGGAGATAACGCAGCTCGGCCTCGGCCCGCCCGCCGGTGAAGGCGGCGGTGAAGACGATCAGGTTCTTCAGGTAATGCCCCAGCCGCTCCCGCTGTGCCTCGCCGGGCTTGCGGCGCGACCACCCCAAGGCGTGGTCGTCCTCGTTGATGGTGATGTAGAGTCGGTTACGGACCTGGATGCGCTCGACCCACTGCTCGTGGCCGGGGTTGTTGGTGTCGGCGGCGACCAGGGAGACGTTGTCGAACACCAGGTCGCGCGCGGCGGCGGCGCTTGGGCCGAGGGCATACTTCATCACATAGTTGCCCATGCTGTGGCACATCAGGTTGACGGTGACCTCGCAGTCGTCGGCGAGGAGCTCCGCGTAGCGCTCGCGCGCCGCGCCCGGGTTGGT
>JALOTB010000016.1 GCA_025458165.1 Chromatiaceae bacterium | reverse complement strand
GCGAAATCCTCGCCCCACCGTCCTTCCCACTGATCCGTCATGTCTTTTCGCTGAGCGGACGCAAAAAGACCAAGGGGTGGAGATCAGGTCATCTGAACAGGGGCTCGATCTCCCCGAGGTCCCGGGAGTCGACGTAGAGCTCGACGTGCCAGCCCGCGAGCTCGTCGACCCGCCGGGCGAAGCCCTCCAGGTGCTCGACCGACTCCGAGCCGCCCCGCCTGCGGTTGAAGCGCACCCCTCGGATACCGCGCGAATCGAGCCATAAGATCTCGGCATCGGGCGTTGCCGCTGGGAGCTGGGTGACGCCGCAGAACGCGGGGCCGAGGCGGTCCAGGGCATCGAGCAGGTAGCCCTGGTCGAATCCCTGGAAGGAGCCGGAGACGACGGCGCCCGCGACTATGCCCAGATCCTCGGTGGCGCGGACGTAGTCAGCGACCGTGAACGGGTCGGGCAGATAGCCGTGGTTCGCGACCAGCGGGAAGGCCGGGTCCAGGACGTGGAAATGGGCGTCGAAGATCCGCTGGGCGGGCGGCGAGCGCATCGGCTTGTCGGCGGGCGTCACAGGTCTGGGTCGGTCAACCCGGGCGGCCGTCGACGCGGGGGCGGACCAGCATCGGGGCGTGGACCCAGAGGAAGAGACCGAAGGCGAGGATCCAGAGCGCGCCGGAGACCATCAGCGTGGCCCCATAGGCCGCCGGCAGCACCAGCGGGGGCGCCACCCGGGCGAGGGCCGCGGCATTGATGAGCACGAAGGCGAGGTTGGTCAGGGCCGACGAGCGCATCTCTCGCCCGGTGTGACCCAGGGTCACCCGCGCCATCATGCCGAGCGTCATCACCGCGATGGCCCCGGCGGTCAGGGCATGCAGCGCCGGGAAGGCGGGAAGCAAGCCGAGATCGGCCAGCCCGCCGAGCAGATAGCCGGCGATCAGCCAGAGGTAGCCAGCGTAGAGTGCCGCCAGGATGGGGATGCGCCAGGCGCCTGGGTGGTGCCAGCCGGCGAGCCGGACCACCTGCACGGCCCCAAGTCCCAGCGCGATCGCACCGGAGCCGAGGGAGCCGGGAGCGGCGAGGTTGGCCGCGAGCAGCACGGCGGCAAGGACGAAGGTCAGTCGCTCGACCCAGGAGCGGACGATAGGTTTGGTACCGGCAACGGCGGCCTCGGTGAAGAAGGGCATCACGCGCCCGGCTACGAGCAAAAGGGTCAGCAGGATTAGGTCGAGCATCAGCCGGTTGCCGCGGGCCGCGCCTCCCTGGATGAGCCCCAGCGCCTGCGCGTGTACCAGTGCCCCGGCGAGGGTCATCGCGGCAAGCAGCGCGAGGAACACCCGATTGACGCGGTTGCGCCCGGCCCAGATCGGACGGTACAGGGCAAGGGCCAGCGCCGGGAAGAAGGCCAGATCGATCAGCGCGATCAGGGTCCCGGGTAGGGGCAGGAAGGGGGCCACCCGTCCCGCGAGCCAGAGCAGTGCGAGCGCGGCCAGCGCCCCCCCAATCGGGGTGTCGATCCCGGTCCAGTTGCGTACCGCCGTGAGCAGGAAGCCGGCGATGACCGCCCCGGCATAGCCGAAGAGCAGCTCGTGGGCATGCCAGGCGACGGGTCCATAGTGGCCTGGGGCCGGGACCTTGCCGGCGAGCACGCCGACCCAGAGCAGCATCCCCAGACAGGCCCAGGCGCCAGCGGCCAGGAAGAACGGCCGAAAGCCGAGCGCGAGCAAGCTGGGCGCCCCCGCGCCATTGAAACGAGCAGTTGCTGGCATGAGTCCACTCCTGAATCGAATGACCCCATCCTGGTCGGCCATGCGTCCCGCCGGCCTTGACGGTCGTCAAGCCCGCTCGGCGGGGCCGGCTCGGGCGGCTGAGTGAAAATACTCAGCGCCCTGTGTTCCTTGACCGATATCAACGACCGTTCCCCGGGGGACTGCTAGGTTCCTCGGGCCCACTGAGGGCGTAAGGCCACCTGTTTGTCTTAAGTACACCTGATTGGGGGAGGACGCATGTTGCATACGAGTCGGCGGTTGATTTCCCTGGCGACGGGGCTCGCGATCGGCCTGGGGGCGGCCAGCGCCTCCTGGTCCGCCGAGAGCCTGCAGGACGTCATGAAGCGCCGCGGCCTGACGGAGAAGGATGTCCTCGCCGCAGCGAAGACCTATGTCCCCACCGGTGGGCGCGACGAGTTCGTGGTGTTCAGCTCGGGCGGCCAGTCGGGGCAGGTCATCGTCTACGGCGTGCCGTCGATGCGCTTGCTGAAGTACATCGGCGTCTTCACGCCCGAGCCCTGGCAGGGCTATGGGTTCGACGACGAGTCCAAGGCCGTGCTCGCCCAAGGCCAGATCCGCGGCAAGGACATCGTCTACGGCGACACCCACCACCCGAGCATCTCCGAGACCGAGGGTAACTACGACGGGCGCTGGCTCTTCATCAACGACAAGGCCAATCCCCGTATCGCGGTGATCGATCTGCACGACTTCGAGACCAAGCAGATCGTCGTCAACCCCTTCTTCAAGTCCGCGCACGGCGGGGCCTTCGTCACCCCGAACACCGAGTACGTCATGGAGGCCGTGCAGTACGCCGCGCCGCTCATGGAGGACGGCTTCGTGCCGCTGGAGGAGTTCAACGACCAGTACCGCGGCGGGCTCACCTACTGGAAGTTCAACCGCGAGCGCGGCCGGATCGAGCCCGAGAGCTCCTTCACCTTCGAGCTCGGCCCCTACAGCCAGGACCTCTCCGACGCCGGCAAGAAGGACAGCTATGGCTGGGGCTTCACCAACTCCTTCTGCACCGAGCGCTACGTCGGCGGCATCGAGCGCGGGCGCCCGCCCTTCGAGGCTGGCTGCTCGTCGAAGGACACCGACTACATGCACGTCACCAATTGGAAGAAGGCCGAGGAGCTGGTCAAGGCGGGCAAGGTGCGCCAGGAGAAAGGGACCTATTACATCCCCATGGAGCAGGCGATCGCCGAAGGGCTGCTGTATCTGGTCCCCGAGCCCAAGAGCCCGCACGGCGTGGACGTGACCCCGGATGGCAAATACATCATCGTCTCCGGCAAGCTCGACAGCCATGTGTCGGTGTTCAGCTTCGAGAAGATCATGAAGGCCATCGCGGACGGCAAGTTCGAGGGCAAGGACCCCTACGGCGTGCCGATCATCGCCATGCAGGACGCCCTGCACACCCAGGTCAACCTCGGCCTCGGGCCGCTGCACACCCAGTTCGACTCCAAGCCCTGTGTCGCCTATACCTCGCTCTACGTCGACTCCCAGGTCGCCAAGTACGATTACTGCGCGGGCAAGGTTCTCGACAAGCTCTCCATCCACTACAACATCGGGCACCTGATGACCATGGAGGGCGACACCGTCAATCCTCAGGGCAAGTATCTAGTCGCGCTGAATAAGCTCGCCATCGACCGGTTCCAGCCGGTCGGCCCGCTGCACCCGCAGAACCACCAGCTCATCGACATCAGCAACGAGAAGATGCAGCTCCTCTACGACATGCCGCTCCCGTTGGGCGAGCCGCATTACGCCCAGGCGATCCGCGTGGAGAAGCTGCAGCCGACGGTGCGCTACAAGTCCGGCACCGACAGCCGCACCGACGAGCGCCACCCCAACGCGACCCGCGCCGGGCGTGAAACCACCGAGCGCAACTGCGACGCTGACGGTAAGTGCACGGTGCTGGTCAAGGGCACGGTGATCCGTTCCCACATCACGCCCGAGATCATCGACGTGGTCGAGGAGGGTGACACGGTCACCATCGCGCTGACCAACCTGGAGCGGGCGCAGGACCAGGTCCACGGCTTCGCGATGTACGGGCAGAATGTGCAGCTCTCGATCGAGCCCGGCAAGACGGCGAGCACCACCTTCGTTGCCGAGAAGCCCGGCGTCTACCCCTACTACTGCACCGAGTTCTGCTCGGCGCTGCATCTGGAGATGCAGGGCTATCTGCTGGTCAAGCCTAAGGGCTACGAGGTCACCGCGGTCAAGATGATCGAGGGTACGATCTATAGCAAGGCAGACTACGAGACCCAGGTGAAGACCAACCTCGAGACCCAGGCCGTCATCGACCAGGTGGTCGCCTACATCACCGCGCGCAACTTCAAGGACTTCCCGACGGCCGTCGCGCTGGTCGAGGACGCCACCGACCAGCTCGGTTTCGCCCAGGAGGCCAAGGCCAAGGCCGAATCGGCGGCCGGCACCGAGGACTGGCAGAACGCCATGCTCTGGGCCAACCAGTGGTGGCAATATCAGGTCAAGGCGGCGGACCTCGGGCTGCGTGCCAAGAACCTGCTCGACGAGGGCGGCGCGAAAGTCACTCAGTAACGCCTTGCCCTGACCCAAGCACGGGGGCCTTCTGGCCCCCGTGCGTCGTTTGATGACTTAATTCACTTCTGTTTGTGAGGTTCTGAGTAATGAAGACCGTGAAGTTGGCTTCTCTTTCCCTCTGCATGGCCGCTGCGCTTTTGGCAACTGGTGCCGCTCAGGCCCTGGACGCCGCCGACCTGTACGTCAAGAAGACCTGCATCGCCTGTCACGGCAAGGACGCCAATACGCCGATCCTACCCATCTATCCCAAGCTCGCCGGCCAGAACGCCGACTATGCCTACAACCAGATGATGGACATCAAGAGCGGGGCGCGCTCCAACGGTCAGACCGCGGCCATGAAGGGGGTGATGCACCTGGTGAGCGAGGAGGAAATGCGCGCCTTGGCCGATTGGTTGGCGACCCTGCAATAGATGCGGAAATACTGCCGGTTAGGTCTTGACAAACGTCAATGCAAAGAATCGTCAAGCCGGTAGACTACCGCATTGTTGGGCGCGGGCAAGCGGCTGTTCCCGCGCCGTCTCACTAACGGGAGCCCATCCCTTTTCGCTATTTCGGAGAGACGCAGATGATGAAATTCACCACCCGCGCGGCGGTCGCCGCGGTCGCCGCGGCATTGGCCGGCTCGGTGTTCGCCTGGAACGAGGGCGGCGGCGAGCAGGACGAGGCGCTCCACCTGGTCGGTGACCCCGAGAACGGGCGCGACGTTTACGAGGTCTGCGCCGCCTGCCATCTACCCGAGGGCTGGGGGCTCTCCGACGGGACCTTCCCGCAGCTTGCGGGTCAGCACCCGAAGGTTGCGATCAAGCAGTTGGCTGACATCCGCGCCCTCAATCGCGACAACCCCACCATGTATCCCTTTGCGCTGCCGTCCCAGATCGGGGGCCCTCAAGCCATCGCCGATGTCGTCGCCTATATGGCCAAGCTGCCAATGACCCCTGAGAATGGGGTAGGGCCTGGGGATGACCTGGAGCATGGCCAGAAGCTCTACGAAGAGAACTGCGTGCGCTGTCACGGCGCCAATGGCGAGGGCGACAACGACAAGTTCTATCCTCGGGTGCACGGCCAGCACTACAACTACGTCGTCCGTCAATTCCGCGAGATCAAAGGCGGTCAGCGGCGCAATGCCAATCCCGAGATGGTCGAGCAGGTGAAGAACTTCACCGAGCGCGACGTCTTGGCGGTGAGTGACTACACCTCCCGTATTCGCCCGCCCAAGGAGCTGACGGCCGAGTCCGCGGACTGGAAGAACCCGGACTTCGAGTAAACCCCGGCCCCCTTGCTGCCTGAGTCCTGGGCGGGTACCTGCCCAGGACTCCCCTCCCACTCAGTGGACCCTTGGGTCCAGCGGTGCCTCCTATGAAAGCGCGCGCAAACGGCTCCAAGGGTCTCATTGTCGGCCTGCTCACACTAGTCGCCTTGGGTCTACTGGCGGTCATCTGGGTCTCACCGATCTGGTGGGTGTCACTCACTGCGCCCAACTTCCCGCCGGAGGCCTTCCCGGACGGGGTGCGCATTCACTTCCACATGAATGGCGTGTTCAACGGCTGCCAGCCGGTTGAGAAGGCCGAGATCCGCGAGGAGGAGACGCTCGACTGCGTCCACGAGATGGACATCATCAACCACTACGTCGGCATGTACCCGATCGCCGCGGGTGGGGTGCTCGAGCGTCACTTCGCCCCCTTCCTGATGACCATGTTGGGGGTGATGCTGGTCGGTTTCGCGGTTCCCAAGCCGGGGTTACGAATGATCGTCCTTGCGGTGGGCTTCGCCGGGCTCGCGGGCTGGATGTGGCTGACCTTCTATGGGTCCGAGGGCGTGCGGATGCAGAACACGGGCTATATCACGGCGCTCAGCACCGCCTTGGATCAAGAGGCCGGCAAGGAGGAGCAGGCGCAGCTCACCCCGGCTCAGGCCCTGATCGCCCAGCTCAAGGCCGAGCTGGGAGGGACTAAGGACAAGGCCGCTGAAGGACCCGCCGCGCAACCCACGGACAAGTCGACGGTTCTTTCAAGCCTGCGCACGTCGTTTGAGCGGGATCAGGCTCGCCGCGCCGCGGCCGAGCGTGAGGAGTGGGAGGGCAGCGGGGCCCAGATCCTCGCCTGGCACTACGGCAAGACCCTGGGGCGCTACTTCAACGTCCCCGAGCTGATCCAACCCATGGTCGCGATGATGAGCACCGCGGCGCACGTCTTCTTCTGGTTCCTCATCGGCGCCATGCTGCTCCTCATCTGGGGTGCCCGGCGCAACGGCGGAGTCTTTTACTGGCTGCTGGTGCTGGTCCCCATTGCGCTCCCGCTCTTCTTCCTCATCGACTACTCCGCCTGGCTCTGGTGGTACGGCCACAACCTGAGCGACATGGGGGCCTTCACCGTCAAGCCCTTCATGCCGACCGTCTTCGGCGACGGTAAGGTCGCCCAGTTCTCGACCCACTCCTATCCCCATATCGGCTTCGGGCTGATGCTGGCGACCTCCGCCGTCCTCGCCGTTGCGGCCTTGATCCGCCGCAAGCAGCTCAAGAATCGAGCTTAGCGGGGAACGGGCACGCAGGCGAACGCGAAGAGTAGTCGTCCGCAAATGAACGCAGATTAACGCGAATGAAGAACGATGCGTTCATCGATCTCCCCGTGCACGGTACGCGCCCTCGTCCTCCCGGCGCGATCGCGACGGCTCATGTCTAAATCTAGCGCTGGCGACGCAACAGGTCGGTCGCTCGGGTCTTGGAGCCTGTGGTTTCGCCCTGCCTCGGTATCATTGTCGTCGCTCGGTTCTACAAACAGGCGATTTGCGTTCATTTGCGTTCAGTTGCGGACCCTTCTTCTTTGCATGCCGCTGGGTCTGTCCGCAGTCGTTTCTGCTGAAGCAGCCTATCCGCCGTTTCAGGCGCTGGTGGACGCGGCCGATCCGGGGGCGGTGCTGACGCCTGAGCCTGGGATCTATGCGGGGCCGGTGGTGATCGACAAGGCCATCACCATCGACGGGCAGGACCAGGTGACCATCGACGCCGGCGGCAAGGGCACGGTGATCCTGCTCGACACCGACGGCGCGACGCTCAAGAACCTGCGGCTGGTCAACTCCGGGACCTCGCACAACGACATCGACTCGGGCGTGCAGGTCCGGGGCAAGTTCAACGTGATCCGAGATAACCGCATCGAGGACACCCTGTTCGGCATCGATCTGCAGCAGTCGAACAACAA
Organism: Chromatiaceae bacterium; assembly: GCA_025458165.1. GTDB lineage: Bacteria > Pseudomonadota > Gammaproteobacteria > Chromatiales > Chromatiaceae > JALOTB01. The sequence goes on along the minus strand of JALOTB010000016.1, from coordinate 36,658 downwards.
CATCGTCCGGCGCAACCACATCGTCTCCAAACCGGTGGATCTCGGGGTGCGCGGCGACGCCATCCGGCTCTGGTACAGCTTCAACAACCAGATCACCGACAACGTCGTCCGCGACTCGCGCGACATCGTGATCTGGTATTCCCGCGACAACCTGATCGCCCGCAACGACGCCCGCGGCGGCCGCTACTCGCTGCACTTCATGTACTCCCAGTACAACCGGGTCGAGGACAACTATTTCGAGGACAACACGGTCGGGATTTTCGTCATGTACAGCGACGGCGTGGTGCTGAAGAACAACACCATCGTCAATGCGCATGGCCCGACGGGGGTCGGTTTGGGTCTCAAGGAGAGCTCGGACCTCGTCATCGAGGGCAACCGAATGCTGTATTGCGCCGACGGGGTCTACATCGACGTCTCGCCCTATCAGCCGGAGACGACGAACGTCTTCCGGGGCAACCTGATCGCCTACAACGGGGTCGGCGTGCGTTGGCTCAATGACTGGTACGGCAACACCTTCACGGGCAACTGGTTCCAGGGCAATACCACCCAGATCGTCGTGGAGGGGGGCAAGACGGCCAACCGCAACACCTGGCACGGCAACTTCTGGGACGACTACCAGGGCTTCGACCGTGATGACGATGGTATCGGCGACACCCCTTACGAGCTCTATGCCTTTGCGGACCGACTGTGGATGGATGTCCCCCCGGCGCAGTTCTTCAAGGCCACGCCCATGCTGGAGGTGCTGGACTTCATCGAGCGTCTGTCGCCCTCCACGACCCCGGATCTCCTGGTCCGCGACCTCCAGCCCTTGCGGGCGGCGTCGATCGACGTTGGTGACCTGATGGTGCCCTCGCCCACGATGGCGATCGACGAGTACGCCGAGCCGAAGGTCGAAGAGGCGGCGCCGACCGCGCCGAGCGGCTACGACGCCCTCGAGGCGTTGCGACAGTCCCTGGGGCGCGATTAGCCAGAGATTCGCCCATGACTGACAAGCCGAAAGCCAAGTCTGGGCGCGCACCGGTCAGCGCCAAGCGGCGCGACCAGAGCCGCCGCGAGTTCCTGCGCAGCTCGGCCCTGGCGGCCGGGATGGTCAGCATCTCGCTGCTCGGGCTGATGCCGTTGATCGGCAACGCGAACGCCCGGCTGCGTCCGCCGGGGGCGCTCAAGGACCGTCTGGCGGAGCAGGAGTTTTTCGCCGCCTGCATCAAATGCGGGCAGTGCGTCCAGGTCTGCCCGGTGGAAGCGATCCTGCTCGCGGATCTGACCGATGGGGTCGGAATCGGGGTGCCCTACATCGAGGCGCGAGATCAGGCCTGCGACTTCTCCTGCGACGGACTGCAGTGCGTGCTGGCCTGCCCGACCGGGGCGCTCACCCACGACATCGACTATCCGGCTCAGGCGCGGATGGGCTTCGCCCGCTTGGCGCGGCCGGATGCCTGCCTTGCCGCGCACGGGAAGGGCTTTCAGGGCCAGGCGCGCGGGCCGGACTTTGGCGGCATGCTGCGCTATGAGGACGTCGACCGCTGGAAGCCGATCCGCGTCGCCGACTACCCCTACGATTTGCCACTGTGCGATCTGTGCATCCGACAGTGCCCGATCGAGATCCGCATCGCCCAGTGCGCCGCCGGCACACCGCCCTCGGGGGACCCGAACCAGTGCCCGCCGCGGCAGGCGATCCGGCTGGAGCACTCGGACGACGGCCGCTCCGCGATCCCGGTGGTAGCCGACGGCTGCGTGGGCTGCGGGGTGTGCGAGATGATCTGCCCGGTCGATCCGGCGGCCATCGTCATCGATATCGACCAGAGCGCCGACTGGGTCTGACCGCAAGGCGTAAGAGGCGCGTTCCACGTGAGCCGCGATGAGCTATTTCATTGAATCCCTGCGCCAGTTGGTCGGCCTGAAGCCGACCAAGCCCCAGTGGGAGGCCCTGCCCGTCGAGGTGCGGGTGGTCTATGACGAGAAGCGCCGCGAGAAGCTGACCAAGGAGCAGCTCCGCGCCCTGGAGGAGGGACACGAGGCAGCCCGGCACCGGCACAAGTGGCGCAACCGGCGCTGGGCGACCCTGATCGCGCTGAACCTGCTCTTCGTCGTCTCCTACCAGCTCGACATCCAGCTCTTGGAGGGGGCACTGACCGCCTCGCGCTTCGTCGGGTTCCACATGGCGGACCTCAATGCCGCCTTGCAGGTGATGCTGGCCTACAAGCACGTGGTGTTGAACCTCATTATCGGCACAGTCACTGTCGCCGTGCTCTGGTGGCTGCTCGGCGGTCGGACCTTCTGCTCCTGGCTCTGCCCGTATCATTTGCTCGCGGAGTGGGCCGAGTCGCTCCACCTCAAGCTCGCCGAGAAGAAGTGGGTGAAGGACGTCCAGTTCCACCGCTTGGTGCGCCCGGCGCTTTACGTGTTCTTCGTGCTGCTCGCCCTGGCCACCGGCTACACCGTCTTCGAGACCATCTCGCCGACTGGCATCGCCAGCCGGGCACTGATCTACGGTCCGGGCCTCGCGCTGCTCTGGGTCCTGGCGCTGCTCGCATTCGAGGTCTTTGTCTCGCGTCGGGCCTGGTGCCGGTACATCTGCGCGATCGGGATCACCTATGGGATCGTAGGGACGATCTCGCCCCTGCGCGTGCAGTACAACATGCAGACCTGTCACTACGAGGGCGATTGCCGTAAGGTGTGCCTGGTGCCCCATGTGCTCGACGTCACGATCCGCGGGCGCGCACGGGGGCTGACCACCGACATCGGCGCGGATTGCACGCGCTGTGGGTTGTGCGTCGACCTCTGTCCGACCAGCTCCCTAAGCTTCAAGATCAAGGGGCTCGACAAGGCGCTCTAGCGGCGCTCCTGGGAGATGCTGATTAACGGCCACCCCTGGCACAAATCAGCACGGAGCCCGAAAAGCGCGGTTTCCGGGTTCCCTCAGCTTCAAGCGCCTGAGCGCTTGTAGCTGGCGGGGCATCCTGCCCCACGCGGGACACGCGCAATGAATCGGCGTTTCACTAACGGCCTGAGACGGGGTCCCCTAATGATTCGATTCGAGCAGGTCGTCAAGCGCTTCCGACGCCAGGAGGTCCTCAAAGGCATCGACCTCAGCATCGAACGCGGCCACCGCGTCGCCCTGGTGGGCTCCAATGGGGCGGGAAAGACCACGCTGATCCGCTGCCTTCTCGGCGAGTACACCTGCCAGGGGCGGGTGCGGGTGGACGGGCTCGACCCGCGGGAGCACCGCGAGCAGGTGCTCGCCAAGGTCGGCTTCGTTCCCCAGCTCCCGCCACCGCTCAAGATGCCCGTGGGCCAGCTCATCACCTTCGCCGCCGGGGTCTGCGGGGCCGAGCCCGAGCGCATGGAGGCGATGGCGCTACGCCTCGGGCTCGACGTGAGCCGGATGCGCCGCCAGCCCTTCGTCAAGCTCTCGGGCGGGCAGAAGCAGAAGCTCCTCATCAGTATCGCCCTGGGGCGCGACACTGAGCTGCTGGTGATGGACGAGCCGGCCGCCAACCTCGACCCCGACGCCCGCCACATCTTCTTTGGGCTGCTCGCCGAGCGCCAGGACACCGCCGCCATGCTGATCTCCAGCCACCGGCTGGACGAGGTGGCGGCCTTGGTCAACCGAGTGATCGAGATGGACCAGGGGGTGGTGGTGCTCGACGATCGGGTGGCCGACCTGGTGGACCTCTCCAGCCGGCTGCGCTGTCGCCTGGTGCTGACCCGGGCCGACGAGGCCTTCGGGCGCACGGTCAATCCCTGGGGGTTCCGCACCAGCGACGGCGGGCGCACCTGGGAGGGCTGGGTGGCCGGCCCGGACCGTCTGCGGTTCCTCGGCATGCTCACGCGCTATGCCGCGCTGCTGGCGCACATCAGCCTCGACGAGGGGCGCCCGGCGGAGCTGGCGGAGGTGCGGTATGCCTGAGTGGGAATCTAGCCGCGAATGAACGCAGATGATGAGTAGGGTCAGGGTGCTCTATTTGTCAGCCGTTGCGCTCATGTCGCTCGTGCTGGTCTCGCTCGGCGGCTGCGGCGATCCCGGCACCGGCCCCATCGACGTCAAGTGGGACCGCGTCAGCTGCGAGCGCTGCCGGATGGTGCTCTCGGATCGCAAGCACTCGGCCCAGGTGCGGGTGCAGGAGGCCGATGGGCGCTCCCGTGTCTATCGCTTCGACGATATCGGCTGCGCGGTGATCTGGCTGGAAGACAATGCCTGGCGGGACGATCCTGCCACTGAGATCTGGGTGACCGATTGGCGCAGCGGCGAGTGGATCGACGCCCGCACCGCGACCTGGATCACCGGCCGGGTGACGCCGATGGAGTATGGCCTGGGTGCCCAGAGCGAGCCCGCCGCGGGCGGCCTCGACTATGCCCAGGCCAAAGAGCACATCTTCGAGGTCGAGCGACGCTTCAACGTGCATGGTGGTCAGCTCGACCCAGTCCAGGATCACGACCACGATCACAGCCATTGATCTCTCAGCGGGAGGTTCGGATGAAGAGCACGAGGGCAATCGTCCTGGCCGCGACAATCGCAACATGCGCCTGGGGCGCAACGGCCGCGGAGCAGGCCGCGATCGAGCGGGGCAACGCGCACTATCTCCTGTTCTGCGCCAACTGCCACGGGGTCGACGCCGACGGCCAGGGGCCGTTGGCAAGTGTGCTCAAGATCACCCCGACGGACCTGCGCAACCTGCGTGCCGGCGGGGGCGATGAGCTGGTCGCCGAGCGCGTGCTCAAGGCGGTCGATCAACGCCACGAGGTGCCTTCACCGGAGGGTCCGCGCATGCCGCTCTTCAGCGACAACCTGGAGGTCAAGACCATCATCGAGATCGGCGAGTATCTCAAGACGGTCCAGCGGTGACGTGGAGCGTATAGCGAGTCGCTGTGAGAGCGGCTTGCAGTCGCGATTCGATGCCGCACGCACGGCGATTGAGCAACGAGTCAAGAATCCGTTAGTCGACGAATCCATCGTTGTCGTGATCGTAATCGAGGCGATCCAACCGCCACGGACTCTCTCGCGTTCGCAACGCTTGTCCGATTACGACCACGATTAGATTGCTAGCGGTCGTTCCTGGTGGGCTTCTTTAGTGGTTAGCGAGCCGTTCCTTAGGCGATGAAGAATTTTTTATTGACGGCCTGGACGGACATTCTGGAGTCGCTGCGGGCGAAGTGGTTCCCCGCCTATACGCTGGTGTTCGGCGGCCTAGTGGCGCTGCTCTTCATCTTCGGACTCACCGAGTCGCGGATCATGGGCTTCACCGGGCTGTCGCGTCTGATGGTGACCTTCATACAGCTCAGCATGGCGATCCTCCCGGTGTTCGTGCTCATCACCACGGTGCGCTCGGTGGCGGGTGACCGCGAGGCGGGGATCTACGAGTACCTGCTCTCGCTCCCCATTGGGCTCGCCCCCTGGTACTGGGGCAAGCTCGCAGGGCGGTTTCTGGCGGTCTTCATCCCGGTGTTCCTCGCGCTGCTTGCCGCGGTGATCTGGGGGGCGGCCAAGGGGGCGGAGGTGCCCTGGGCGCTCTTCGTCTATTACACTGCCCTGCTGATGACACTCGCCTGGTGCTTCCTCGGCATCGGGATGCTGCTCTCGACCCTGGCGCGCTCGGCGGACGTGGCCCAAGCCTCGGCCTTCGTGGTCTGGCTCACCCTGCTGCTGTTCATCGATCTCATCCTGCTCGGGGTGATGATCCGAAACCAGCTCCCCCCCGAGGCCGCGGTGTCCCTCGCCCTGATCAATCCGCTCCAGGTCTTCCGCACCGCGGCCATGATGCTGCTCGACCAGCAGCTCGTCATACTCGGGCCATCCGCTTACGTTATCCTCGATGCCTTCGGCCAGACCGGATACATCGCCTTTGCCCTCATCTACCCCCTGCTGCTCGGGACCGCCTGCGCCTTCGGCGGCTACCTGCTGTTCCGTCGCAGCGACCTGCCTTGACGCCGCCCACCGCGCCCACCGCGGCTGGCCCGGGTCGTCGCCGGGAACTGGGGCGACCGCCGAGTCCCCGTGGTGGGGCCCTCCGGCTCGTCAGAGCGCTGCTCGCTCTCTCGCTCGGGTTGCTGTCGCTCTCGGCCCAGGGCTCACCCGGGGAGCCGGCCGCCGAGACGGTGGCCGTGACTGCTGAGTGTCGTTTCCTGTCGCTCGGCGACGAGGAGGCCCGGTTTCCGCTGACCCCCGAGCGGCTCGCCGCCCTGGTCGATGTGCTCCGCCGGACCCCCATGGGTGGCCTGGTCGCCGCCCAGCTTGAGCGCTTTCATCGGGACGGGTTCGGCGACGGTGAGCGGCGGTTGCGACTCTTCGAGGTGCAGCGCGAGGGTGGACCCGCGGCCGAGTATTTCGAGAGCGGGGAGCTTTACCTGCGCTCGGGCTTCCTCGCGGGTCTGGATGATGCGACCGGCGCGGCGAGCGCCGAGCTCTACACCGCGGCGAGCTTCGTGGTGCACGAGATGGTCCATGCCATGTCCCACCACCTGCACCTGATCGGGGAGTTTCCGGAATATCGCGCGGATACCAAGGTCAATGAGGCCTTGGCCTTTTTCATCCAGGGTCTCTATCTCAACGAGGTTCGGGCACTGAATCCCGCCTATCGCGAGACGGAAGCGGTCTCCGCCTGGGACGAGTGCACCGCCCGGATCGTGCGCATCCTGCGGGACTATGGGATCAGCGAAGCGATGGCGGTGGATCAGGCCTACGATCAGCTCGCCGAGTGGCAGCTCATGGCCGACGAGCCAACCGCGCTGCGCCTCGCCAAGCTCTCGCAATACCTCCAGTTCATCTCGGCGAGCGGTGAGGCCGAGCAGCTCTGGGGGCTGGATGAGGCCGATTTGCCCAGGCAACGGGTGGTCGAGACCCTCATCGGGATGATCGCGGAGGACGTGGAGGGGCGCAATTGCAACCTGGAGCACACCTTCGCCTTCATGCAGGATCGCATCATCCTCTACGCCCATTACCCCGAGACGCCGCCGGGTGTCACTGCCTGCGAGTATTTCGGGAGCTTCATTCATGCCCTGCGCCGCCAGACGGCGGTGGCGGAGGTGCTCGGAGAGGCAATCGACCAATGGCTGATCGAGCGCGGGCTTGTCCCCGCCGACGCAGGGGGTCGCTGATGACAGGGCCAGGCGGTCTGCACCTCGCCCTCGCCGGGCTGTTGGTGCTGCCTTTCTATGCCTTTGCCCAGTCCGGCGAGGCGCCTCCGCTACCCACGGAGCAAGGTCCCCAGGTCGATGGTTGGGCGTCGATTTTCAGCCCGCCGGAGCGCTGGTCGCGGCCTCGGCCGTCGGCGCTGATCTCCGCGCTGAATCGGGGCGACAAGTCCGAAGCTCGGCGGCTGCTCGCGGAGGGGGCGGACCCTAACGCCCTCTGGGCGCGGGCGGAGCCACCGCTCGCGATCGCCATCCGCCGGGGGAGTCTGCCCCTGGTCCGGTTGCTCCTGGAGCACGGGGCGGGTGTCTCCGGCGCCGTTTCCAGCACCGGCGCGACCATGCTGCATCTGGCCGTGCGCCAGCGCGACCTGGCGCTAGTCGCCGCGCTCGTCGAGGCGGGGGCCGATGTCAACGGCGCGAGCCCGGGCGAGGTCCAATTGCGCCCCGAGCGCAGCGGCGACACGCCACTGCATGAGGCGGCCGCACTCGGTGAGCTCGCGCTGGCGGAGTATCTGATCGGCCGCGGAGCGGACGTGCACGCCGCGAACGCAGTCGGCCTGACCCCGTTGCACCATGCCGCCGGGGCTGGGCAGATCGAGATGATCAGCGCCCTGCTCGGACGAGGGGCGGAGATCGACCGGGCAAGCCGCATCGGGGCGACGCCCCTGCATTGGGCCGTCCATTACGGCCAAGTCGAGGCCGTGCGCCTGCTCGTCGATCGGGGCGCCGAGGTCAACGCCCGCACCGGGCAGGGGAGCACCCCGCTGCACGGGGCGGTCGCCCGGCGCAACATCCCCATCGTCGAGACCTTGCTCGCCGCGGGTGGCGAGGTCGACGCCGCCGGACTGCATGGCGAGACATCGCTCATGTTGGCCCGCCGAGTGGGCGACCCTGACCTGATCCGGCTCCTCGAGGCGCGCCAGCCCCCGTCTGGGCCCTGAGCTTGTCGGCGGCCAACGGGCCGACAGCCCGGGTCAGGAGCTCAAGCGAGCGGTGGACCTTGTCTTAGCCGACGCCGCCGCTCGATGTGGGTCGGGTGCAGACTGCCGGTCTTCGTTATGGCCGGGCGAGGTTACCCGGAGCCTCCGGCAGCGGCTCAGTCATCGACGATCGAGAGATAGGCGAAGATGTCCCGCAGCTCCTCGCGGGTGAATTGGCTCAAGAGGTCGTCCTCGGGGTCCGACGGATCGTGGATGCGCTGCCTCGCGATGTACTTGTCCACCTGACGCCAGAGATAGTTGGTGTATTGCCCGGCGAGCATCGGGACGCTGTCCCTCTCGTTCCCCCACCCCTCGGGTCCGTGGCAGGACCCGCATTCGCGCTTGTAGAGCCGCTCCCCGGCGGCGACGTCGCCCTCCGCGCGCGGTATCTGGACGATCTGCTTGGTGGCCAGCAGCCGCTCGTAGGCATTGAAGCCGGGCGCCGTCTCGTCGACCGGCGGCAACTTGCTCGGCAGCTCGAGCGAGGCGAGGTAGGCGGAGATGTCGATCACGTCGGCGTCGGGCATCTGGCGGTGATCCACCGACTCCACCATGGCCAGGTTGGTGCGGGTGCGGTCGCGAAACAACGCGAGCTGTTGGGCGAGGAATCCGGCCGGCTGTCCGGCGAGGCGCGGGTACTCACCCTCCTTGCCGCCCTGACCGAACTCCCCATGGCAGCCGGCGCAGGTCTCGTTGATGTCCCGTCCGTTGCGCAGGTCCGGGTCCTCGAACGAGAACCCCGCCCCGGGCGAGGGCTGGGACACCGCGGCCAGGAGGGCGATGGACAGGAGGTGCCCGCGGGCCCAGGGGGTGCGGGCGGTACGGCAGGAGCCTCGGCGTTTCATTGCGTGTCTCCGCGGGCTGGTCGGCCCAGGATCAGGGAATAGGTCATTGAGTGAGGCCCTGCCGGTCCAGCCGCAAGGAGCGCACGGCGAGCCCCTCGGACCCGCGCAGGCGCAGAAAGAGCGCGCCGGCCGTCTCGACCTCGATCGGCTCGGCGACGGAGTCCGTCTCCACGCACCTGTCGAGCAGGTGCTCGAAGTTCTCGTCGATGAGCTCGATGTGCAAGGCGGCGGGCTGCGCGAGTGCGAGCGCGAGGCGATAGCGGCCCTGGTCCACACGGCCCAGCGGCACGAACAGATTCCCGCTCTCGGGGTCGCGGTAGGCGGCGAGGGCGGCGTCGTCGAGCGGCACAGGGGCGGCCCCCGGCAGGGGCGCGTAGGCGCAGTTCTCCTTCATGTAGCCCAGGATCTGGTGGAGCTCCATCGCCTCGCGATCGAGCGCATCGGGCGCATAGCGGCGGATGTGTCCGTAGGTCGCCTCCACGCCGAGCGCGAAGCTCAGACGGCCGCTGCACTGGCCCTCGTGACAATGGGCGCAGTCGAGGTTGAAGCGCACGACCGACCCGGGCGCGAAGGCGGGTGCCTCGCCGCGGGCGAGGCCAAGGGGAGCGAGGGCCGCGATCAAGACGGCCAGCGTCGCCATGCCTTGGAGGTGAGTCGTCTGCCGCATGTGCGACAGACTAACTCGGCCCGACGCCCGCTCCGTTGATATTGCTCAAGATCTCCGGGGCGGATCGGGTCGGCCTGCCTCAGTGCAGCAGGACGGCCAAGGCGACCCGGTGGTTGTGCTCGGCCCGCGGCGACAGACGTTCGACCCGGGCGCTGAGGCGGCGCTGCTCGTCGAGGAGCCGGGCGACGACGAAGTTCTCGCCGCGCGGCAGATAGCCGAGCTTGTACCCCCGCCAGTAGAGCGCGACCGCGTCGGGGTCGTGGGGATTGTCGGGCTCGCGCGCGAGGCTGAGCGGGGGCCGCCCGCGCAGCGCTGGCCAGAGCTCGGCCGCGGCGTGATGGCGAAAACCCGCGAGCCGGCTGTGCTGGATCAAGACACGCCGCCCGAGGGCCTGCTCGGGGAGGCTGGCGATGGGGTTGGACATGGGGCGGGCTCCTGGCTGGGGCATGCGACCTTTTACCCGACCCCGGGCTCAAACGCTGAGCCCGCCCGACCTTCAGAGCAGGACGGCGACCACCGCGCCGGTCATCAGGGTCGCCAGGGTGCCGGCGAGGATCGACTTCATGCCCAGTGCGACGATCTCGCCGCGGCGCTCGGGGGCCATGGCCCCGAGCCCCCCGATCATGATCCCTAGGCTGCCGAAGTTGGCGAAGCCGCACAGGGCATAGGTCAGGATGAGGCGGCTGCGCTCGCTTAAGGTCTCAGCGGGTAGGGCGGCGAGCTCCAGATAGGCGATGAGCTCGTTCAAGACGGTCTTCACTCCCATTAGGGCACCGGCGGTCTGCGCCTCCGCCCAGGGGATGCCGATCAGCCAGACCACCGGGGCCATGACCCAGCCCAGCAGTCGCTGCAGGGTGAGCGGTTCACCGGCGACTGCTGGGAGGACTCCGAGGACCTGGTTGGCAACCGTCACCAGCGCGACCAGCACCACCAGCATGGCGAGGATGTTGAGATAGAGAGGGATCGCGTCCAGCGTGCCCCGCGTGATGGCGTCCATGGCGCCGCCGTAGTGCCCGTCGAGTCTCGCCGACCCCCGCTCGGCCTTGGTGTCGGCATGGGGCACGAGCACGCCCGCGATCATCAGTGCCGCCGGCGCGCTGATCAGCGAGGCGGTGAGTATGTGGCCCAGGGCGTCGGGGATCACCGGGGCCAGAATGCTGGCGTAGAGCACCATCACCGTGCCGGCCACGGTCGCCATGCCGCAGGTCATCAGCGCGAACAGGGCGCTGCGCGGCATGGTCGCGAGGTAGGGCCGGATGAGGAGGGGGGCCTCGGTCATCCCGACGAAGACGTTGGCCGCGGCGCCCAGGCCGAGCGGGCCGCCGATGCCGAGCGTGCGCCGCAGCACCCAGGCGAAGCCGCGCACCACGAGCGGCAGCACCCGCCAGTGGAAGAGGAGCGCGGAGATGGCGCTGATCACCAGGATCAGCGGCAAGGCGCGGAAGGCGAGCACAAAGGTGTTCTCGGGGTAGGTCGCGACGAAGGGCGCGGCGCCCCCGCCGAGGTAGCCGAAGACGAAGCCGGTTCCCGCCTCGGTCGCCTGCTGCAGGGCGATCACCGCGTCATTGAGGGCGAGGAACAGGCCCTTGACCGCCGGCAGCCTGAGCAGCAGCCACGCGAGTAGGAGCTGGATGCCGAGCCCCGCCAGCACCAGCCGCGGGCGCACCGCGCGGCGGTCCTCGCTCAGCGCCCAGGCCAGGGCGAGCAGCACGCCGATGCCGAGACCGGCCTGGAGCGCGGAGGAGGGATCGCTGGGCATCAGTGGCGCGACGGTGGGGCCTGGTGCGCCGGGCCGTCGCTGAACAGCTTGAGGGCGTCGATCGAGTCCAGGCGGTAGTGGCGGTTGCAGAACTCGCAATCGACGGCGATCGCCCCCTGCTCGGCGAGGAGGACCTCCACCTCGGCGCGGCCCAGGGCACGGAGCACGTCCTGGACCCGCCCCCGCGAGCAGGTGCACCGGAAGGCGACCGGGTCCGGCTCGAACAGCCGCACCCGCTCCTCGTGGAACAGGCGGTAGAGTAGGTCCTCGGCGGCGAGGCTGGTCAGCTCCGATGGGGTCAGGGTCTGGGCGAGCAAGCCGATCCGCTCCCAGTCCTCGCGGCTGCCGTGTGCCGCCGGTAGCCGCTGGAGCATCAGCCCGGCGGCGCGCCGCTCGTCGGCCGTCAGCCAGAGGCGGGTGGGGATCTGCTCGGAGGCGCCGAAGTAGGCCTCCAGCGCCCCGGCCAGGTCCGCGCCGGCGAGCGGGACTATGCCCTGATAGCGTTCGCCGCGGATCGGCTCGATAGTGATCACCAGGCGGCCGTCGCCGAATACCGCGCCGAGCGGCTGCTCCGGCACCTCCCCCTGCCAGCGGCCCAGGCCGCGCAGCGTTCGCCCTTGGCTGGCCTGGGCGACCAGGGTGCGAAGGGGTCCGTCCCCTTGAATCTGCAGGATCAGCGAGCCGGCGAGCTTGAAGGTGCCAGCGAGGAGCTGCACCGCGGCCAGGGCCTCGCCGAGCTGCCGGCGGACCGGCGCGGGGTAAGGGTGCGTGGCAAGTACCGCCTGCCAGGCGGCGTCCAGGTAGACCAGCTCGCCGCGCACCCCGGCGTCGTCGAAGACGAATCGGTAGAGGCTGTCGCGATCGGGCATGGACATGGCCAGCAGGTGGGCGCGACAGCGATTGTGCGCCAAACGCGCGCCTCGCGCACCGCACGGGTTGGACGGCCGCTCGGGCGCCGAGCGTTCGGTACTTTGGGGCTTATGGGTCTCAAGCCCCGCCAAGCGCAGTGGCTCAGAGCGATGGCCTGGGGGTGCAGCGCGCGCTTTCCGGCCGCCGCCCCTGCGGGGTAGTATCCCGCAACCCCTTCGCCGTTGCGCCACCTCCGCTGTGTCCCTAACGATCAATTCGCCGCCCGATGACATCGAGCTTGGGCGGGACATCCAGTTGTTCACCGGCCTGCTCGGCGAGGTCCTGCGCGGCCACAGCCGCAAGCGCGTGCTGGTGCTGGTGGAGCGACTGCGCGACGGCTTCGTCAGCCTGCGCGAGCACCCCGATCCGCGCCTGCGGGAGAAGCTCCTCAAGCGGATCGCGGGGCTCGATCCCCAAACCCTTTCGGAGGTGATCCGCGCCTTTACCATCTACTTTGGGCTGGTGAGCACGGCCGAGGAGGTCCACTCCTACCTCCACCGAATGGCCCAAGTCAGCACTGGCGCCCCGCTGTGGGTCGGGTCCTTCGACCACACGGTCCGGCAGCTCCACGCCGACGGGGTGACGCCGGAGCGCTTCCAGGGGCTGCTCGATCACCTGGTGTATCTGCCGGTGTTCACCGCCCACCCCACGGAGGCCAAGCGGCGCACCACGCTCGAGACCTTCCGCCGCATCTTTCTGCTCACTCAGGACCTGCACCAGCGCAAGCTCAACGACGAGGAGCTGGAGGAGAAGCTGCAGGCGGTCCTGACCCAGATCCAGATCCTGTGGAAGACCGACGAGGTGCGTTTGCACAAGCCGCAGGTGACCGACGAGGTGCGCCAAGGGTTGTACTTTTTTCGCGAGTCCCTGTTCGCGGCGGTCCCCGAGGTCTACCGCAACCTGGAGAAGGCAGTGCGCCGCGTCTATGGCGCGCAGAGCGGGATCCGGGTGCCGAGCTTCATTCGCTTCGGCTCCTGGATCGGCGGCGACCGCGACGGCAATCCCTTCGTCAAACCGGAGACCACCGAGCTCGCGGTGCGCATGCACGGGGAGCTGGTCCTGGAGGAATACCTCAAGCGCGTCGCGGTGCTGCGCCGGGTGCTCAGCCACTCGGACTCACTGTGCCAGCCGTCGCCGGACTTCCTCGACAGCCTGGAGTCGGACGAGGACTATTGGCTCGAGACCATGCACCAGAGCGCGCGGCGCTATGTCCACGAGCCCTACCGGCGCAAGCTCTCGATCGTCCACCACCGGCTGGTGACCGAGCTCGCGCGGGTACGCGCCCGGATCGAGGGTCGGCACGAGGACTTGCTCAAGGGCTACGGCAGCGCCGGGGAGCTGCTCAACGACCTCTACCTCATTCGTGACTCGCTGGTGAGCCACGGCGACGCCAACGCGGCGGCCGGTCCGCTCGCCGACCTGATCCGGCTGGTGGAGACCTTCGGCTTCCACCTGGTCCACCTCGATGTGCGCCAGGAGTCGGCCCGCCACACCCAAGCGGTGGCCGAGCTCTTCGCCCGCCAGTCGGGCGCGCCTTACTATGAGGCCTTCAGCGAGGACCAGCGGCTGATGGTCCTGGCCGAGGCCATCGCCCACCCCCACCCCTTCCACATCGACAAGGCAACTCTGACCCCGGAGACCCGCGAAACGCTGGAGGTCTTCGAGGTGATGGCGCGCATGCGCGCCGAGATTAGCCCGGAGGTCTTTGGCGCCTACGTCATCTCCATGACCCACTGCGCGAGCCATGTGATGGAGGTGATGCTGCTCGCGCGCCTCGCCGGGCTGGCCGGGCGGGGGCGCGGCGGCTGGTTCTGCGATATCCGCGTCGCGCCGCTGTTCGAGACCATCGAGGACCTCAACCGGATCGACGAGGTCGTCGGCAAGCTGCTGGAGAACGAGACCTACGCGGCGTTGCTCAAGGTCTCGGCCAACCAGCAGGAGGTCATGCTCGGCTACTCCGACTCCTGCAAGGACGGCGGCATCCTGTCCTCGGCATGGCACCTCTACGGGGCGCAGAAGCGCGTCGTCGCCTTGTGCGACGAGCGCGGGGTCGCCTGTCGCCTGTTCCACGGCCGCGGCGGCACCATCGGCCGCGGCGGCGGCCCGACCCACGAGGCGATCCTGGCTCAGCCGGTCGACACCGTGCACGGCCAGATCAAGTTCACCGAGCAGGGCGAGGTCCTCTCCTACCGCTATTCCAATCCGGAGACCGCGCGCTACGAGCTGACCATGGGCATCAGCGGGCTGATCAAGGCGAGCCGCTGCCTGATCGAGGAGCCGGCCGAGGATCGTAAGGACTACCTCGGGATCATGGACGAGCTCGCGGCCTATGGCGAGGAGGCCTACCGCAAACTGGTGTGCGCCACCGAGGGTCTCCTCGACTATTTCTACGAGGTCACGCCGCTCGACGCCATCGCCCTGCTCAACATCGGATCGCGTCCGTCGCACCGCAAGCGGGCCGACCGCAGCCTGGCCTCGATCCGGGCCATCCCCTGGGTCTTCGGCTGGGCCCAGGCACGCCACACGCTGCCGGCCTGGTACGGCATCGGCTGGGCGCTCGAGCGTTGGCGCGGCGCCGATCCCGACCGGCTCGCCAAGCTACAGCGGATGTACCAGGACTGGCCCTTCTTCCGGGCGCTGCTCTCCAACACCCAGATGGCGCTCTTCAAGGCGGAGATGCGAATCGCCAAGGAGTATCTGCGCCTCGCCTCTGACCAGCCCCGCGCACAGACGATCTTCGGCCTGATCCAGGAGGAGTATCACCGCACCCTGACCCAGGTACTCAACGTCGCTGGCCTACAGCGACTCTTGGAGGAGACGCCCGACCTGCGAGTGTCGCTCTTGCGGCGCAACCTCTACCTCGATCCCCTCAACTACATCCAGGTCGGGCTGCTGGAGCGCTACCGAGGGGGCCAGACCCAGGAGGAGCGCGAGCAGTGGCTCGACCCCGTCCTGCGGTCGATCAACGCCATCGCGGCGGGGATGCGCAACACCGGCTGACGGGCGAGGCGCCGGCACCAGCCCCGGCCATGAGGTCGGCGAGGGCACTGGCCGCCTCACTCAGTGCGGTCCCGCGCCGGCCCGCGAGACCGAACGGCGGAGCGCCCGATACGACGTAACCGGCAAGGCACGACAGGTTCACGAGCAGCTCATGTTCCGACACGCCCAACGCTACTTCCTCACCGGTATCCTGACTGCTATCCCCATCCTGGTGACCTTGGCGGTCTTCCAGTTTTTTCTGGGCCAGCTCTCCAACTTCGGCCGGCCGACGGTGCGGGTGATCGCCAAGAGCGTCGGCGAGTATTCACCGACGCTCGGTCGCTGGCTGCTGGAGGTGCCCTGGCTGCAGTCGACTATCGCCGTCCTGTTGACGGTCGCCGCGATCTATCTCCTCGGATGGGCCGTGTCACGCATCGTCGGGCGGCGCGTGCTGACCCTTTTGGAGGCGCTGCTCGCCCGCATCCCACTGGTCACCAAGGTGTACGGGTCCACCAAGCAGCTTATCCAGGCCTTCCAGCGCAAACCCGAGGGCGGACTGCAGCGGGTGGTGCTGATCGAGTTTCCCCACAAGGACATGAAGGCCGTGGGGTTCGTCACCCAGACCTTTGTCGACACTACGCAGGGCATGGAGCTGGCGGCGGTTTACGTACCGACTACCCCGAACCCGACCTCGGGCTATCTGGAGATCGTGCCGAGCGATCGGTTGGTCTCACTGGACTGGACGATGGACGAGGCGATGACCTTCATCATCTCGGGCGGCACCGTCTCGCCGGGGCGCATCTGCTTTACCAATCCGGCGGTCCCCGTGGCCGGTACCGAGGGTTGATTGGGGTGCGATCACAACTGGTGTGATGGCCGGTAAGTGTCAAGGTAGTTGTCGCATCAATCACGTCGCTTCTGTGTCGAAGTTGACTTTGCCGCGAGGAGGTTTCCCTGGGTTGAGCAAGACCGAAGCGGGCGGGTGGTCACGGTTCTGGGGGCCGATCTGCCCTTCGCGCAGGCGGCGGGCAAGCTCCAAGAGCATTACCGCGTCGTCCTCTCGCCGAGCACGATCGGCCAAGTGACCGAAGGGCACGCCTAGGCGCTGGTCGTGGCGGGCGATGAGGAATCGGCTTGGCCCAGCCAGCGGGGGGCCGCGACCGTGATCGCCTAAGTCGACGGTGGCATGGTCCCGCTGGTGGAGGGCGCGACCCGGACAGCCCGGACCGGCGGCGGGGGAAACGGTTGCTGTGGAAGGAGGCCAAGGTCAGTTCGGCGCACGCCCACGGCGCGACCATGCGGGTCTACGGCGCCACGCTGGGCGGTGGGGTCGAGGTGGCCGGGCGCCGTCGGCTCGGGCGCGCCATCGCTGCCGGCCTGGGCGCCAACAGCCAGGTCCATGCCCTCGGTGATGGGGCGGTGTGGATCGCCGATCAGGTCGCGGCGCGCTTCGGCACCCAGGGCACGTATACGGTGGCTTTCTCCATGTCTGTGACTACCTCGCCGACGCCGCCCAGGCGTGTGCCCCCGACGACCCGCGGGCTTGGTTGGAAACCCAGAAAAAGCACCCGAAAGGCAACCAGAGCCCCCTGGTCTTAACCGCGTTGCGTCAGGCGCTGGAACCCGCCAGCGTGGCGGATGCGGGCGCCCCGGTGCGGGCCTGTCATCGCTACCTGAGCAACCGGCTCGATCATCTCGACTACCAAGGCGCCCTCGCCAAGGGCTGGCCCATCGGCTCCGGTGAGATCGAGAGTGCGCACCGCTCTATCGTCCAACCGCGCCTCAAGCGCCCCGGCGCCTGGTGGACCCCGGACAACGCCGAGGCCATGCTCGCGTTGCGCATCACCCGCGCGAACGGGCAGTGGCCCACCTACTGGCAGGATGACCTTAAGCAAGCCGCGTGACAGATTCGACGGCCACATCAGTTTGGATCGCACCCGGTTGATGGCGGGCGTTGGCCGTTTGACGTCGCCGCGGTGTCCGCCTATCATTCCGCGTCTTTCTTCCGGCGCGCAGCCGCGGCCGGTCGTGCATCATCGCTCGGGGATTCTCCATGTACGCGGTCATTCAAACCGGGGGCAAACAGTACCGGGTCGCAGAGGGCGACAACGTCAAGGTCGAGAAGCTGGCGGCGGAGGCCGGGGCGAGTGTCGAGCTCGATCAGGTGCTGATGGTCGCCGACGGCGACGATGTCAAGGTCGGCAAACCCTTCGTCGAGGGGGGCAAGGTCACGGCGACGGTCAAGGCCCACGGGCGCGCCAAGAAGGTCAACATCATAAAGTTCCGCCGCCGCAAGCATCACCTGAAGCGTCAAGGCCACCGCCAGTGGTTTACGGTGCTGACGATCACCGGCATCAGCGCGGGTTGAGGAGGGTAGTCAGATGGCACACAAAAAGGCAGGCGGCAGCTCCCGCAATGGCCGCGACTCCGAGTCCAAACGCCTCGGCGTCAAGCGCTTCGGTGGTGAGCGGGTGAAGGCCGGCAACATCATCGTGCGCCAGCGTGGGACCCAGTTCCACGGCGGCGTCAACGTCGGCTGCGGACGCGACTATACCCTGTTTGCGCTGGCCGACGGCTTGGTCAAGTTCGAGGTCAAGGGGCCGCGCGGCCGAAAGTACGTCAGCGTCGAAAGCGTCTGACGGACGCGGCGACCCCGCCCGGAAGAGCCTCGCCCCGCGGCGGGGCTCTTTGCGTTCTGAGCCATGAAATTCGTTGACGAAGCGGACATCCGCGTCGAGGCCGGCGACGGCGGCAACGGCTGTGTGAGCTTTCGGCGCGAGAAATACATCCCTTTCGGCGGCCCTGACGGCGGCGACGGCGGCGACGGGGGGAGTGTGTATCTGCGCGCCGACGCCAACCTCAACACCCTCGTCGACTTCCGCTACCAGCGGCGGCACCGCGCCGAGCGCGGCGGCAACGGCATGGGCCGCAATTGCACCGGTCGCTCGGGCAGGGACCTGGATGTGCCCGTCCCGGTAGGGACGCGGGTCACCGACGCCGAGACCGGCGAGCGGATCGGCGAGCTTCTGACTCACGGCGAGCGCCTGGCGGTCGCCCGGGGCGGCTTCCACGGGATCGGCAACGCGCGCTACAAGTCGAGCACCAACCGTGCCCCGCGCCAGTCCAAGCCCGGTACCCCGGGCGAGCGCCGCGACCTGCATCTGGAGCTCATCCTGCTCGCCGACGTCGGGCTGCTGGGCTTTCCCAACGCTGGCAAGTCGAGCTTGATCCGTAAGGTCTCCAGCGCTCGGCCCAAGGTCGCGGACTATCCGTTCACCACCCTGCACCCCAACCTCGGCGTGGTCCGCCTCGGGCGCGAGCGCAGCTTCGTGATCGCGGACATCCCGGGCCTGATTGAGGGCGCGGCCCAGGGCGCGGGGCTCGGCATCCAGTTCCTCAAGCATCTGGCGCGCACCCGGCTGCTGTTGCACCTGGTCGACATCGCCCCGCTGGACCCCGAGGTCCAGCCCGCCGACCAGGTGCGCGCCATCGAGCGTGAGCTCGCCGACTACGGCGAGGACCTCGTCGCCAAGGAGCGTTGGCTGGTGCTGACCAAGATCGACCTGCTCGATCCGGCCGAGTTGGAGCACCGCCGCGCCGCGCTGATCGAGGCACTGGGCTGGGCCGGACCCGTCCACGCCATCTCCTCGGTCACCGGCGAGGGCACAGCGGACCTTTGCGAGGCCTTGATGCGCCGCCTGGAGGCCGAGCGCGGCACCCCAGTGGAAGCTGTGCACGGCCCCGGCGAGGCCGTCTGGCATCCTCTTGACTGACCGATCGACCGGATGGCTAGCTGAGCGCAATCCGCAATCCGCAATCCGCAATCCGCAATCCGCTGCGCCCATGATCACCCGCGACAGACTCCCCCTCACCCGCCGCTGGGTGGTGAAGATCGGCAGCGCGCTCCTGACCCGCAACGGCCAGGGTCTCGACCGCGAGGTCCTCGCGCCCTGGGTCGACCAGATGACCGCCTTCCGCCGCGCCGGCAACGACCTGGTCCTGGTCTCCTCGGGGGCGGTGGCCGAGGGGATGTGCCGCATGGGCTGGACCCGGCGACCGAAGTCGCTGCACGAGCTGCAGGCGGCGGCCGCGATCGGGCAGATGGGGCTCATCCGCGCCTACGAGGACTGCTTCCAGCGCCGCGGGCTGCACACCGCGCAGGTGCTGCTTACCCGTGACGACCTCGCCGACCGTGCCCGCTACCTCAACGCCCGCAGCACCCTGCGCACCCTGCTGCGGCTCGGTGTGATACCGGTCGTCAACGAGAACGACACGGTCGCGACCGACGAGCTGCGCTTCGGCGACAACGACACCCTGGCCGCGCTGGTCGCCAACCTGATCGAGGCGGACCTGCTGGTCCTGCTGACCGACCAGGACGGATTGTTCGACTCCGACCCCCGATTCCACCCCGGGGCGAGCCTCATCAGCGAGACGCGGGTGGACAACCCCCAGATCGACGCGGTCGCCGGTGGGAGCGTGACCGGGCTCGGCACCGGCGGGATGGTCACCAAGGTCCGTGCGGCTCGGCTCGCGGCCCGTTCCGGCACCCCCACGGTAATCGCGCCCGGGCGGGGGGAGGGCGTGCTCTCCCGAATCGCCAGGGGGGAGGAGGTCGGCACCCTGCTCGCCCCGGTCCAGGAGGCCCAGGCCGCGCGTAAGCAGTGGCTCGCCGGTCAGCTCCAGGTGCGCGGGCGCCTCACCATCGACGCCGGTGCGGTCGCGGCCCTGCGCAGCCAGGGCAAGAGCCTGCTCGCGGTCGGGGTGAAGTCGGTGCAGGGGGCGTTCCAGCGCGGTGAGGTCGTTGCCTGCGTCGACGAGGACGGGCGCGAGGTCGCCCGCGGCCTAATCAACTACGACGCCCTCGAGACCAACCGCATCAAGGGCTTGCCCAGCAGCCGCTTCGAGCAGGTCCTGGGTTATCTCGACGACGCCGAGCTGATCCACCGGGACAACCTCGTCCTACTCTAAGGCCCCGCCGTACCGCTCGACGATAGCAAGCGCACCGCCTGCTCGAAGGGAGGCCCGGGTCGGCGTGGCCTCAGTCTCGAGTCGTCGCCCGAGCCGAGCTCCGTGATGGCGTTGGAGCGGGCGCGCCCACCGGTGAAGCGCCTGGCGTCGATCTTCGCGTTGTCGAGCTCGGACATCGGCCCGCCGTCGAGCCCAGGCAAGCGCGGCGACCATGAGGTAGGCGCCGGGCATGGTGTCGTTGCGAGGTGCCGTCGCCTCCGCCAGTGCCGGGCTCGTCCCAAACCGCTCGCTGGCCGCCGGTCAGGGTAGGTCGAAGACCAAGACCTCGGCCCCGTCGAGACCGCGAAGGCGCAGCTCAGGCTCCCCGAGGATCTGTGCGCCGTCGCCCGGCCCGAGCGCGACCCCGTTGACCTCCGCGCGGCCGCGGGCGAGGTGAACGTAGCCGATGCGGCCACTCAGCGAATGCACCACCGACTCGCCCGCATCGAGCAGCGTCCCGTAGAGCAGGGTGTCCTGGTGGGTAGCGATGGAGCCCTCGCGCCCGTCGGGCGAGACCAGCAGCCGGAGCCGCCCGCGCCGCTCCTCGGCCGGGAAGGACTGCTGGGAGTACTCGGGCTCCCCGCCCTCCCGGTTTGGGATCAGCCAGATCTGCAGAAAATGCACGGCCTCGGTCGCCGACGGATTGTGCTCGCTGTGGCGGACCCCGGAGCCGGCGCTCATGCGCTGCACCTCCCCCGGGCGGATCAGGGAGCCGTTCCCCAGGCTGTCCTTGTGTGCCAGGGCGCCGTCGAGGACGTAGCTGACGATCTCCATGTCGCGATGGCCGTGGGTGGCAAACCCGCGGCCCGGCGCGACCCGATCGTCGTTGATCACGCGCAGGTTGGAGACCCCCATGTGGCGCGGGTCTTGGTAGTCCCCGAACGAGAAGCTGTGGGCGCTCTCCAGCCAATCGAGGCGCGTCTGGCCGCGTGCGCTGGCGGGTCGGATCTGGATCATGTGGGTCTCCTGTGGTCGGGGGGCGGCGGGACTCGGCGTCAAAGCCCGCGTGCCCCACAAGATGGTGATCGCAAAGCAGGCAAACAGTCGGCTGCGGGAGAAAACAGTGTTGCGACCGGTGCAAAGTCCGGACGTCCAGGCCCTGGGCACCTTCGTCGCGGTGGTGGCGAGCGGCAGCTTCTGCCGCGGTTGGGGATACGCCTGCCCAGCCGCACCAGGCGGCAGATCAGCCTGACCGACTGACCGGCCGGGGTCCGTGCGGGAAGAGGGGATGCGTCCCCATGCTCAACTGACCAAGCGCTTGAGCATGGAGCGAAGCGGAAATCACACTGTTCGCTTCGCGTGCTGACATATCCCAGGGATGGGATCTTCGCGAGATCGCCGAACCCCCCGCCGAGCCGAGCGCCGCGTCTCAGCGGCGGGAGAGACTGGCGCGGTAGGCGAGGTAGAGGAGGGCAGCGCCGGCGATCAGGAGGGGTACCGTGAGGACCTGCCCCATGGTGACCCAGTCAGAGGCGAGGTAGCCGATGTGGGCGTCGGGGCGGCGCACCAGCTCGACGGCGAAGCGGAAGACGCCGTAGCCGAGCAGGAAGGCGCCGGACACCGCCATGGTCGGGCGCGGCCGGCTCGAGAAGATCCAGAGGATGACGAAGAGCGCGAGCCCTTCGAGCGCGGCCTGGTAGAGCTGCGAGGGGTGCAGCGGCAGGCTCCAGACGGCGTCGGGTGGCAGGCCAGCACACTCGTGCGGGAAGCGTGCGCAGGGCAGGCGCATACCCCAGGGCAGCTCGGTGACCCGGCCCCAGAGCTCCCCGTTGATGAAGTTGCCGATACGCCCGGCGAAGAGCCCGAGCGGCACCAGTGGCGCGACGAAGTCGGCGACCGCGAAGAAGCGCATGCGGTGGCGGCGGGCAAAGACCCAGAGCGCGACCATCACCCCGATCAGCCCGCCGTGGAAGGCCATGCCGCCCTCCCAGACGCGCAGCAGGCTCGTGGGATCGGCCGCGAGCTGATTGCTGCCGTAGAACAGCATGTAGCCCAGTCGCCCGCCCAGGATGGTCCCGATGACCCCGTAGAACAGGACGTCGTCGACCATCCGGGCGTCCCAGCCGGAGCCCGGCCGCGCCGCCCGGTAGCGTCCCAGCGCCCAGAAGCTCGCGAAGGCGACCAGGTACATGAGCCCGTACCAGTGGATGCGCAGCGGACCGAGCGCGAGGGCGACGGGGTCGATGTCGGGGTAGTGCAGCATGGGCGCGGATGGTAGCACGCGGCCGCGGATCGGCGTCCCGCCCCGCTGTTTGTCGATTTACCATCCGCTTATACTCCAAGGTTTTCAGCGAGCCGGCAGCCTCCATGCGTTACCAGACCGACGACCTGCGCATCCGCGACATCACCCAGGTGGCCTCGCCGCGGGCACTGCAAGAGGAATTCCGCATCAGCGAGACCGCCTCGGAGACCGTGTTCGGCGCCCGGCGCGAGATCCAGCGCATCTTGCATGGCGAGGACGACCGCCTGCTGGTGGTCGTCGGACCCTGCTCGGTCCACGATCCCCAGGCCGCGATCGAGTATGCCGAGCGCTTGTGGGCGCTGCGCCGCACGCTCTCCGATCGGCTGATGATCGTCATGCGCGTCTACTTCGAGAAGCCGCGCACCACGGTCGGGTGGAAGGGGTTGATCAACGACCCCGACCTCGACGGCAGCTTTGAGATCAACAAGGGCCTGCGCCTGGCGCGCAAGCTCCTGCTGGATCTCGCCGAGCTCGGCATGCCGGCGGGCACCGAGTTCCTCGATCTCATCAGCCCCCAGTACATCGCCGACCTGATCAGTTGGGGCGCGATCGGGGCACGCACCACCGAGAGCCAGGGTCACCGCGAGCTGGCCTCGGGCCTGTCCTGCCCGATCGGGTTCAAGAACGCCACCGACGGCTCGGTGAAGGTCGCGATCGACGCCATCCACGCCGCGGCCCGGCCGCACGTGTTCATGTCGGTGACCAAGGACGGCCACTCCGCCATCTTCAGCACCGCTGGAAACGAGGATACCCACGTCATCCTGCGCGGCGGCCAGCGGCCGAATTACGACACCGAGAGCGTCAATATCGCCGCCGAAGAGATCATCGAGGCGGGACTGATGCCCAAGATCATGATCGACTGCAGCCACGCCAACAGCCGCAAGCGCCCCGAGAAACAGGTACAGGTCGGACGCGACGTGGCAGGACAGATCGCCCGCGGCGACACGCGCATCGTCGGGGTCATGATCGAGAGCCACCTGATCGCCGGCCGCCAGGACATCACCCCGGGAGAGGACTTGGTCTACGGCCAGAGCGTGACCGACGCCTGCCTCGGCTGGGACGACACGGCGCTACTCCTGCACGATCTCGCGGGCGCGGCGGCGCGCCGGCGAGCGGCCTGAGCGCCCGGTCCCCCCGCCCGGCGGTCGTCAAGGGGGCTCGATGGGCCTGACTCCGGGGTGGGTGCGTTGGCTCGGGCTGGTGCTCGGGCCGGTATTTGCCTTCGGCGTCTGGCTGTGGACCGGGGCGGGCGCTGACACCCTCACGCCTGCCGGGCGCGGGACCGCGGCCGTCGCGGTCCTCATGGCTTGCTGGTGGCTGACCCAGGCGATCCCGCTCGCCGCCACCGCGCTCCTGCCGGTGCTGCTGTTCCCGCTGGTCGGCGCCGGGACCCCGGCGGAGGCGACCGCGCCTTACAGCCGCCCGCTGATCTTCCTGTTCCTCGGCGGCTTTCTGCTCGGGCTGGCGGTTCAGAAGTGGGGGCTGCACCGGCGCATCGCCCTGGTCGTCCTGGTGCACGTCGGCACCCAGCCGGGCCGGCTGGTGGCTGGCTTCATGTTGGTCACCGCCGCGCTCAGCATGTGGATCTCGAACACCGCCACGGTGATCATGCTGCTGCCGATCGCGGTCAGCGTCCTCGACGCCATGAGCGAGCGCTTGCAGGCGGCGCACGACCGGCCTGGCGACAATGCCGCCCGGCTCGCGCCGGCGCTCCTGCTCGGTGTCGCCTATGCCGCCTCGATCGGCGGCATGGCGACCCTGATCGGGACCCCGCCCAACCTGATCCTCGCCGCCTTCCTCAGCGACCGCTTCGGGATCGACCTCTCGATGCAGGGCTGGCTGCCGATCGGGCTGCCGCTGGTGCTGGTGCTCCTACCGCTCGCCTGGCTCTACCTCACCCGGCTCGCCTTTCCGCTCGGCCGCCTGCGGGTGCAGGGCGGCGACGACCTGCTGCGTGCCCAGCTCATCGCCCGCGGCCCCATGGGGCGCGGCGAGCGGGTGGTCCTCATCGTATTCGCGCTCACCGCGCTGGGCTGGGTCCTGCGTCCGCAGATCGCCGCCTGGGCCGGGCTGCCGATCGACGACGCGGTGATCGCAATGGCGGGCGCGCTCGTCCTGTTCGTCATCCCGGTCGAGAAGGGCCGCTTCGCGATGGACTGGGAGGGTACCCAGGGCCTCCCCTGGGGCATCCTGATCCTGTTCGGCGGGGGCCTGAGCCTCGCCGCCGCGATCGAGCGCAACGGCGTCGACGCCTTTATCGCCGGCTCGCTGATGGGGCTCCAGGGAGTGGAGCTGGTCTGGGTGCTGCTCGCGGTCGTGACCCTGGTGGTGTTCTTGACCGAGATCACCAGCAACACCGCGGTTACCGCGACCCTGCTTCCGGTGCTCGCGGCGACCGCGACGGCGCTGGATCAGCCGGCCGCCCCGATCCTGATCGGCGCCGCCCTGGCCGCGAGCTGTGCCTTCATGCTCCCGGTCGCCACGCCGCCGAACGCCGTGGTTTTTGCCTCGGGGAAGGTCAGCGCTGGTCAGATGGCGGGGGCGGGCCTGGGGCTCAACCTGATCGCGATCCTGCTGATCACCGGCCTGATCTACCTCCATCCCTGGCTCCCGGGATACTGACCCCCCAGCGTGGTGGGCTGGGCCTGACCCCGACCTGCGGACGACTAGCCTAGGGCTTGGGCAGGGTGACCCCGCGCTGGCCCTGATACTTGCCGCCGCGATCGCGGTAGGACGACTCGCACACCTCGTCGGACTCGAAGAACAGGATCTGCGCCACACCCTCGTTGGCGTAGATCCGGGCCGGCAGCGGAGTGGTGTTGGAGAACTCGAGCGTCACGTGGCCCTCCCACTCCGGTTCCAAAGGGGTCACGTTGACGATGATTCCGCAGCGCGCGTACGTGGATTTCCCAAGACAAATTGTCAAAACGTTACGTGGAATCCGAAGGTACTCGACGGTACGCGCCAAGGCGAAGGAGTTCGGCGGGATGATGCAGACCTCGGCCTTGAGGTCCACGAAGCTGTTGGAGTCGAAGTTCTTGGGGTCGACGATGGCCGAGTTGATGTTGGTGAAGATCTTGAATTCGTCCGCGCAGCGGATGTCGTACCCGTAGCTCGAGGTGCCGTAGGAGATCACCCGCCGGCCGTCGACCTCGCGCACCTGCGACGGCGCGAAGGGCTCGATCATCTTGTGCGCTTCGGCCATGCGCCGAATCCAGCGGTCGGACTTGATGGCCATAGATGCTCCCTACGCTCAGCGAAAGCCGGGCGAGGATACAGGGGAGAGGGGCGTGCGCCAACGAGTAGCGGCGCGGGCCGTGATGAGGCGGGAAGGGGCGGGTGGCCG
This sequence comes from Chromatiaceae bacterium, assembly GCA_025458165.1. Classification (GTDB taxonomy): domain Bacteria; phylum Pseudomonadota; class Gammaproteobacteria; order Chromatiales; family Chromatiaceae; genus JALOTB01. The sequence goes on along the minus strand of JALOTB010000016.1, from coordinate 10,793 downwards.
GGCGCCACCCGCCGGAAGGATCAGTTGTTTTGGATGACGATGCGTGGGAACTTGGCGGCGTAGTCCTTGGCCTGCAGGGAGAGCTTGGCCGCGGTCTTGCGCGCGATCTCGCGGTATATCTCGGTAATGCGCGACTCGGGCTCGGCGACCACGGTGGGCTTGCCGCTGTCGGTCTCCTCGCGGATGGCGATGTCGAGCGGGAGCGATCCCAAGAGGTCGACTCCGTATTGCTCGGACATGCTCTTGCCGCCGCCGGTGCCGAAGACGTGCTCCTCGTGGCCGCACTTGGAGCAGATGTGGATCGACATGTTCTCCACGATGCCGAGCACCGGGACCTCGACCTTCTGGAACATCTTCAGGCCCTTGCGCGCGTCCAGCAGGGCGATGTCCTGGGGCGTCGTGACGATGACGGCACCCGAGACGGGGACCTTCTGTGCCAGGGTGAGCTGGGTGTCGCCGGTGCCGGGCGGCAGGTCGATCACCAGGTAGTCGAGGTCGCTCCAGTTGGTGTCGTTCAGGAGCTGCTCCAGGGCCTGGGTGACCATGGGGCCGCGCCAGATCATCGGCGTTTCCTCGTCGATCAGGAAGCCGATCGACATCGCCTGGAGGTGGTAGCTCATCATCGGCTCCAGGCTGTTGCCGTCCTTGGACTCCGGCTTGCCGGTGATGCCGAGCATGCGGGGCTGGGAGGGGCCGTAGATGTCGGCGTCGAGGATGCCAACCTTGGCCCCCTCGGCGGAGAGGGCGAGGGCCAGGTTGACGGCGGTGGTCGATTTACCCACACCGCCCTTGCCGGAGGCCACGGCGATGATGTTCTTGACATTGTCGATTGGCTTCAAGGACTTCTGCACCGAGTGGGCGGCCACCTTCCAGGTGACGTCGGCCTGCACCATGCTGACGCCCGCGACGGCCTTCACTTGAGCCTCTACCGCGGCCTTGACGGTGTCGGCGATGCCCTTTGCGGGGAAGCCGAGCACAACGTTCACCTTGACCTGATCGCCCTCGATGGCGATGCCCTTGACGCAGTTGGCGCTGACCAGGTCACGCCCGAGGTGGGGCTCGACATAGCCTTTGATCGCGGCCTCGACTTGCTCTTTGGTCACTTCTGACATGGGTTGCTCCGATTGGGGGGGAGATCCGGCCGCGCGTCGGTGCCGTGGTCTCGGTAGGTGTGTTCGCTGATGGCTGGTGGTGAGAGGGGCGACCCGGCCGCCCGTTCCTGGCGCGAGAGTTGGTCTGGACCCGGGGGAATTCAAGCCGGCTGCCAGGGTTTGGGCCGCGTCGGGGTTAGCCCGCCCCGCTCGGCTCGTGTGATAATCACAGGCTTGCGCCAGCCCCGAGATCCCGACCGATAACGCCCATGAGCCGAACGCGCGCCATCCTCGTCACGAGCGCCCTGCCCTATGCCAACGGGCCGATCCACATCGGGCACCTGGTCGAGTACATCCAGACGGATATCTGGGCGCGCTTTCAGAAGATGCGCGGGCATCGCTGTTACTACGTGTGCGCGGACGACGCCCACGGCACCCCGATCATGCTGCGGGCGCGCCAGGAGGGGATCAGCCCGGAGACGCTGATCGCCCGGGTGGCCGAGGAGCACCGGGCGGACTTCGCCGACTTCCGCATCGGCTTCGACAACTACCACTCGACCCACTCGCCGGAGAACCGCTACTTCGCGTGCTTGATCTACCAGCGCAACCTCGAGAAGGGCCACATCGCGAGCCGGGTTATCACCCAGGCCTACGACCCGGTCGAGCAGATGTTCCTCCCCGATCGGTTCATCAAGGGGGAGTGCCCCAAGTGCGGGGCGCCCGACCAGTACGGCGACAACTGCGAGGCCTGCGGCGCGAGCTACTCGCCGGCCGAGCTCAAGAACCCGCGCTCGGCGATTTCGGGCGCCACCCCGGAGCAGCGCGAGTCGCAGCATTTCTTCTTCCGGCTCGGCGACTTCGAGGACATGCTCAAGGCGTGGACCGCGAGCGGAAGCCTGCAGCGCGAGGTCGCCAACAAGCTCGGCGAGTGGTTCGACGCGGGGCTGCAGGAGTGGGACATCTCCCGCGACGCGCCCTACTTCGGCTTCGAGATCCCCGATCAGGCGGGCAAGTATTTCTACGTCTGGCTCGACGCTCCGATCGGCTACATGGCGAGCTTCAAGCACCTCTGCGACCGCACTGAGGGGCTGTCCTTCGACGAGTTCTGGGCGCCGGGGTCGACCGCCGAGGTCTATAACTTCATCGGCAAGGACATCATCTATTTCCACGCCCTGTTCTGGCCGGCGATGCTCCACGGGGCCGACTTCCGCACCCCGACGGCCGTCTTCGCCCACGGCTTCCTCACCGTCGACGGGCAGAAGATGTCGAAGTCGCGCGGCACCTTCATCAAGGCGCGCACCTACCTCGATCACCTCAACCCCGAGTATCTGCGCTACTACTTCGCCGCCAAGCTTGGCCCCGGGGTGGAGGACATCGACCTCAACCTGGAGGACTTCACCGCGCGGGTGAATGCCGACCTGGTCGGCAAGCTGGTCAACATCGCCAGCCGCTGCGCCGGCTTCCTCAGCAAGCGCTTCGACGGCCGGCTCTCGGGCGAGGTCGCCGATCCCGAGCTGTTCGCGAGCTTTGTGCGTGCCGGGGAGTCGATCGCCGATGCCTACGAGCGCCGCGAGCTCTCCCGCGCGGCGCGCGACGTCATGGGGCTGGCCGACCGCGCCAACCAGTACATCGACGAGCGGGCCCCCTGGGTGGTGGCCAAGCAGGCCGGCCGCGACCGGGAGCTTCAGGACATCTGCTCGATGGGGCTCAACCTGTTCCGGCTCCTGATCGGCTTCCTACGCCCCATCCTGCCCGGGACCGCCGAGGCGGCCGAGGCCTTTCTGCGTATCCCGCCGCTGACCTGGGATGTCCTGCCAGAGCCTCTGGTCGATCATGAGATCGCGCCCTTCAAGCCGCTCATGACCCGGGTCGAGCCGGCCCAGATCGCCGCCGTTCTGGAGGCCTCGCGCGAGGACCTGGCCAGCCAGGACGCGCGCAAGACCAAGCCCCACGAGACGCGTACTGAGGGTCATCTGGTGCGCGAGCCGATCGGCGAGACGATCGAGCTAGCCGATTTTGCCCGCGTGGACCTGCGCGTTGCCCGCATCGCGGCCGCCGAGGCGGTCGATGGCGCCGACAAGCTGTTGCGCCTCACCCTCGACCTCGGCGGCGAGACGCGCACGGTCTTCGCCGGCATCCGCACCGCCTACCGCGCCGAGGACCTGGTCGGCCGCTCGACCGTGATGGTCGCCAACCTCGCCCCGCGCAAGATGCGCTTCGGGATCTCCGAGGGCATGGTGCTCGCCGCCGGCCCGGGTGGCTCGGAGATCTATCTGCTCGGCGTGGATGCCGGGGCCGAGCCCGGCATGCGGGTGCGCTGAGGGTGCGCCGGCTGACGCGCATCAACCCGGCTCGCGGCGCCGGGGGTTAGAATGCTGCGAGCCGGCACCCTGGCGATCGGGGCGGCCGAGATGCCCATTCATGCGCCCGCCGCGCGTTGTCTGCCGCAAGCCGGAGATCGTATGCTTCACGCGGTTTGCGTCCCGTCTCGGCGGGATGCGCCATCGCCAACGCAGTCGAGCGCCCGATGACAGAGTACGCACTCATCCTGGTCGGCACGGTGCTGGTCAATAACTTCGTGCTGGCCAAGTTCCTCGGGCTCTGTCCCTTCATGGGGGTGTCGAAGAAGCTGGAGACCGCCGCCGGTATGGGGTTGGCGACCACCTTCGTGCTCACCCTCTCGGCGATCTGCGCCTGGTTGGTCAACGAGTATCTCCTCGTCCCGCTCGGCATCGAGTACCTGCGTATCATCGCCTTCATCCTGGTGATCGCGGTCGTGGTCAACTTCACCGAGACGGTGATGCACAAGACCAGCCCGGTGCTCTACCAGGTGCTCGGCATCTTCCTGCCGCTCATCACCACCAACTGCGCGGTGCTCGGCGTGGCGCTCCTCAACCTTCAAGAGCAGCGGACCTTCCTCGAGTCGGCCCTGTTTGGCTTCGGCGCGGCGGTTGGATTCTCGCTGGTCCTGGCGCTCTTTGCCGCCATCCGCGAGCGGGTCGCCGTGGCGGACGTCCCGGAGCCCTTTCAGGGTGCGGCGATCGCGCTGGTCACGGCGGGGCTGATGTCGCTGGCGTTCATGGGCTTCGCCGGCCTGGTGGCCTCCTGATGGCCGCGCCCCGGGTCCGTCGCGCGTTGCCAGCCAGGCGAGAGAGGATCGATTGATGGACATCTTGACCGCGGTCGCCGCCATCGCCGTGCTGGCGGCCGTATTCGGGCTGCTGCTCGGCTATACGGCGATCCGCTTTCGCGTCGAGGGCGACCCCGTCGCCGACCAGATTGACGGACTGCTGCCCCAGACCCAGTGCGGGCAGTGCGGCTACCCGGGCTGCCGACCCTATGCGGAGGCGCTCGCCAAGGGCGAGGCAGAGATCAATCAATGCGTACCGGGCGGGGAGGCGACGGTGCTCGCGCTTGCCGATCTGCTCGGCAAGGACCCGGTCGCACTCGACGAGGCCGCGGTCAAGCCCAAGGCCGTTGCGGTGATCGACGACAAGGAGTGCATTGGCTGCACCCTGTGCCTGCAGGCCTGCCCGGTAGACGCCATCCTCGGTGCGGCCAAGCAGCTCCACGGCATCATCGCCTCGGAGTGCACGGGCTGCGAGCTGTGCCTGCCGCCCTGTCCCGTCGAGTGCATCCACATGTTGCCGATCCCCCAAGAGCTGACGAACTGGCGTTGGCCCTATCCCGCGGCGGCGAGCGTCGAGCCCGTCCGCGCCGCTGCCTGACGCCCACAGGAAGACCGCACGTGCAGCAGTTTCAACCTGGTACCGCTCAGCGCCGCCTGTGGCGCTTCCACGGCGGCGTGCATCTGCCCGACGAAAAGGTCCTCTCCAACACCACCCCGGTGACCCCGGCCCCGCTGCCCCGGCTGCTGACGATCCCCCTGCAGCAGCACATCGGCGTCCCGGCCAAGCCGATCGTGCGGGTCGGGGATCGGGTCCTGACCGGCCAGAAGATCGGTGAGCCCCAGGGTTACGTGAGCGCGCCGGTGCATGCCTCGAGCTCCGGCACCGTGGTGGCGATCGAGAAGCGCCCGGTGCCGCACCCCTCGGGTCTGTCCGGACCCTGCATCGTCGTCGAGACCGACGGCCTCGACGAGTGGGCGGAGCTGCCCGAGCCGCTCGCCAACTATGCCGAGCTCGACGCCGCGACGCTGCGCGAGCGCGTGCGCTGGGCCGGCATCGTCGGTATGGGCGGGGCGGCCTTTCCCACCGCAGTGAAGCTCAATCCGAGCGCCGACCAGGTGATCCGTACCCTGGTCATCAACGGGGTGGAGTGCGAGCCGTACATCACCTGCGACGACCTCCTGATGCGCACCCAGGCCGAGCGCGTGGTCGCGGGCATCCGTATCATCCGCCACCTGCTCGGGGTCGAGGAGTGCCTGATCGGGATCGAGGACAATAAGCCCGAGGCGCTCGCGGCCATGCGCCGCGCCCTAGCCGCGAGCGACATGCAGGGGTCCACGGCCGTCGTCGCTATCCCCACCCTCTATCCGAGCGGCGGGGAGAAGCAGCTCATCAAGGTCCTCACCGGCCGCGAGGTGCCCACCCACGGCATCCCCGCGCAGATCGGCATCCTGTGCCAAAACGTTGGGACCACCGCAGCGGTCGCCGATGCGGTCCTCGCCGGCAAGCCGCTGATCTCCCGCTACGTGACCCTCACCGGGCGCGGCTTCGCCCGTCCCAAAAACCTGGAGGTGCGCATCGGCACCAGTGCGGCCGACCTGATCGCGCACGTCGGCGGGCTGGGGCGCGACATCCGCAAGCTGGTGCTTGGCGGCCCGATGATGGGCTTCACCCTGCACAGTCGGGAGGTGCCGATCACCAAGGCGGCGAACTGTCTGCTCGCGCTCACCCCCGGCGAGTCGCCCGATCCCGGCCCCGCGCTACCCTGCATCCGCTGCGGCAACTGTGCCGCGGCCTGCCCGGCGAGCCTGCTGCCGCAGCAGCTCTACTGGTACGCCCGTGCTAAGGAGCTCAACAAGCTCCAGGACTACAACCTCTTCGACTGCATCGAGTGCGGCTGCTGCGCGCACGTCTGCCCCTCCCACATCCCGCTGGTGCAGTACTACCGTTTCGCCAAGACCGAGAGCTGGGCGCGCGAACAGGACAAGCGCAAGGCCGAGCACGCCCGCGCCCGCCACGAGGCGCGCGAGGCGCGGCTCGAGCGCCAGGAGCGCGAGCGCCAGGCGAAGCTGCGGCAGAAGAAGGAGTCCCTCGATCAGGCGCCGGCCGCCAAGGCCAAGACCGGCGACGCGCCGACCGACGGCGGTGAAGACCCGCGCAAGGCCGCCATCGAGGCCGCCAAGCAGCGGGCCGCCGCCAAGAAGGCGGCAATGGCCGAGCAGGGGGTCGCCCCGCGCAACACGCAAGACCTGACCCCCGCCCAGCAGAAGCAGGTCGAGGCCGCCGAGGCCCGGCGCCGCGCCGCCGCGGAGCCGCCCGCCGAGAACCAGCGAGAGGAGTCCTAGCGGCATGGCCAGCCTGATCATCTCCTCGCCCCACAGCGCGCGCCCGAACCGGGTCGACCGGGTCATGCTGCAGGTGATCCTCGCCCTGATCCCGGGCACCGCGGCCATGATCTGGCTGTTCGGCTGGGGGGTGGCGATCAACATGGTGCTGGCGACCGTGTTCGCGGTCGCCGCCGAGGCCGCCATACTGAAGCTCCGCGGCCGCCCTGCGCTGCCGGCGATCCGCGACCTCAGCGCCGTGGTGACGGCGCTGCTCATGGCGATCGCCCTGCCCCCGACCCTGCCCTGGTGGCTCACGCTCTTGGGCGTGGTCTTTGCCATCGTCATTGCCAAGCAGCTCTTCGGCGGGCTCGGGTACAACCCGTTCAACCCGGCCATGGCCGGCTACGTCTTCCTCCTGGTGTCCTACCCGGTCGCGATGACGACCTGGCTCGCCCCCTCGATGCTGGCCGTGCACTCGGTCTCGTTCGCCGACTCACTTCATATGATCCTCACCGGGTCGCCGCCCCCTGGGTTGAGCTGGGACGCGGTGAGTGCGGCCACGCCGCTCGATGAGATGCGTACCCAGCTCTCTCAGGGGCAGATGATCGAGGAGATCCGCCAGAGCCCGCTCTGGGGTGACTTCGGTGGCCGCGGCTGGGAGTGGGTGGGCAACTGGTTCCTGATCGGGGGGCTTTTTCTCCTCTGGCGGCGGGTGATCACCTGGCACATCCCGGTGTCGATGATCCTAGGACTGACGGTCAGCGCCGGCCTCTTTTGGATGCTCGATCCCCAGGCCTACCCCTTCCCGGGGTTCCACCTGTTCAGTGGGGGGGCGATCCTTGGCGCCTTCTTCATCGCGACCGACCCGGTCAGCGCGTGCACGACCAAGAAGGGGCAGCTCATCTTCGGTGCGTCCATTGGGGTGCTGGTCTTCGTGATCCGCACCTGGGGCGGCTACCCGGACGCCGTGGCCTTCGCCGTGCTGCTGATGAACATGGCCGCCCCGACCATCGACTATTACACCCAGCCGCGCGTCTTCGGTCACGGGCGAGGTGCCGGATGAAGCTGTCCCCGATGCTGGTCGCGGCCGGGATCCTAGGCGCCTTCGCGGTGTTCGGGGTCGGCCTGGTCGCCGTTACCTATGGGATGACGGCCCCCATGATCGCCGCCAACGAGCGCGCCGCTGTACTGCGCGAGGTGCGAGCGATCCTCCCCCCGGGGGAATTGGACAACGATCCCATCGAGGACCGCCTCGAGATCAGCGACCCAGTCCGGCTCGGCGCCCAGGTCACGCAGGTCTACCGGGCGCGCAGGGACGGTGACGTGGTCGCCGTGGTCCTCGACCCGGTGGTGGGGAACGGCTATTCGGGGCCGATCCGGCTCCTCGTCTCGGTGCTCGCCGACGGGTCCCTCGGCGGGGTGCGTGTGCTCTCCCACCGCGAGACCCCGGGCCTTGGCGATCGCATCGAGGTGGCGAGATCCGACTGGATCCTCGGCTTCTCCGGGCGCTCGCTCGGCAACCCACCGGCGGAGGACTGGGAGGTGCGCCGCGACGGCGGGGAGTTCGATCAATTCACCGGCGCGACCATCACCCCGCGCGCCGTCGTCCGGGCCGTCCGGGGTGCCTTGGAGCTTGTCGCCGAACAGAGGGCGGCCCTGTTTGCGGCACCCGTGGTCGCGACCGGACCCAGCGAGTAAACGGGGGACTAGAGCATGGCCGATAAGCCGATTGGGGCGCTGGTGAGCGACGGGCTCTGGGGCAACAACCAGGCGCTGGTGGCGCTGCTTGGGCTCTGCCCGCTCCTGGCGACGACCACCTCGGCGACCAACGGGCTCGGCATGGGGCTGGCGACGACCTCGGTGCTGGTGCTCTCCAACCTCACCATTTCCCTGATCCGCAATCTGGTGCGCCCGGAGGTCCGGCTGCCGGTGTTCGTTCTGGTGATCGCGTCCTTCGTCACCGTCGTCGAGCTCAGCATGCAGGCCTTCTTCTACGACCTCTACCTGGTTCTCGGCATCTTCCTGCCGCTGATCACCACCAACTGCATCATCATCGGGCGGGCCGAGGCCTTCGCCTCCAAGAACGCGCCCGACCGCGCCGTGATCGATGGATTGGCGATGGGGGTCGGCTTCGCGCTGGTCCTCATGCTCCTCGGTGGGCTGCGCGAGCTTGTCGGGCAGGGGACCCTGTTTTACCAGGCGCACCTGTTGCTCGGTGAGGCAGCGCGCGGGCTGTCATTCAGCCTCGGGCCGGATTTCCAGGGGGCGCTGCTCGCGATCCTGCCCCCTGGCGCCTTCATCGCCTTGGGACTGCTGATCGCGCTCAAGAACGTCATCGACAAGCGCGTGCGCCAGCGCCAGGCGGTACGGCGCTCGGTCGCCGCGGGCGCCCAGCCGACCGGCTGAGCCGAGCGGCCTCGCGCGGCGCTCAGTCCGGGAGCGCGGGCCGGGGGTGCCCGAGAAAGCGCTGGACCACGGCCGCGAGCTCCGCCGGGCGCACCGGCTTGCCTAGGAACTCGTCCATGCCCGCCTGAAGGCATTCCTCGCGCACCGCCTCGCCGGCGTTGGCCGTGAGGGCGATGATCGGCAGGTGCGCGGCGCCGTCCTCGGCCGCCCGCTGCGCCCGCGCGAAGGCGATGCCGTCGAGCACGGGCATCCGCAGATCGATCAGGGCCAGCGCGAAGCCGCCGCTTGCCGCCTCCCGCAGTGCCGCCTCCCCATCCTGCACGCGGGTCACCGAAAGCCCCTCGCGGCTCAGCAGCGCCGTGATCACCTTGGCCGCGATCTCATTGTCCTCCGCGACCAGCACTCGGGTCGTTGGCCGTTGCTGGACGACATGCGACGCCGCCGGGGGTGCCGGCGTCTGGCCGCTGTGATCGGTTCGACCCAGAGCGGCGACCACCCCGTCGATCAGCTCCTCCGGGAGGAAGGGCTTGTTGACGCAATGGCCGCAGATCCCGGCGCTGGCGCTGCGCCGCACGGCGTAGGTCAGGTAGAGATGCGGTACCCCCTTGCCCAGGACCTCGCGGAAGCTGGCGAGCAGCCCCGGGAGGTCCTCGCGCTCGGGTGAGTCGGCGATGATCAGGATGTTGGCCTCCGCCCCCCAGGTGGTCGTCCGCCCGAGGCCTTCGATGTCCTCGACCGCCTTGCAGGCCATGCCCTCGCCGCGGCAGACGGTCTCGATCTGCCTGCGACTGGTGGCGTTGCCCTCGTAGACCAGGGCGCACAGACCCGCGAGCCGCTGGCCGGCATGCGCGGGGAGGGTCGCGGTCTCCTGGCCGAGCAGCGGCAGGCGCACCCAGAAACGGCTGCCCTTCCCCAGCTCGCTCTCGACCCCGATCTGCCCACCCATGAGCAGGCTGAGCTCCCGGGCGATGGTGGTGCCGAGCCCCGTCCCCCCGTAGCGGCGGGTGGTGGAGTCGTCGGCCTGGCAGAAGCCCTCGAAGATGCGCTCGCACATCGCGGGTGCGATGCCGATACCGGTGTCCTCCACCTCGAGCAGGATGTGCGGGCGCAGCACCTCGTCCTCGGCCGGCCGCAGGGAGGCGCGGACCACCACCTCACCGCGCTCGGTGAACTTGATCGCGTTGCCGACGAGGTTGAACAGGATCTGCCGGACCCGCAGCTCGTCTCCGATCACCCGCGCCGGAACCCGAGGGTCGATCGCCAGGATCAGCTCCAGCCCCTTGTCCAGCACCTGGCTCTCCAGTACCGAGCTGACGCCCTGTGCCGTGGCGCGCAGGTCGAAGGGGATGGATTCGAGGTTGAGCTTGCGGGCGTCGATCTTGGACAGGTCGAGCACGTCGCCGATCAGCGCCTGGAGGACCTCGGCGGAGCTCGCGATCGCGCTCGCATACTCGCGCTGCTCGGCAGTCAGTGGGGTCGTTTGCAGCAGATGAGCCATGCCGATCACCCCGGTCAGCGGGGTACGCAGCTCGTGCGTCATCACCGCCAGGAAGTCGCCTTTGGCCTTGCTGGCGATCTCCGCCTCGCGGCGCGCGGCGCGCACCTTGCTCAGCAGCGAGTGCTGGTAAAGCGGGAGCACGATCAGCAGCAGCAGGAAGAAGACTGCCTCGAAGGTGTGCTGTCGCCAGTGATCGAGGGCGACCAGCACCAGGCTGTAGGCGACCACGCTGACCACCGACGCAACGATCAGGTGGGTGCGCCCGTAGCGGGTGCCGTAGGAGATGAAGATCCAGATGTAGATCAGATAGAAGGGACTGATTGCGGTGCGCGTGAGGAAGATC
>JALOTB010000015.1 GCA_025458165.1 Chromatiaceae bacterium | reverse complement strand
GGTGCCGCTGGCCGACATCGCCCCCGAGGCGCTGGTGGTCCCCGGCCGCGGCCGGCTCGGCGAGCTGCTGGCGCGCTGCCCGCGCGCGGGGGTGGCGCCGTTGCCGACCGGGGGCGCCGATTGTGAGGTCGCCCGGCCGCTGGCAGAATCCGCGCGACCCCCCGAGACCCCCGTTCTCTGAGCCCATGCCCGCCGCCCCCATCAGCGTCGCCTCAGCGTCGCCACCCTCGCGGCCATGAAGGCCCGGGGCGAGCGCATCGCCTGTCTCACCTGCTACGACGCGAGCTTCGCCCGTCTGCTCGAGGCCGCCGGGGTCGATGTGCTGCTGGTCGGCGACTCCCTTGGAATGGTCCTCCAAGGTCATGCGACGACCCTGCCGGTCACCCTGAAGCAGATGGCCTATCACTGCGCCTGCGTTGCCCGGGCACGACAACGGGCGCTGATCGTCGCCGACCTGCCCTTCCTCTCGTACGCCACGCCCGAGCGCGCGTTGGACGCGGCCGCGCGGCTGATGCAGGAGGGCGGGGCCCAGGTCGTCAAGCTCGAAGGCGGGGCGCCGGTGGTCGAGACGGCGCGCCTGCTGGCCGCTCAGGGGGTCGCGGTCTGCGCCCACCTCGGCCTGCTGCCGCAGTCGGTGAACCGCCTAGGCGGCTACCGCTACCAGGGGCGCGATCCCGCCTCGGCCGAGACCATCCGCCGCGACGCCCTCGCGCTCCAGGAGGCGGGGGCGGTGCTCTTGGTGCTGGAGTGCGTGCCGGCCGAGCTGGCTCGGCAGATCAGCCAGTCGCTCTCGATCCCGGTGATCGGCATCGGGGCCGGCAACGGCTGCGACGGCCAGGTCCTGGTGCTGCACGACATGCTCGGGCTCAACCCCCGGCCGCCGGGCTTCAGCAAGGACTTCCTCGCCGGCCGACCGGGGCTCGAGGCCGCGGTGCGGGCCTATGTGGAGGAGGTCCGCTCCGGGGCCTTTCCCGGTCCCGACCAGACCAGCTACTGATGAGGCCATGATCCGGGTTGCCGACATCCCCGACCTCAGGCGGCAAGTGTCGGGCTGGCGCGCCCAGGGTTTGCGGACGGCCCTGGTCCCCACCATGGGCAACCTGCACGCCGGCCACCTGGCCCTAGTGCGGTCGGCGCGCGAGCTGGCCGGGCGTGTGGTGGTGAGCATCTTCGTCAACCCGCTGCAGTTCGGGCCGAGCGAGGACTTCGCGGCCTATCCCCGCACCCTGGAGCGCGATGCCGAACAGCTCGCGGCGCTGGGCGCCGACCTACTCTTCGTGCCGACGGTCGACGGCATGTACCCGCGCGGCCAAGCGGACCACACCCGCGTCGAGGTGCCCGGGCTGTCGGACATCCTCTGCGGGGCGAGCCGCCCGGGGCACTTCGTCGGTGTCGCGACGGTGGTCTGCAAGCTCCTCAATCTGGTCCAGCCCGACCTCGCCCTGTTCGGCGAGAAGGACTTCCAGCAGCTCCTCGTCATCCGCCGGATGGTCGAGGATCTGTGCCTGCCGGTCGCGATCCACGGCCTGCCGACGGTGCGCGAGGCGGACGGGCTTGCGATGAGCTCGCGCAACGTCTACCTCCAGCCGGCAGAGCGGGCGCTTGCCCCCGGGCTCTATCGCGCCCTGCTCCGGGCGGCCGAGCGCCTGAGCGGCGGGGCGGCGGTCGTCGAGGTCGAGGCGCAGGGGTATGCGGAGCTTGCCGCTGGCGGGCTCGAGCCGGAGTACTTGAGCGTGCGCCGGGCTTGCGATCTCGGCCCGCCGGGCGCGGAAGACCTTGACCTGGTGGTGCTCGCCGCCGCCCGGCTCGGTCGGGCGCGGCTCATCGACAACTGCCGGGTGCGCCTCGACGATTGAGCCCGCCCGAGCGAGCGGGTACCCTTGCCCCATCGCGCAGGGCGGCCCATATCCGAACCGCCCGAGTCAATCGAGAGCGCCGCCCAGAGCGGTTTATTGCGCCGCAGCATTTTTTCTGCACGGCGCCGCGCCTTCTGAAACAATCCGCTTAGCAAACTTGTCAACGGTGGGGCCAGCTCCGCCCGAGGTGTCTGACGATGCAACTCACCCTGCTCAAGTGCAAGCTGCACCGGGCTTGCGTTACCCACGCCGAGCTCGACTATGAGGGCTCCTGCGCCATCGACGAGGAGCTGATGGTGCTGGCCGGGATCCGCGAGTACGAGCAGATCCACATCTACAACATCGCCAATGGCGAGCGCTTCACCACCTACGCCATCCGCGCGGCCGCTGGCTCGCGGGTGATCTCGGTCAACGGGGCGGCGGCGCACAAGGCCGAGCCCGGCGATCGGGTGATCATCTGCGCCTACGCGCAGATGGACGAGTCCGAGGCGCAGGCGTTCCACCCGAGCCTGGTCTATCTCAACGAGCACAATCGCGTGCTGCGCACCGGCCACGCCATCCCCGCCCAGGTGGCTTGAGCCAGTCCCTCAGGCCGCCGGCAGGGCGGCCTCGCGCTCGCTCACGGCCGCGGCGTAGAGCTGTTGGTAGTGGCGTGCGCTCGACTCCCAACTGAAGTCGCCGCGCATCCCGTTGATCGCGAGTCGCTGCCAGAGGTCGGGCCGCTCACGGTAGAGCAGGAGCGCCTCGCGCACCGTGTGCCAGAGTGCGTCGGCGTTGGCCGGCTCGAAGGTGAAGCCGGTGGCGGTGCCGTCCTCGATGCGCTCGGGGTGGGCGTGCCGGACGGTGTCGGCCAGGCCGCCGGTGTGGTGGACGATGGGCACGGTGCCGTAGCGCAGGCTGTAGAGCTGGTTGAGCCCGCAGGGCTCGAAGCGCGAGGGCATCAGGAAGGTGTCGGCGCCGGCCTCGATACGGTGGGCGCGCCCCTCGTCGTAGCCGATGAAGGTCGCGACCTTGTCCGGGTGGCGCTCGGCGGCCGCGAGCACCGCCTCCTCGATCGCCGGATTGCCGGCCCCCTGGAGTACGAGCTGGGTGTCCGGATGCACCAGCAGCCGGGGGAGGATGCCGAGGATCAGGTCGACCCCCTTCTGCTCCACCAGGCGGCCGATGTAGCCGAAGACCAGCGCCCGCTCGTTGCGGGGCAGGCCCGCCTCGCGCTGGAGCGCGAGCTTGTTCTCGACCTTGAGGTGAAGGCCCTCGGCGTCGTAGTGCTGGGCGATGTGAGGGTCGCTCGCCGGGTCCCAGGTGCGGTAGTCGATGCCGTTGAGGATCCCCTGGAAGCGCCCGCCGAGGTCGCGTAGCAGGCCGTCGAGCCCGCAGCCAAAACGCGGCGTCTTCACCTCCTCGGCGTAGGTTGGGCTGACCGTGTTCACTCGGTCGGAGAACAAGATGCCACCCTTGATGAACGACAGCAGGTGATGGAACTCCAGCCCGTGCAGCGACCAAAGCTCGGTCGGCAGGCGCAGGCGATCGAAGGTGGCGCGGTCGAACAGGCCCTGGTAGGCGAGGTTGTGGATGGTGAACACCACCGCCGGCCGCTGCCCCGGTTGCTCACGCAGCAGTGCCGGGACCAGACCGGTCTGCCAGTCGTTGCAGTGGACCACCTCGGGACGCCAGTCCAGCGCTGGCAGCCCCTGGCCGATGCGAGCCACGACGCGGCAGAAGAGCAAGAAGCGCTCGGCGTTGTCGCCCCAGTCGCGACCGCTCATGTCGGTGTAAGGATTGCCCTCGCGGCAGAAGTGCTCGGGCGCCTCGACCAGGTAGGTCGGCACCTCGCTGTCGGGTAGCCGGCCGCCCAAGATCCGCACCGGCCCGCGGCTGCCGGGGATGCGCAGCTCGCATAGGCTGTGGGGCTCGCGCAGGCGTTTTACCGCCCCAGGGTAGGCGGGGATAATGAGGCGCGCGTCCTCGCCGAGCTCGCGCAACGCGGCCGGCAGGCTGCCCGCGACATCGGCGAGACCGCCGGTTTTGATCAGGGGATGGGCCTCACTGCTCGCGAGCAGGATGGGACGCCCCTGCGCCGGGCGCTGGCGGGGTTGGACGGGCTGCTCCATGGCTGGTCGGCTGCGGCGAACGGGACTTCAAGCCGCCGCGCGGGTCGCGGCGAGCGGCGCACAAACTAGCACAGTTTCGGGGTGATTGGTCAGCCTGGGCCGGCCCGCTGGGAGCGCGGCGCCCGAGCGGCGGTAGTGGCCTCGCTGGCATCGGTCTTCGACGAGGGGGAGAGATGAACGAACCGTGCGCACTCGTGATTTTCGGCTCGACCGGGAATCTCGCCCGGAACAAGCTCCTGCCGGCCCTCTACCACCTGGAGGCGGCGGGTCAGCTCGCCGGACCGACCAGAATCCTCGGCTTTGGGCGCCGCAACTGGTCGGATGGCGACTGGCAGGCCGAGGTCGAGCGGGCCTTGGCGGAGCGCGCCCGCGGCGGGCTCGACCCCGAGGTGCTGCGGCGTCTCGCCGCGCGGTTGCAGTTCGTCAGCGGGGATCTGACGGAGCCCGAGGCCTTCGTCCGCCTGCGTGAGCGCCTGCGCGGGGACGGCGGCATGCCGGTCAATCGCGTCTTCTACCTCGCCGTCGCTCCCTCGCACTATGGGGAGGTGGCCGAGCTCCTGGCCGCCGAGGGACTCAACGATCAGTCCGATGGCTGGTCACGCCTGGTGGTCGAGAAGCCCTTCGGCTTCGACCTGGAGAGCGCCCAGATCCTCGACGAGCGCCTCCACCGGCGTTTTGGGGAGGACCAGATCTACCGCATCGATCACTACCTGGGGAAGAGCACGGTCCAGAATGTCCTGGTCTTCCGCTTCGCCAACCTGATGCTGGAGCCCCTCTGGAACCGCAACTACATCGACCACGTGCAGATCTCGCACGGCGAGGCGCGCGGGATCGAGGAGCGGGCGGGCTTCTACGACGGCGTGGGCGCGATGCGCGACATGATCCAGAGCCACCTGCTGCAGATGCTCACCCTGGTCGCCATGGAGCCGCCGCCGAGCCTCGATGCCGAGGCCCTGCGCGACGAAAAGGTGAAGGTGCTGCGCTCGATCCGCCCGATCCCCCGGCAGGCGGTGCACGCCCATGCCTTCCGCGCCCAATACCGTGCGGGTGAGCTGAAGGGCGCCAAGGTGCCGGGGTACCTGGAGGAGCCGGGGGTGGGTCACAACAGCGCGACGGAGACCTATGCCGCGCTCAAGCTCTACATCGACAACTGGCGCTGGCGCAATGTCCCCTTTTATCTCCGCACCGGCAAGCGCCTGGCGGCGACCAACTCGCTGATCGCGATCCGCTTCAAGCACCCGCCCCAGCAGCTCTTCCGCCATACCGCCATCGAGCAGCTTGAGCCCAACTGGCTGCTGCTCAATATCCAGCCCAACGAGTGCATGCGGGTCGAGATCCAGGTCAAGCAGCCGGGGCTGCAGATGCGCACCCAGACCGAGCGGCTCGACGCCAGCACCTGCACCCTGGGGTCGTCCCAGATCGACGCCTACGAGGCCCTGATCCTCGACGTGATCGAGGGCGATCACTCGCTCTTCCTGCGCTATGACGAGGTCAACTGGGCCTGGCGCGTGGTCGACCCCGTGCTCAAGCTCTGGGCCACCGAACGCGACTTCATCCAGACCTACTCCGCGGGGACTTGGGGTCCCGGCGAGGCCAATCGTCTGTTCGACCGCGACGACCAGGACTGGCGCAACGGCCTTGACGGCTGAGTCCGAGGCGCGGGACCCGGCGAAAAACATTACACTGAGCAGGATTGACCGACCGAGGAGAACGCATGATGTCGCTCGTGAGTCAGACCCCGCAGTGGCGGGCCCTCCAGGAGCACTGGGGGCGCATGTCCCAGGTCCACATGCGGGAGCTCTTCGCGCAGGAGCCCGGACGGGCGGAGGAGATGTCGCTGCGTGCCGCCGGTCTCTTCGTCGACTACTCGAAGAACCTCATCACGCGCGAGACCCTGAGCCTCCTCGTCGATCTCGCCCGCGCGGTGGATCTGCCGGGCTGGATCCGGCGGATGTACGCCGGTGCCCACATCAACAGCACCGAGCAGCGAGCCGTCTTGCACGTCGCGCTGCGCAATACCGCGAGCCGCCCGATCTACGTCGACGGCGAGAACGTGATGCCGGCGGTCGAGGCGGTATTGGCGCGGATGGAGGCATTCGGCACGGTGGTGCGCGGTGGGGAGTGGCACGGCTACACCGGCAAGGCCATCCGCGACGTGGTCAACATCGGCATCGGCGGCTCCAACCTCGGCCCGCTGATGGTGTGCGAGGCGCTGCGACCCTACCAGTCCGACGACCTGCGGGTGCACTTCGTCTCCAATGTCGATGGCGCGCACCTCGCCGAGACCCTGCGCCACCTCGACCCCGAGACGACGCTCTTCATCGTCGCCTCGAAGACCTTCACCACCCTGGAGACCATGACCAACGCCCGGAGCGCCCGCGCCTGGCTGGTGCGGGCGCTGGGCAACGAGGCGGCGGTGCGCGACCACTTCGTCGCGGTCTCGACCAACGCCGAGAAGGTCGCCGAGTTCGGCATCGACACCAACCACATGTTCGGCTTTTGGGACTGGGTCGGGGGGCGCTACTCGCTCTGGTCAGCCATCGGGCTGCCGATCGCGCTCGCCGTCGGGATGGACCGCTTCCGCCAGCTCCTGGCGGGCGCGCACGAGATGGACGAGCACTTCGAGAACGCTGAGCTCTCGGAGAACCTGCCGGTGATCCTCGCGCTCATCGGGGTCTGGTACGTCAACTTCGCCGGGGCGCGCACCCATGCCGTCCTGCCTTACGACCAGTCCCTACGCTATTTCCCCGCCTATCTCCAGCAGGGCGACATGGAGAGCAACGGCAAGCGGGTGACGCGCGAGGGCGTGGCGGTCGACTACGCGACCGGGCCGGTGGTCTGGGGTGAGCCCGGGACCGACGGCCAGCACGCCTTCTACCAGTTGATCCACCAGGGGACCCAGCTCATCCCGGCGGACTTCATCGCCCCGGTCAACAGCCACCACCGCCTGGGCGACCATCACGCCAAGCTGATCGCCAACTGCCTCGCCCAGACCGAGGCCCTGATGATGGGCCGCACCGCCGAGGAGGCGCGCGCCGAGATGCTGGCCGCGGGGATGCCGCCGGAGGACGTCGAGGAACTGGTGCCGCATCGGACCTTCCCCGGCAATCGCCCGACCAACACGATCTTGGTCGACCGGCTCACTCCGCGCACCCTGGGCGCCCTAATTGCCCTCTATGAGCACCGGATCTTCACCCAGGGTGTGATCTGGGGGGTCAACTCCTTCGACCAGTGGGGTGTCGAGCTCGGCAAGCAGCTCGCCGGGGTCCTCCTCGGGGAGATCGCCGCGGGCGAGGTGAGCGAACCCCACGACGGCTCGACCACGGCGCTCATGCGCTACTTCCTGCGCCACCGCAAGGCGTAAGACGCCAAGGGTTTAGATCGCGGCGGGGTGGCCGCATGTCCCGGGCACGTCGAGATCGCCGAAGCCCTCGCCATGGAGCACCGCCCCCTACCCACCGAGATCAAGCTGCACCAGAAGTCGCGCGTACTCGAGATCGCCTACGACGACGGGGCGCGCTTCCGGTTGCCGTGCGAGTACCTGAGGGTCTACTCACCCTCGGCCGAGGTGCGGGGTCACACCCCGAGCGAGGCCAAGCTCCAGATCGGCAAGGAGCAGGTCGGCATCAGCGATCTCCAGCAGATCGGCAACTACGCCGTGAAGATCTTCTTCGACGACGGTCACCGCTCCGGTCTCTTCGACTGGCAGTACCTCTACAAGCTCGGCCGCGCCTGGCAGCCCTTCTGGCTGGACTACCTGGAGCGACTCGGCGCCGCGGGCTACAAGCGAAACGGGCCCGACCCCTTCGACGAGCTCAAGGCGCGCGGTGAGGCGCCCTCCGAGCTGCCCCATTGAGCCGGCCCCGGATCTGACCCTCCCAGTTGGGGAGTGTGCCCACGTCCGCGAGGTGGCCCACCTCTCCCCAGGATTCCAGCGACCAGGTCGATCCGGCGACGCGCACGACGTTGATCCCGGCGTTGTGTAGGTCGACGGGGATCTGAGCGTCGAGGTCTGCCCCCCGCGCCCGGCGGTAGACGTCCCCCAGCACGCCGCCGTGGGTCACCACCACGATAGTCTCTCCCGGGTGGACGCGCGCGATCTCCTCGAGCGCCTCCGCGGCCCGCCGCGCCCGCCGGCGGATGCACTCCCCGCCCGGGATCGGCCGATCGACCCAGCGCCGGCGCATGATGGCGTAGGCCTCCGGATGGCGATGCTCGGCCTCGGCGCGCAGCAGTCCGGCGAGGATGCCGAGGTCCCACTCGCGCAGGCGGTGGTCATGGCGCAGCCGGTGTCCCGAGTGGCGCGCGATGGCCTCGGCGGTCTCGATGGCGCGCAGCAGGTCGCTGGTGTAGATGGCCTTGAATGGCAGGCCCGCGAGGCGAGCCGCGGCCGCCCGTGCCTGCGCCCGACCGCGGGCATTGAGCGGCACCGGCAGGTGCCCCTGGATGCGCCCGTGGGCGTTCCAGTCGGTCTCACCATGGCGGACCAGCACGATACGGGTGGACATCAAGACTGCTCGGATCTAGCCGCACATAAACGCAAATGAGAGCGTTACGGCCTGGCTGATCCAGCCGACCAAGACGCGCCGTGCCGCCCGCCGGCAGTCCGCAATCCCAAATCCGGAATCCGAAATCGGCTCATCCGCCCCGCTTGCGCCCCGCCACCCGCAGCCGCAGCGCATTGAGCCGGATGAAGCCCGTCGCATCCGCCTGGTTGTAGGCCCCAGCGTCCTCCTCGAAGGTCGCGATGGAGGCGTCGAACAGGCTGTCGCTCTCCGACCTGCGCCCGACCACCTGGACGTTGCCCTTGTAGAGCTTGAGCCGCACCACCCCGTTGACGACCTGCTGAGTCTGGTCGATGGCGGCCTGCATCATCTTGCGCTCAGGCGAGTACCAGTAGCCGTTGTAGACCAGGCTGGCGTAGCGCGGCATGAGCTCGTCCTTCAGATGTGCCGCCTCGCGGTCCAGGGTGAGGGACTCCATGGCGCGGTGGGCCTTGAGCAGGATGGTCCCGCCGGGGGTCTCGTAGCAGCCGCGGGACTTCATGCCGACATAGCGGTTCTCGACGATGTCCGTGCGCCCGATGCCGTTGGCCCCGCCGACGCGGTTGAGCTCGGCGAGCAGCGCCGCCGGGCTCATGGGCGTGCCGTCGATCGCCACCGCGTCGCCGCGCTCGAAGCCGAGCTCGATGTAGGTTGGCTGGTCCGGGGCCTTTTCGGGGGAGACGCTCCAGCGCCACATCGCCTCATCGGGCTCTAGCCACGGGTCCTCCAGCTCGTTGCCCTCGTAGGAGATGTGCAGCAGGTTGGCGTCCATCGAATAAGGCGACTTGCCGGCGCGCTTCATCTCCACTGGGATACCGTGCTGGTCGGCGTAGGCCAGGAGCTTCTCGCGCGAGAGCAGGTCCCACTCGCGCCAGGGGGCGATGACGCGGATGTCGGGCTTGAGCGCGAAGGCGGTGAGCTCGAAGCGGACCTGGTCGTTGCCCTTGCCGGTGGCGCCGTGGGCGATGGCGTCTGCCCCGGTCGCGACTGCGATCTCTACCTGGCGCTTGGCGATCAGCGGGCGGGCGATCGAGGTGCCGAGCAGGTACTCGCCCTCGTAGAGTGCGTTGGCCCGGAACATCGGGAAGACGAAGTCACGGACGAACTCCTCCCGGAGATCATCGATATAGATCTCCTTGACTCCTGCTGCCTGGGCCTTGGCACGGGCGGGCTGCAGCTCCTCCCCCTGACCGATGTCGGCGGTGAAGGTCACGACCTCGCAGCCGTAGTGCTCCTGCAGCCATTTGAGGATGACCGAGGTGTCGAGGCCGCCGGAATAGGCCAGCACCACCTTCTTGATCTCGCCCTGCGCCATAGCTCGACTCCAAGTCCCGATTCTTGAGAAAGCCCGCAGTATATCCCCGCGTCGCGGCCCGGCGGGAGTGGGCCCGGGCGCCGCGGCTTAGTCCTTCAATAGCCCCTGCAGCGCGGCCGTAAAGGTCTCCGGCTGCTCGGCGTAAAGCCAGTGCCCGGCGCCGGGAAGGGGGCGCAGCCGGGCCAGGGGGAAGAGGCGGCGGATCGGCTTGAGGTGCGCGCCGGTCAGGTAGTCCGAGGCCGTGCCGTAGAGAAACAGGGTCGGGCCCGGGTATTGACGGCCGGCGGGATCGGGGAAACCGAGGATCTCGGGCATCGACGACTTGAGCACGGGCAGGTTGGTGCGCCAACGCCATTGACCATCCTCGCGGGCGAGCCCCTGGAGCAGATAGGCGCGCAGCGCGGCATCCGGCAGGGTCTCAGCGAGCCGCGCGTCGGCCTCGCGCCGGTCGGCGAGCCCATCCAGGGTGAGGCCGCCCAGGGCCGCCAAGAGCCCGCCGAATCGGGGCGGGTAGACGACCGGGGCCATGTCGGCGACCGCCAGCGCCGAGACGCGGTGGGGTTGATCCAGCGCGAGCCACATCGCGGCCTTGCCGCCCATGCTGTGGCCCACCAGCACCGCCTCGCCGATCCCCTGCGCATCGAGCAGGGCGATGAGATCCGCGGCCATCGCCGGATAGCTCATCCGCGGGTCGTGCGGTGAGCGCCCGTGGTTCCGCAGGTCGGGGACGAGTATCCGGCGCCCCGGCGCCAGCCGCCGGGCGATCCCATGCCAGTTGGCGGAGGCGCCAAACAGACCGTGCAGCAGGACGATCGGGTCGCGGACGTCGTCCGCCGTCCCGTACTCGCGCAGGTGCAGCCTCAGCGGGATCACGAACAGGCGCGACGAAGGCGGGAAAAGTCGAGCCAATACAGCGCGATTAATCGCATCTTCACGATTCCTCCATCAAGCTGAAACGCCGTGCGACGACCATAGCGCGAACGTCGACTTGGGGGGTATCTCCGCCATGGGTCAGATCGAGCGCCTGCGTCCGCTGCGTTACCGCAGCATCTGGATCTCGGACGTGCATCTCGGCTTTCGCGGCTGCCAGGCTGAGTTCCTGCTCGACTTCCTCCAGTCGACCGAGTGCCGCCAGCTCTATCTGGTCGGCGACATCGTCGATCTCTGGGCGATGAAGAAGGCGGTCTTCTGGCCGCAGGCGCAGAACAACGTGGTCCGCGCCCTGCTCGACAAGGCGCGCAACGGGACCCAGGTGATCTACGTCCCAGGCAATCACGACGAGGCCTTCCGCGAGCACTCCGGCATCGACTTCGGCAACGTCCTGGTACGGGAGGAGGCGGTGCACGAGACCGCCGACGGTCGCCGCTTCCTGGTCACCCACGGCGACCGCTTCGACCGCGTGGTTCAGAACGGCCGTTGGCTCGCGGTGCTCGGCTCCCGGCTCTACGACCTGCTGCTTGGGCTCAACCGGCGCTGGAATGCGCTGCGCCGAGGTCTGGGTCTGAGCTACTGGTCCCTGGCCGCCTTCCTCAAGCATAAGGTCAAGAACGCCGTCAACTACATCGGCAACTTCGAGCAGGCGGTCGCCCAGGAGGCCCGGCGCCACGGCGTCGACGGGATGATCTGCGGGCACATCCATCACGCCGAGATGCGTCCCATCGAGGGCATCCTCTACTGCAACTGCGGTGACTGGGTGGAGAGCTGCACAGCGCTGGTCGAGCACCACGACGGTCGCTTGGAGCTCTTACGCTGGACCGACGCGGCCCAGGTCTCGCTCGGCGACTTCGAGCCGGCGCTGGCGCGCGCGAGCTGAGCCCGCGTCAGGCGATCGCGCCTCGCAGTCGGGCCCAGTCGAAGGCCGGGCCCGGATCGGTCTTGCGGCCGGGTGCGATGTCGCTGTGCCCGACGATGCGCTCGGGTCCGATCGCCGGAAAGCGCCGCATCAGCTCACGCACCGTCTCCGCCAGGACCCGATACTGGGCATCCGTGTAAGGGATGGTGTCGGCCCCCTCGAGCTCGATGCCGATCGAGTAGTCGTTGCAGGCGCCGCGCCCCGCGAAGCTGGATACTCCGGCGTGCCAGGCCCGCTCGGCGAAGTCGACGAGCTGGATCAGCTCCCCATCCCGCCGGATCAAGAGATGCGCCGAGACCCGCAGCCCCCGGATCGTCGCGAAGTAGGGGTGCGCCTCCCAGTCCAACCGATTCTGAAAGAGCTGCTCGATCCAGGGCCCGCCGAGCTCCCCCGGCGGCAGGCTGATGCCGTGGATCACGAGCAGATCGACCTCCGTCGCCGGCGGGCGCGGGTCGTGGTTGGGTGAGGGCACCCAGCGTGCCTCGCGCATCCGTCCCCCGCTCATCGTGCGTCCCTGCCGGGCCCCGGCCGACCACCGTCATGCGCGCCCTGGCGCACCGGTCCGACCCTCGAGCCGCTCACTTGACCGTTGGGCGCTGGGGTGCCAGTTTTCTTTACAGGGCGACCGACGACGGGGTCCCCGGCCACGTGTCCGTCCCATCGGCCGTCTGGCGGCTTGCTTTGGCGGCTCGGGCGATTGAATCTCCGCTGGGAGAGTCTGGTTGGCTGGGGGTACACTTCTTGTTGGCGGGTCCCGTGGGACGAGCACTGGAGGGTCATTCGTAAAGGGAATTGAACGCTAACGAAAGCGGGAGGGGTCGTGCAACGGCCGGACGAGGTCGAGCGGCGGTGAGAGAACAGGAACGCGAGGCGCTTTCTGTCGGGGCTGCCACGTCCAGCGTCGCCCGTGACGGGTTCTTGGCCGCCTGCCGGGAGGTGGAGCGGCAGGGATTGCCCGCGTTGATCGAAGAGCTCTTCACCAAGGTTGACGACTCGCTCTACGATCTCGCCGACAAGGCCACCAATAACACCAGCTACACCGCCTACTTCGATGCGGTCCGGCTCCTCCGCCGCCATCGCGGCCGTGTCAGCAGTCGGTTGCTCGAGCTCCTGGAGCGCGCGCCGGGCGGCGGCCCGGGCACCAGGCCCGCGCCCTCGGGGCTCCGGCTCATGGGTGAGGCGGAGCTCGAGGAGTCCCTCGTCCTCACCAATCTGATCTCCAAGGCCGAGACCCGCTACCGCGCGGAGCTGGCCGGGCTGCGCCGGTATCTGGCCAACCTGAGCGGTGGTGAGCCCATCGAGCCGCAGGCCGACCCCCTCGGCCCGCAAGCCATCTGCGAGGCCTTCCGCAGCGCGATGAAGGTGGTCGAGGACCTAGATCCAGCGATCAAGCTGGTGGTCTACAAGGTTTTCGACCAACAGGTCATGGACCATCTGGGGCCCATCTATCGCCGCTGCCTCGGCCTGGTCCCGGGCGACGTCCTGGATGATGGGCCCTGGCGCCGGCCCCCGCACCCCGACCGCCCAAGCCGGGCGCCCGGCGAGCCGCCTCTTGGGCCGTCGCCAGCAGGGCGCGCCTTGCCCGGGACGCCGCCCGGCTTCGACGGTCTGCGCCGGCTGCTGCGCCGACCCGAGACACAGGGTCCCGCACAGGCGCCGAGGGTCGCGACGGGGGACGTGCTCGCTACCCTGACCCACCTGCAGAGCGACGGCTTGCCCGACTCCGATCCGAGGCACGCGGTGGCGGCACTGCGCGAGCGCGTGCGGCGCGAGCTGCGCCTAGCCAGCGGTGCGAAGGGGCGGGTGCTCGACGCCCGCGACGAGGACGCCCTCGACCTGGTGTTCCTGCTGTTTGAGGGCATCCTCGCGGCCAACGACCTCCCGGACGTCTTCAAGGCACTGATCAGCCGCCTGCAGATCCCTGTGCTCAAGGTGGCGCTGGCCGATCCCAGCTTCTTCGATGATGCGCGCCACCCGGCGCGGTCGCTGCTCAATCACCTCGCCGAGGCGGCGGTGGGCTGGAGCCCCCAGGTGGACGAGGACTCCGCCGAGCTCTATCGCCTGATCACTCAGATCGTCGAGGAGATCGTGCACGACTTCGACCGCGACATCGCGTTCCTCCGCCGCCTCGACGCGCGGCTGGTCGCCTACCTCGAGCAGGAGCGACGCCAGGCCGAGGCGCGCCTGTCGCAGGCGCTCGGTGGCCTCACCAGCCGCGAGCAGGACCGCAGCGCCCAGCACGCGGTCGCTCGCACGATCACGGCGCGGATGCGCGCGCAGGCGCGAGTGCCGGGGCCGGTCGCCGCGCTGATTCAGGACGGCTGGCGGCAGGTCCTGCTCGCGGCCTACCAGCGCGGTGGCGAGGGCAGCGATGACTGGCGGGAGGCCCTGACGACCCTCGATCGTCTGCTGTGGAGCGTCCAGCCGAAGGTCGACCAAGACGATCGCCGGGAGCTGCTGCGGGCGATTCCCGGCCTGCTGCGTAACCTGCGCGAGTCGCTCGCCAAGCTGTCCTATGATCCACGCCGGCTGTCGCAGTCCTTCAAGGAGCTCCAGGCCCTGCACATGGTCGCCCTGCGCGGGACGCAGGGGGCCCAGGACGAGCGTGCCTTCCGTGCTGCCCCGGCGCCTTGGCTGCGCGCGGTGCCGGAGACGGAGGTGGAGCTGGCGCCAGCCCCGCTAGGGGCGCCGGCACGGCTCCCCAGCGGGCTCGTCGCGGGCGGCTGGATCGAGCTGCGCCGGGCGGGCTCGGTCCCGAGGCGCATGCGCCTCGCGGGTCAGAGTCCGGCCGGGATCCTCCTTCTCGTCGATCGGAGCGGACGGCAGGTCCTCGAGCTTGAGGGGGCGGAGCTGGCCGACATGATCACCGAGGGCAGCGCCCTGGTGCTGGGCCCGCTGGAGGAGACCCCCCTGGTCGACCGCACCCTGACGGCGGTCGCCCGCGCCTTGGCCCAGCGCTGAGCGTGCGCCGAGCTTCTTGCGACCGCTGGCGCGTTGGATAATCCAGGGTCTGCGCGGCCAGGCCGAGCGGCCGATGTCCGATCACCCCCGCGGAGCGCCCCATGCCAGCCGACCCCGCCCTCACGCCCCCCGTCCCCCTGCCATCGCCGGCGCTGATCGCCGCCCACGTCGCCGCGGCCCTCGCCGAAGACGTCGGCAGCGGTGACCGCACGGCCGCCCTGCTGGCCGCGGACCAGTGCTCGGTGGTCGAAGTGATGACCCGGCAGCCCGCGGTGATCTGCGGCGGCGCCTGGTTCGCCGAGGTCTTCCGCCAGCTCGACCCGCGAGTGCGCATCGACTGGCACGTCTCGGACGGCGGGCAGGTTGAGCCCGGCCGGGTGCTCTGCGGGCTCGAAGGGCCGACGCGCGCCCTGCTGACCGGCGAGCGTACCGCGCTCAACTTCCTGCAGACCCTCTCCGGGACCGCGACCCGCGCGCGCCGTTACGCGGACGCGGTCGCCGGCCTGCCGGTGCGCGTGCTCGACACGCGCAAGACCCTGCCCGGGCTGCGCACCGAGCAGAAGTACGCCGTGCGCTGCGGCGGCTGCCACAACCACCGCCACGGACTCTACGACGCCATTCTGATCAAGGAGAACCACATCCTCGCCGCCGGCTCGATCGCAGCGGCGCTCGACGCGGCGCGCGCGGTGGCCGACGGGGTGCCGGTGGAGATCGAGGTCGAGTCCCTTGCCGAGCTGGAGCAGGCCCTGGTCGCCGGGGCGACCCATGTCCTGCTCGACAACTTCGGGCGCGATCAGCTCCGCAGCGCGGTCGCGCTCGCGGCGGGGCGGGCCCGGCTGGAGGCCTCCGGCGGCATCACCCTGGAGGGCATCCGCTCGATCGCCGAGACCGGAGTGGACGACATCTCGGTCGGCGACCTCACCAAGGACGTCGAGGCGGTCGACCTCTCGATGCGCTTTCTCCCCGCCAGAGTCGCCGGCTAGGCCGGCGGCAGCACCAGCCGCAGGCCGGAGTAGCGATGGCGCTCCTCGGGGAGACCCCAGGCGCGGAAGCTCGCCCGGCGCAGGCAGCGCTGGGTGTGTAGGCAGGCCCCGCGCAGGCTGAAGTGCCGGGCGTCGAAGGCGGCCTGCGAGACCTCGGCATCGGGGAAGGGCACGAATTCGGGATAGGGGTGGAAGGGGTTGGAGCACCACTCCCAGACGCGTCCCGCGCCCTCGATGAGCCCGGCCCGGGCGGCGATCTCCCATTGGTACTCGTGCTGGAGCACGGCACCGGCCATCGCGCCGCCGAGGCCCGCCGCCCAGCGGGCGAAGGCCTGGGCCTCGTGCCGCCCGATCCCGGAGACCGGCTCCTCGGGCGCGAGGTCCGCCGGGCCGTTGAGCCCGACCGCGTACCACTGCCCCTGGGCATCGCGCCGCCAGTGCAGCGGGGCCTCGGGCCGCCGGTCGGCGAGCCAGCCCCGGCCGTCCTCGTCCCAGTGCTCGGGGGTCTGGTAGCCGTCGGCCTCGATGAAGGCGAGATACTCGGCGTTGCTGACTGGCCGCCGAGCGATACGGAAGCCCGCGAGCTCCACCGCCTGCGGGGGCAGCTCGTTGTCGTAGGCGAAGGGCTCGTTGCGGGAGCCGACCCGGAAGTGGCCCTGGACAATGGTCGCGGCCTCGGGGCCCGGCCGTTGCGGGGGCAGCGGCACCGCGACCCGGTAGTGGGGGTCGTGCTGGCCAAGCTGGCGGGCATGGAGCACGGCGAGCATGGTCTCGTAGTCCCGCGCGAGCTCCTGGAGCAGGAACCAGGTGAGCCTGTGCCCGTCCAGCAGCGGGTGCTCGGGCAGCGCACCGGGAGTGGCTAGGCGGCGCAGGTGCTCGTCCTGGATCTCCCGCGCCCAGTTGGCGAGGTGATCGGGGGGCGGCAGGGCGGCGCATTGGTCGTCGAGGTCGAGCGCCCCGGGGGTGAAGGTTTGGCGCACCCGCGCGGTCAGGTCGCTATCGCCCGCCAGGACCTCGCGCAGCCAGTAGGTCTCGCGGTACACAGCGCGCCCGAGGTACCAGCCGAGCGCGGCCAGCCCGGGGGCAAAGCGCCGATTGACCTCGCCCGCAGGCAGCGAGCGCAGCAGGTCGCGGGTGCGCTCGTGCAGCCCGCTCAACTGGGCGAGGAGCTCAGGGGGTGTCATCGCCAACTCCCGTCAGCCGTCCCGGCCGAGCTGGTACTCCAGCGCCCGCACCCGCCGGCGCAGGGCCTCCAGCTCCTCGATCAGATCGAGCGCCAGCGCGGTGGCGGCCAGATCGAGCTCCAGGTCGCGCTGGAGGCGCAGCGCACGGCGGGCGCGGCACACCTGCACCCCGCTGAAGCGCCACTCCTGCGGGCGCCCGCCCTCCGGCCGCAGCACGCCCTCGCTGACCAGGAGGCGGAGGATCTGGTCGCTCGCGCCGCAGACCCGGGCGAGCTCGCGCAGATCGACGCTCAGGCCCTCGTCGAGGACGACCCCCTGCAGGTCTTCGATCATCGGCGTCATGGCTCAGACTCTCAGCTTGGCGCGCGGGTCGAAGGCGAAGGCGGCGGCCATGCGCCGGTACTCCTCTCGCGCGGCCTCGGTGTCGGCGGGCGGGACGACGATCTCGAACAGCACATACTCGTCCCCGGGCGGGCTCCCCGGCAGGCCGCGGCCCTTCAAGCGCAGGCGCTGTCCGGTCTGGGAGCCGGCGGGGACCTTGAGTGTGACCGCCCCAGCCAGCGTCGGGACCTTGACCGAGGCGCCGAGGGCCGCTTCCCAGGGCGCGATCGGCAGGCGCAGGAGGACATCGCGGCCCTCGGTCTCGAAGAGTGGATGCGGGGCTAGGTCGACCTCCAGGTAGAGATCCCCGGCCGGTCCGCCGCCGATCCCCGGAGCCCCCTGACCCGCGAGGCGGATCTGCTGGCCCTGGGTCACGCCCGCGGGGATGCGCACCCGCAGCGTTCGGCTGCGGCTGGTGACGCGACCGTCCTTGCCGATCTCCGGGGTTTCCAGGCGCAGCTCGCGGGTCGCCCCGTGGTAGGCCTCTTCCAGGCTGATGCGGACCCGCGCGGTCTGGTCTTGGCCGGTGCGGCGAAAGAGATCCTCGGCCCCGCGCCCGAGGCCGCCGCCGAACAGGCTCGAGAAGAAGTCGCTGAACTCGG
Organism: Chromatiaceae bacterium; assembly: GCA_025458165.1. Lineage (GTDB taxonomy): Bacteria > Pseudomonadota > Gammaproteobacteria > Chromatiales > Chromatiaceae > JALOTB01. The sequence continues at coordinate 44,784 of JALOTB010000015.1, read as the reverse complement.
CCGCCTCGCCCGGGCGGAAGTGGGGGCGGGCGGAACTCCTGCCCGGCGCGCCACTGGTCGCCGAGGGCGTCGTAGGCCGCGCGCTTCTCGGGGTCCTTCAGGACCTCGTTGGCCTCGTTGACCTCCTTGAACCGGGCCTCGGCGTCGCGCTCCTTGCTCACGTCCGGATGGTACTTTCGGGCGAGCTTGCGGAAGGCGCGCTTGATCTACGCCGAGGGTCTTGTAGTAGTCCTTGTATTCCATCGGGGTCGAATCGCCGGCGCCGTCTGCGCTGGACTTTGCGACCCAGTGGGCAGGATTGCAAGTCACCGCTCGCCCGCTGGCGGGGCGGGCGAGGCAACGAGCATGCGTGCGCTGGGGCACGCCGCGCCGGCCGGCCTCAGTGCGCCGGGACCGTCCGCCCGCTGGCCCACTCCTTGAGCTCGGCGATCGGCTCGGCCATCACCACCGAGAGGGGTTGGGTGCGGGACAGCTCGGTGAGCAGGGTCTCGGTGGAGACCGGGCTGTCCTCGCTCTCTGCGGCGTAGACGGCCGAGACCACCGCCTGCTCGATCCCCGCCCCGGAGAAGCCCTCCGATGCCTGGGCCAGCAGCGGCAGATCGAACCCCGTCGGGTCCAGGCCGCGTCGCTTCAGGTGGATCTCGAAGATCCGCTCGCGCACCTCCGGTGTCGGCAGATCGACGAAGAAGATCTCGTCGAGCCGCCCCTTGCGGATCAGCTCGGGGGGTAGACGCGAGATGTCGTTGGCGGTGGCGACCAGGAAGACGGCGCTCTTGCGCTCCGCCATCCAGGTCAATAGGGATCCCAGCACCCGCTGGCCGACGCCGTCGGTGTCGCCGCCGCTCGCGATCCCCTTCTCGATCTCGTCCATCCAGAGGACGCAGGGGGCCATGACCTCGGCTGTCTCGAGCACTCGGCGCAGGTTCTTCTCGGTCTCGCCGTAGTACTTGTCGTAGAGGGCACCGAAATCGAGGCGCAGGAGCGGCACCCCGAAGCGCCCGGCGACCGCCTTGGCGGCCAGGCTCTTGCCGCCGCCCTGGACGCCGAGGAGCAGAATTCCCTTAGGTGGGTCGACGCTCGTCGTGCCGAGGAACCCCCCCTTGCGCCGTTCCAGCCAGGCCTTGAGGTTGTCGAGTCCGGCGATGTCGGCGAAGGTGGCGGTGTCGTACTCGAAGCTCACGGCGCCGTCGGGGGCGAGCAGCTCGTACTTGGCGCGCGCAACCTCCTTGACGTCCTCGGTCGTGATCGCCCCGTCGTTACGGATCGCCGTGCGGATGAGCCGCCGGGCGTCCGATTCGGTGACCCCGAGCAGGTTGCGCGAGAGCTGATCGATGGCCTCGCGGTTGGCGCGGAAGGCGCGCCGCGGGGCGGCGTGCTGCCAGGCCTGGGCCTCCTCGCGGATGAGGGCGAGGACGCGATTGCGGTCGGGCAGCCGCAGCCGGAAGCGGGCGCTCAGGTGCCGCACCTCGGGCGGGACCTCCAGGGCGTGGCTAGCGAACATGAGCGTCCGGCGCAGCTCCCCGTAGCCCTGGGCGATCTCCTTGATCAGCCGCACGTGCAGGGGGTCGGCGAGGAAGGGGTGGAAGTCGAGCAAGAGATAGACCCCGCGCTGGGGCGTGACCCGGATATGACGGAGCAGGTCCGGGGGTGCGGCGAGCTGGCGCTGGGCGGGCAGCTCGATGTCGAGGCGCCGCAGCCCGTCGGTCAGGGTCCAGCAGAAGGCGGGCTCATTGATCCGCAGCGCCAGCCGCGCGCTGAGCTCGACCAGGCGCGGCTCCTCCAGGGACTCGATCAGCAGCAGCGGGGTATCGGAGCGGAGCAGGAGCTCGAGGTCATGCAGATCGGGCATGGTTTGGGGCGGCCGCGGGCTCGTCGGAGGCCGCAATCTAGCAAGATTCCGCGGCGCGGGCACCCGCTTGCTGGGCGGTATGGCGACGGGTGGCGTGAGGGCTTATAGTCCGGCGCGTCCCCCGTACACTGTCCCAGGCGTCCGAACCACGAGCGCGCCCCGAGCGGGGCGTCCAGGAACCCCAGTCCATGACCCAGAAAGAGCACCTGATCATCTTCGACACCACGCTGCGCGACGGCGAGCAGAGCCCGGGCGCGTCCATGACCCGCGACGAGAAGGTGCGCATCGCCAAGGCCCTGGAGCGGCTTCGCGTGGACGTGATCGAGGCCGGCTTTCCGATCGCGAGCCCCGGCGACTTCGAGGCGGTCAAGGCGGTCGCCGAGGTGATCCGGGACAGCCGGGTCTGCGGACTGGCGCGCGCGCTCGACAAGGACATCGACCGCGCTGGCGAGGCCCTGGCCGGGGCCGCCGCGCCGCGTATCCACACCTTCATCGCCACCTCCCCGATCCACATGGAGCGCAAGCTCCGCATGACCCCGGACCAGGTGGTCGCGCAGGCCGTGCACGCGGTGCAGCGGGCGCGCCGTTACACCGACGACGTCGAGTTCTCGCCCGAGGACGCCGGACGCTCCGAGATCGATTTCCTTTGCCGCGTGCTGGAGGCGGTGATCGCGGCCGGGGCACGCACTGTCAACATCCCGGATACCGTCGGCTACAACGTCCCGTTCCAATTCGGCGAGCTGATCCGCACCCTGATCGAGCGGGTGCCGAACGCCGACCAAGCGGTCTTCTCGGTGCACTGCCACAACGATTTGGGCTTGGCGACGGCCAACTCCCTCGCCGCGGTGCGCTGCGGGGCGCGCCAGGTTGAGTGCACCATCAACGGGTTGGGCGAGCGCGCCGGCAATGCCGCGCTGGAGGAGATCGTGATGGCGGTGCGCACGCGCCAGGACCACTTCGCCTGCAACACCCGCATCGACACCACCCAGATCGTCAACTGCTCGCGCCTGGTCTCGACCATCACCGGCTTCCCGGTGCAGCCCAACAAGGCCATCGTCGGGGCCAACGCCTTCGCCCACGAGTCCGGGATCCACCAGGACGGGGTGCTCAAGAGCCGCGAGACCTACGAGATCATGCGCGCCGAGGACGTCGGCTGGAGCGAGAACCGTATGGTGCTGGGCAAGCACTCGGGGCGGAACGCCTTCCGCGCGCGCCTGAAGGACCTGGGGGTGGTGTTCGACTCCGAGGAGGACCTCAACGCCACCTTCGCCCGGTTCAAGGATCTGGCCGACAAGAAGCACGAGATCTTCGACGAGGACCTCCAGGCCCTGGTCTCGGACACCACGCTGGAGGCGTCCAACGAGCGGGTCAAGCTCGTGTCGCTGCGGGTGTGCTCGGAGACCGGGGAGACCCCGCGCGCCGACCTGGTGCTCGCCATGGACGGGGAGGAGGAGCCCGGTACCGCCATCGGTAGCGGGCCGGTGGACGCCACGTTCAAGGCGATCGAGTCGATCGTCAACAGCGGGACCATCCTCCGACTCTATTCGGTCAACGCCATCACCAGCGGCACCGACGCCCAGGGTGAGGTGACCGTTCGGCTGGAGCGGGGCGGGCGCATCGTCAACGGACAGGGCGCCGACACCGACATCGTGGTGGCCTCGGCCAAGGCCTACATCAACGCCTGCAACAAGATCCTGCACCCGCGCGAGCGCGCCCACCCCCAGACGGCCGACGTCTAGCCGGGGGCGTCTCGTGCCGGCGCAGCGCCGCATCCGCTACCTTGCGGCCATGGGGGTGCGGGTCTGGCGGTCGCGTCCCCCCGGTCCCATCGCCCCGGAGCCGGTGCGTATCGCCACTTGGGAGGGGGAGGTGTCGGGCGAGGACGCGGGGCGGACGGTGGCGCATATGGACTGGGCTGAGCTGCGCCCGGCGGTCGCTGCCTGCCGTGCCTGCGGGCTGCACGAGACCCGCACCCAGACGGTTTTTGGCGTCGGCGATCCGAGCGCCGACCTCATGGTGATCGGCGAGGCCCCGGGGGCGGAGGAGGACCGCCAGGGTGAGCCCTTCGTGGGCCGTGCGGGCCAGCTCCTCGACCTGATGCTCGTGGCGATCGGCCTCAAGCGTGAGCAGGTCTACATCGCCAACATCCTCAAATGCCGGCCGCCCGGCAACCGCGACCCGAGACCGGAGGAGGCGGCCTGCTGCAGGCCCTTCCTAATGCGGCAGATTGCCTTGGTTCGGCCACGGGCGCTGTTGGCGCTTGGCCGGATCGCGGCGCAGAACCTGCTTCAGACGGATGCGCCCATCGGCCGGCTGCGCGGTCGCTGGTTTGAGCTTGAACCGGGGCGCACGCCCCTGCTCATCACCTATCACCCGGCCTATCTACTGCGCTCGCCCGAGGAGAAGGCGAAGGCCTGGCGTGACCTCCAGCAGCTCGCGCTGCGACTGCGGGACACTGGGGGGGGATTAGACCTATTGAATGTAAAGAAACGATCGCGTTTTCCGAATTTTGAATTTTAGTAACTGCTAATATTATTTTGTCCGACGGCGATACGAGACGCCGCCGCTTGCTGCAACAAACCGAAAAAATTCTGGAGAATCCGTATGAAGAAGCTTGCTACCGCTGCTGCCATCGCCGCCCTGCTGGGTGTGTCCGCCTCCGCCTCCGCGTGGTGGGGTCCGGGTTGGGGTGGTCCGGGCTATGGCTCGGGCATGAACGATTGGTGGAACGACATGATGGGTGACGGCTACGGCGACTTCAATATGAGCATGTCCGGTGGCGGGCGCGGCTGGGGCCGCGGCTACAACCGCTGGAACGACTACTACGGCTACGGCCCCTATGGCTGGGGCGGCCCGTACGGTGGTGCCCCGTACTACGGCGGCGGCTACCCCTACGCCTATCCGTACGCCGCTCCGGCGGCCCCGGCTGCCCCTGCCGAGGCCAAGTAAGCCCGGTCAGCCAATCTGACGGAGCTTCCGCGCACAAGGATGTGCAGAAACACCGCGCCTTCGGGCGCGGTTTTCTTTTCTCGAGGTCGCGAGCGTGTGTTGTTTGCGCCCGCACCGCTCCCTCCGCGGGAGGCTTAGGCCCGCGCCGACCGACCCCGTTTTGCCCTCAGAGCGCGAGCAGGATGCCGGCGTAGCCGAGCGTGAGGCCGATCGCCGTCGCCACTAGGACGTCGCTTGGGTAGTGCAGCCCCAGGGCGATCCTTGAGGTTGCGACCAGGATGGTGAACGGAACGAGCAACCAGGCCAGGACCGGGTAATAGAACAAGGCCACCGTGGTGAAGCTCACCGCGTGCAGGGTGTGGCCCGATGGGAAGCTGTAGTGGTCGAGCGGCGGGACGCCTGCGGTGATGCCGGCCACGGCATGACAGGGGCGCTCCCGTTGGGTCAGTCCCTTGAGCGCCTTGTAGAGCAGGAGGGCGACGGCGCCGGTGAGCAGCATGTGCAGGCTCGCCTTGAGCCCACCGCGGCCATCGATCAGGGGCAGTACCGCGATCAGGCTGTACCAGAAGACACCGTCGCCGAGCCGGCTGACTACCGCGAACGGTGGCTGGACCCACTCGCGCCGCTCTGGTCGGCTCCAGACCCGGCAGACCTGGGCCTCGACCTCATTCAGACGTTGCAGCCATGGCTTCATGTTGCGCCTCCCGTCCGCCCCGGCGGCGGACCACGGTGAACAAGAGGTCCTCTACCCGGTTTAGGACCCGATCCCACCCCAAGGTTTCCGCACGAGCCCGCGCCGCAGCCCCGAGGGCCCGACGCCGCTCCCCATCCTCCGCGACCGCCACCGCGGCCGCGATCAAGGCCGTCTCGTCCCCCATCGGCACGGTGACGCCGTCCTCCCAACTGCAGATGCAGGCTGCGGCGGCGGCGTAGTCGAAGGCGACCACCGCGAGGCCGCTGGCCATGGCCTCGGGCACCACGTTGCCGAAGGTCTCGGTGAGGCTGGGGAACACAAACAGGTCACCCGAGGCGTAGTGCTCGGCGAGCTCGACGCCAACCTTCGCCCCAGTGAAGATGAGGTCGGGCTCGGCGCGCTCCAGGGGCTCCCGGGCCGGCCCGTCGCCGATGAGCACGAAGCGCGCCTCGGGGCGGACGCGCTCGATCGCGCGAAAGGCGGTTAGCCCGAGGGTCAGGTTCTTCTCCGCGGCGAGCCGCCCGACGTAGATCACCGTGGGAGTGTCCCCGCGCGCCCCCCAGGCGCAGCGCAGCGCGGCGCTGCGCCGCTGGGGCGAGAAAAGGGTCGTATCTACACCTCGGCCGAGGACGTAGACGTTGCGAAAACCTTGGGCGATCAGCCCATCGCGTAGCTCGGGGGTAGGCACCAGCGTGGCGTCGGAGCGGTTATGAAAGCGCCGCAGGGTGCGCACGATGGGCCGCGTCAACAGCCCCACCCCGTAGTGGCGGCTGTACTGATGGAATTGGGTGTGAAAGCCGGTGAGGCTCGGGATGCCGAGCGAGCGCGCGGCGGTCAGCGCGGCATGCCCCAAGGGGCCCTGGGTGGCAATGTAGACGACGCTTGGGCGGTCCTGACGCCAGAGCCGCCGCAGTCGCCAATACACCGGTAGCCCGAACTGCAGGCCGCGGTAGCCGGGGATGGGCAGCCCCGGCACCAGGCTCACACGCCGCGTCGGCGACGCGGGCGGCGGCGCCTCGCGACCCTGGCGTGGCCGCACGAGATGGACCTCGTGACCGCGTCCCGCCAGGCCCTCGACCAAGTGGCCCAGGGTGTTGGCCACGCCATTGATCTCCGGCGGGTAGGTCTCGGTGGCGATGGCCACCCGAAGGCGCCGATCCGCGTCCGTCACCTCGCGCCCCTCAGGCGGCCTGACCGAGGGCGACATCGGCGGGCGGGGTTTGTGCGGCGGTGGTCGGTAGGGACTCCGTGACCAAGTCGAGCCGGCCGGCGATGGCGGTGCGGCAGTGCTCGGCGAGTCGGCGGCGGTCGAGCCTCGCTCCTTCCACCGGGGGCAGAAAGCTCAGACGCACGCCAAGCCCAGGATGGGCGAGCAGGCGCGCGAGGTGTCGGAGCAGGTCGTCGTCGCCGACGAAGGGGGCGATGGGGTCGGGCTGCCGCCCCTCGCCGTAGCGGATCGCGACCGGCTGGACCCGCAAGGCCGGCCGTTGGCCGGCGGCGAAGAGCCGCGGGTGAAAGCGTGCCAGGGCACGCCCGTCGGTGGTCGTCCCCTCGGGGAACAGGACGACCGGGACGCCGTGGGCGAGCTGCTCCTCGATCCGCCCCGTCAGCTCGGTCGTCTGGTTGCCCCCCCGGCTGATGAAGAGCGTGCCGGCGACCCCGGCCATCCAGCCGATCAGCGGCCAGTCACGGACGTCGGACTTGGCGAGGAAGGCGAGTCTCGCCTGGGCGCCGAGCACCGGGATGTCGAGCCAGGAGACGTGGTTGGCGACGAGGAGCGCGCCCGGCGCCAGCTCGCCCTCGACCGCGACGTGCAGATCGAGCGCGCGGCACAGCCGGGCATGCCACCAGCGCACGACCGTCGGGAGCCAGGGCGTGCGTAGCCCAAGCGCGGTCCGCGCGGCGACATAGAGTGTGATCGTCGCCCCCGTGCCCAGGTGCTCGACGACTCGGATGGCTCGCCACCAGAACCGCAACCGTTGCATCGAGTCAGGCGTCCGCGATGCGCTCCAAGAAGTGGCGCGAATAGGCCGGCTTCAGGCGGTCGACGTCGAGCAGCATCAGTACATCCGCGACGCCGAAGTCGGGGTCGCGGCAGGGCTCGCCGCAGGCGCAGGCCCCGAGGCGGACATAGGCCTTGAGGAGTGCTGGCAGCGGGGCATCAACGATCTCCTCGGGAACCGCGTCCGAGCGCAGGGGCAGGCGGGGTGTCACCCGGAGACCCTCGGGGGCCATGGCCTGGCGGCGCAGGCGGTTCATGATCGCCGCGGCCTGTACGTCGCCCTCGCCGAGCGGGACACTCGCGCAGCCGAACAGGTAGTCGATCCCGTGGAGCTGGACGAAGCCCGCGAGCCCCGACCAGAGCACCGCGATCCCCGCGCCCTGGCGGTACTCGGGCGCGATGCAGGTGCGGCCGATCTCCAGCAGCCGGCCCGGGAGCGCCGGGATCGCGCCGAGATCGAACTCGGCCTCGGAGTAGAAGCGGCCGAAGCGGCGGGCGGCCTGGCCCGTCAGCAGGCGGGTGCAGCCGACCACACGGCCGCTGCCCGACTCGCGCACCAGGAGGTGCTGGCAGTAGGGGTCGAGCTCATCCCGGTCGAGGCCCTCCCCGGCACCCTTCAGCCGGGCCCCCATCTCCACACCGAAGACCTGATAGCGCAGGGCCTGAGCCGCGCGCACATCCGCCTCGCCGGAGGCGAGCTCGACGAAGAGCCGCTCTCCGCGACGCAGGGGCAGCGCCGAGACGGTCGCAGCCATGGGGCATCTCCCAAAGACAATTCGGTTTCCGACTTGTTTTGAGGATACGCGCGGGCTGTTGCAGCCCCGTGAGCGGACGATGACAGCCCGGTTAAGGAGCCGCTGATCGATTTACGTTTCCCCCGGCACAGGGATGTGCCGCCGTCTTCAAGGGCCTCAGCGCTGGAACACGAAGCGCTCCGAGCGTCGCGTCTCTCGGACCGCGTGTTGATCGCGGCCGGGATGGCCAGTAATCCGCATCTCCTTATCCGTAAAGCCCGGCGGGCTCGCGCAGGGAGATCACCGGCCAGCCGCGGGCGCGGGCGTGGCGCTCGAGGGACTCGTCCGGGTCCACTGCCACCGGGCGCTCGACGCGCTCGAGCAGCGGGATGTCGTTGTGTGAGTCGCTGTAGAAGGTGCTGCCGGCGAGGTCCTCACCGCGGTCGGCAAGCCACTCCTCCAGACGCACCACCTTGCCCTCCTGGAAGGCCGGCGTACCCGAGACCTCCCCCGTATAGCGCCCGTCGACCTGCTCGGGCACGGTCGCGATCAGGTGCGGTACCCCGAGCGCCGCCGCGATCGGCGCGGTCACGAAGGCGTTGGTGGCGGTGATGATGAGCAGGGTGTCGCCGCCGGCGCGATGGCGCTCGATCAGGGCACGGCCGGCGGGGAGGATGATCGGGTGGATCTTCTCGCGCAGGAACTGCGCCCGCCAGCGCAGCAGGTCCTGCGGCGGGTTGTCCCGCAGCGGGGCGAGGGCGAAGCGCAGAAAGGCGTAGATGTCCAGCCGTCCGGCGCGGTAGTCGGCGTAGAAGCGGGCGTTCGCGCGCTCGTACTCGGCCCCGTCGACGATGCCCTGCTCGGCAAGGAATACGCCCCACAGGTAGTCCGAATCGCCGCCGAGGAGTGTGTTGTCGAGATCGAAGATGGCCAGGGCCAAGGTCGTGTCCTCGGGGTCGGTGTGTGGGGCCTGCGCGAGCGGCGTCTGCGGCCCCGCTCGCGGCGCTCAACTATAGCGAATCTCGTTGATCGGCAGAAACTTATCGACCGCCGCGAGTTGCCCGCGCAATCCCGATTGTGGAAGAATGCAAGGCGGTCAAACCCAAGGTACGCCGCCTTGATCGACTCGGACGGCTTCCGCCCGAACGTGGGCATAATCCTCTGCAACTCCGAGCGCCACCTGTTCTGGGGCCGGCGTGTCGGGCAGAACGCCTGGCAGTTCCCGCAGGGTGGCATCAAGCCGGACGAGACACCCGAGCAGGCGATGTTCCGCGAGCTGGAAGAGGAGGTCGGGCTGCTCGCGGATCAGGTCACCGTCCTCGGCGCGACCCGGCGCTGGCTGCGCTATCGCCTCCCCAAGCGCTTCATCCGGCGCCATTGCGGTCCGGTCTGCATCGGCCAGAAGCAGGTCTGGTTCATGCTCCGGGTCGACTGCGGGGAAGACGCCTTCTGCCTCGACCGTTGCGAGAAGCCGGAGTTCGACGCCTGGCGCTGGGTCGGCTACTGGCAGCCGCTACGCGAGGTGGTTTACTTCAAGCGGCGGGTCTACGAGCAGGCGTTGGAGGAGCTGGCGCCGCTGCTCTACCCCGAGGGCGCTCCGATGCGGCACCTCCCGGCCGCCGCCCGCGCCCCGCTCCTGCACCAGCAGAAGCACCGCTGAGCCGGCGGTGACCGCGAGCCCCAGCCCCCACCGGCCCGCGGCGGTCACCTGACAGCCATGCTTGAGCCGCTGCGCCGCATCGTTCAGGAGGTCAACCAGGCCCCAGACCTGGAGCGGGCGCTGGCGATCATCGTGGCAGGGGTGAAGCAGACGATCGGCGCCGACGTCTGCTCCGTTTATCTCACCGACTTCGATCGCCGCGAGCACGTGCTGCAGGCCACCGACGGCTTGCGCCCGGAGGCCGTTGGGCAGGTGCGCCTGCCCCTCAACCGCGGTCTGATCGGGCTGATCAGCGAGCGCGCCGAGCCGCTCAACCTCGACGACGCCTCGCGGCATCCCCGCTATCTGTTCGTCCAGGAGACCGGCGAGGAGCGCTTCCGCGGCTTCCTCGGCGCGCCGATCATCCAGAATCGGCGAGTGCTCGGGGTGCTGGCCCTGCGCCGGCGCGCCGCGCGCCGCTTCGAGGACGATGAAGTCACCCTGGTGGTGACCCTCGCCTCGCAGCTCGCCGGGGCCATCACCCATGCCCGTGCGAGCGGCGAGCTGATGCGCTTGCAGGAGCCGGGTGCCCTGCCCGCGCGCTTCCTCCAGGGGCTGCCGGCCTCGCCCGGGATCGCCATCGGCCGTGCCGTGGTGGTCTACCCACCTGCCGATCTGGACGCCGTGCCCGACCGCCCGGCCGCGGACGCCGCCGCCGAGGAGGAGGCGTTTCGTGATGCGGTCGCCGACGTCGTCGAGGAGATCGACCGCTTCGCCACGCGCGCCGGGAGTGAGCTGCGCGCCGAGGATCGCGCCCTGTTCGACGCCTGGATGCTGATGCTGGAGAGCGACACCCTGATCGACGGCACCCTAGAGCGCATCCGTGGCGGGAACTGGGCCCCGGGGGCCCTGCGCGACACCATCTGTGAGCACGCACGGGTCTTCGACGCCATGGAGGACCCCTATCTGCGCGAGCGGGCCTCGGACGTGCGCGACCTCGGCCGACGCATCCTGATGCGCCTGCAGAACCTGGAGGTGCAGCCGGTGGACTTCCCGCCCAGCACCGTCCTGGTCGGCGAGGAGCTGAGTGCGATGCAGATCGCCGCCGTGCCGCGCGCCAGCCTCGCGGGTATCGCCTCGACGGTGGGGTCGAGCTCGTCGCACGTCGCCATTCTCGCCCGCGGGCTGGGCGTGCCGGCCGCGATGGGGGTGGCCGACCTCCCGGTCGGCCGGGTCGAGGGGCTGGAGCTGGTGGTCGATGGCTATCGCGGCCGGGTCTATGTGGCCCCGGCGCCGGTGGTGCGGGCGGAGTATCTGCGCCTGATGGAGGACGACCGCGCCCTGTCCGACGAGCTGGAAGCCTTGCGCCACCTCCCCGCCGAGACCCCCGACGGCTATACGGTGCCGCTGTATCTCAACACTGGGCTGGTGTCCGAGGCGCGCCCGGTGGGGATCGAGGAGGCCGCCGGGGTGGGCCTGTACCGCACCGAGCTGCCCTTTTTGGTGCGCGATCGCTTCCCCGGCGAGACCGCCCAGATGACCAACTACCGCCAGGTCCTGGAGACCTTCCACCCGCGCCCGGTCACCATCCGCACCCTCGACGTCGGCGGCGACAAGCCGCTGCCCTACTTCCCGGTCAGCGAGTCGAATCCCTTCCTGGGCTGGCGCGGGATCCGCATCACCCTCGATCACCCCGACATCTTCATAACCCAGGTCCGCGCCATGCTGCGCGCGGCGATCGGGCTGGAGAACCTGCAGATCCTGCTGCCGATGATCAGCACGGTGGGCGAGATCGACGACGCCTTGCTCCTCATCCAGCGGGCCCACGACGAGCTGAGCGAGGAGGGCTACGCGGTGCGCATGCCGCCAGTGGGGGTGATGGTCGAGGTCCCCGCCGCCGTCTATCAGGCCGAGGCCATTGCGCGTCGGGTGGACTTCCTGTCGGTGGGGACCAACGACCTCACCCAATACCTCCTCGCCGTCGACCGCAACAACCCCCACGTCGCCGAGCTCTTCGACGAGCTCCACCCGGCGGTACTGCGCGCGCTGGTCCAGGTCGTCGCCGGCGCCCGCGCCTACGGGCGCGAGGTCGGCATCTGCGGGGAGATGGCCGGCGATCCGCTCGGCGTCGTACCCCTGCTCGGCATGGGGGTGCACAGCCTAAGCATGGGCGCGGGCAGCCTGCTGCGGGTCAAGTGGGTCATCCGCAGCCTGAGCCGCAGCCGTGCCCGCGAGCTTCTCGGTGTCGCCCTTCAATGCGAGGACGTGGCCGCCGTCCGCCGCCTACTCACTTCGGCCTTGGAGGAGGTCGGACTGGGCGGGCTGCTCCGGCCTGGCAAATAGCCCCGCGGGCGCTCCGGGCCAGACGCGCCTCTCCCTGCTATGCCTCGATGGGGAGCCCCTTGCCGGGGTTGAGGATGTCGTTCGGGTCGAACTGGCGCTTGATGTCGCGCATCAGGCGCAGCGCGACGGGGTCGAGCTCTCGGCGGACGTATTCGCGCTTCTCCAGCCCCACCCCGTGCTCGCCGGAGAGGGTGCCGTCGAGCTCGAGCACCAGGTCGAAGACGCGCGTAAGGCAGCGCTCGGCCTGTGGCATCTCGCTCGGCTCGACGAGCAGATTGACGTGGATGTTGCCGTTGCCGGCGTGGCCGAAGTTGACGATGCGGATGCCGGTCTCGTGCGACAGCCGCTCAAGCCCGTCGATGAAACGGCCGATGTGCGAGACGGGGACCACGACGTCCTCGTTGATCTTCTTGGGCGCGACGTGACGCAGGGCGGGGGAGAGGGCCTTGCGGGTCTTCCAAAGGGCGGCCACCTCGGCGGCGTCGGCCGCGGTACGCACCTCGACCAGCCCAGGGACGGTCGCGGCACGTGCCACCGACTGGCCGGCCTCGTCGATGCAGTGCGCGGGGCCGTCGACCTCGATCATCAGGAGCGCCCCGACCTCGCCACCGAGCCCCAGATCCGAGTAGCGGCGCACCATCTCGATAGCCGCTCCGTCCATGAACTCGAGCGCGCAAGGCGTCACCGGCTGGGCCATGATCGCGGCGACCGCGGCGGCGGCGGCGTGGATGTCGGCATAGGTCGCCCGCAGCGTGCGCCTGGCCTCCGGCAGCGGGGTGAGGCGCAGGGTCGCCTCGCTGATCAGGGCAAGCGTGCCCTCGGAGCCGATGATGAGCCGGGTGAGGTCGTAGCCGACCACGCCCTTGGTCGTGCACACCCCGGTGCGGAGCGCCTCGCCCGCCCCGGTGTAGGCGCGCAGCCCGAGGGTGTTCTCGCGCGGCGTGCCGTACTTGACCGCCCTTGGGCCGGCGGAGTTGTAGGCCAGGTTGCCGCCGATGGTGCAGGCCGCGGCGCTGGTGGGGTCGGGCGGCCAGAAGAAGCCGTCGGCCGCGACCGCCTGCTGCAGCGCCTCGTTGGTGACGCCGGGCTCGACGACCGCCAGGCGGTTGGCGGGATCGATGCGGCGGATGCGCGCCATGCGCTCGAAGCTCATAACGATCCCGCCCCGGTCGGGGACGGTGGCCCCGGTGGTGCCGGTGCCGCGGCCGCGTGCGGTGAGCGGGACGCGCAGGCGGTTGCAGAGGGCCAGGACCCCCCCGACCTGCGCGGCCTCGGTGGCGAAGACCACCGCCTGCGGCAGGGCCTGGCGCCGGCTATTGTCGTAGCCGTAGGGCCAGCAGTCCGCCGGGTCGGTCAGCAGCGCACGCTCGCCGACCAGCCCGCGGAGGTCGCTCAGGGCCTCAGGCGGGAGCCTTGGCGCTGGGGTCGATGTACTCAAAGACCTTGACTACCTTCTCGACGCCGCGGACGTAGCGGGCCTTGTCGACCACCGCTTCGGCCTCGACGGGGGTGACCAGACCCATGAGATAGACGATCGCGGATTCGGTGACGACCTTGACCCGGGTGGGATCGAAGCCGGGGACGTCGACGTTGAGGAGCGACGCCTTGACCTGCGATGTCAACATGGCGTCCTGGCTCTGCCGGCTGATGCTAGCGCGCGGACCGACGGTGACCTCGTTGATCACCCTGCGCACCTTGGGCTGACGACTCATGAGGTCAGCAAACTGGTGGCTGATCTCCTCGCTCTCGGCCTGGCCGGTGAGCAGCACCACGTGATTGTAGCTGGTGACCGCAATCTGGCTGCCCTTCTGAACGTCCGACTGCTGATACTTGAGGGCTATGCCCTGGACCTCGATCTGCTGGTCCTCAAAGACCGTCATGGCGCTGCGCCGGTCGTGGATCGTCGAGGCCCCGACGACGACCCCGGCGACGATCGCCGGGGCGCAGCCCTGGAGCAGCGGGAGTGTCAGGATCAGGGTGACCAGCGCGGGGACGAGCGCGAGCAGCCGGGGCCAGCTCAGGGGGCGGTGCGGTCTGTCATTCGGCATAAAAGGCGTCCTTGATCCAGTCGATACCACCGTCCCCGCCGAGGGCGATGACATCGAAGCGGCAGGGCAGGCTGGTCGGGTGATGCTCGAGATAGTGGGCCGCGGCGGCGGCTAGGCGTCGCTGCTTGTGGGCGTCGACCGTCTCCGCGGCGGTCCCGAAGCGGTCGCTCCTACGAAAGCGGACCTCCACGAAGACCAGGGTGCCGCGCTCGCGCATCACCAGGTCGATCTCGCCGCGGCGGCAGCGGTAATTGCGGGTCAGCAGCTCGAGCCCAAGCCGTTGGAGATAGTCGCAGGCGACGCGCTCTTTGTCCGCCCCGATCAGCCCCCGCGGGCTAAGGCCGGGCAGCGGCATAGGTCCCGCTGGCAGCGAGCCGCGGCGGGCTGGCGGTGGGCCGCCGAGCAACGCGACGCTCCGAGCCCGGTGCGGAGACCGCCGCGACGGCGACCGGCCCGTCGGCCTCGATCCGGGCCAGGGTCAGTCGGCGCTTGACCTGGCGCTGGGCGTCGAGGCTCAGGACACCCGTCTTGCCGTCGAAGGTCGCCCCCGGGCGCCGGGCCAGGTCCGCGAGGCGGGGCGCGAGGCGGTAGGCGTCGATCCCCATGGCGTAAAGGCGTGCGTACTGATCCTGAAAGTCGGGGAGCCGGGCGCGTAGGCTGGAGTAGGACAGGGCGCCGCCGGCGGCCGGGCTGATCAGCCAAGGGATGTCGACATAGTAGAGACCGGCGAGGGCCGACGTCGCGGTGTCATGGGCGTGCGAGGTGGTGAAGACCGCCAGGCGGTCCCCAGCGCGCTCGCGCACCAGCGGCAAGATCTCGCGGGCCCGCTCGGCGGTGGCCACCAGGAACAGGACATCGGCGGCGCTCGCCTCGGCGGGGCCGAGCAGGGTGTTGACCGCTCGCGAGAGGTCGATCGAATCGGGCTCGTAGACGACACCCGAGATCACGCCGCCGCTCAGCGCCCCCCAGCGGGCCCGAAAGCCCCCAGCGATGCGCTCGCCCCAGGCGCTCGCCGGGTAGAGCATGAGTGCGCTGCGCCGGCCGGCCTCCCAGGCCTTGTCGGCGGCGGCAGCGGCCTCGTCCTCCGGGGCGAGGGCGAACTGGTAGAGATTCGCCGGGGGCAGCGCGCCGCCCCCGGCCCGGTTCAGCGCGAGGACCGGCACTGGCAGGCCGGGCTCGCCAGCGAGGCGCTCGACACCCTCCTTCTGCAGCGGGCCGATCACATGGGTCGCCCCCTCCGCCACCGCCGCGCGCACCAGGGCCGCCGGGTCGCTCCCATCGCCCGAGTCGCGGAAGACGAGCCGCGGGCGCCTGCCTTGCTCGTCGGCGCCCTGGGCAGCGAGAATCCCGTCGCGAACCGCCTGGGCCGCCCCGGCGAAACGCCCACTCTCGGGGAGCAGGACGACGACGGTCTCGCTGCCCCGGTAGCCATCGGTCTCCGCGCCGCCGATGGGTCGGGGGCCTTCGGGCAGCCCAGCGCAGCCGGTGAGGGTCAAGACCAGGGCGGCGAGCAGGGGCAGGGCCGAGGCGCGCGAGACGATGCGACCTTTGCTACGCATGATCGGCGGCAATCTCCGGGATTCGGGAGGGGCAAATGGCGGCAGGCGGGGCGGGCGTACTATACGTGGTGGCCACGCCGATCGGCAATCTCGCGGACCTGAGCCAGCGGGCGGCCCAGGTCCTCGCCGAGGTCGATCTCATCGCGGCCGAGGACACCCGCCACACGCGCCAGCTCTTGACCCATTACGGTATACACACCCGGCTCTGGTCGAGCCACGAGCACAATGAGACCGAGCGGGTCCCGAGGCTGATCGAGCGACTGGAGGCGGGGGAGGATCTGGCGCTGGTGAGCGACGCCGGCACCCCGCTGATCAGCGACCCAGGCTATCCGCTGGTACAGGCGGCGCGCGCCCGCGGCCTGCGGGTGGTGCCCGTCCCCGGGGCGAATGCCGCCATCTGCGCACTCTCCGCCGCGGGGCTGCCGAGCGATCGTTTTCTGTTCCTCGGCTTTCCGCCGCGCGGTGCCGCCCGCCGGCGCGAGTGGATGGCCTCGGCGGCATCCGAGCCCGGGACCCTGATCCTCTACGAGGCCGGCAACCGTGCCGCGCTCACCCTGCGCGAGCTCGGCGAGGTCCTCGGCCCGGGCCGGCGGGCGGTAGTCGCCCGCGAGCTGACCAAGCGCTTCGAGACCTTTCTCGATGGCCGCCTAGCCGACCTGGCCGAGCGGATCTCGGCCGACCCCGAGCAGCAGATGGGTGAGCTGGTCGTCCTGGTGGAGGGCGCCGGGGAGCGAGGCGGCGAGTCAGGCCAGCTCGCCGAGGGGGAGCGCGTGCTCAAGATCCTGCTCAGCGAGCTTCCGCTCAAGCAGGCCGCGGCGCTCGCGGCGCGCATCACTGGCGGGGGGAAGAACCGGCTCTACCGGGCCGCCCTCGGCTGGCGCCAGGGCGGCCCCGGCGAACGCTGAGCGCTGGGCGGGCGGGTTGCGCTTGGAGTGGGCGCCGGCCGGGCCTACACTGGAGCTGGGGAGTCGGCCGGACAGTCGCCCCCGCGCCCGCCGCGGGGGAGGAAAGTCCGGGCTCCACAGGGCAGGGTGCCAGGTAACTCCTGGGGGGCGCGAGCCCACGGAAAGTGCCACAGAAAACATACCGCCAACCTCCGTCGCGAGACGGAGCGGTAAGGGTGAAATGGTGCGGTAAGAGCGCACCGCGCCGGTGGTAACACCGGTGGCATGGCAAACCCCACCCGGAGCAAGACCAAATAGGGGGGCATCCGGCTGCGGCCGGGGCGTGCGGCCCGCACGCGTCCCCGGGTAGGTCGCTCGAGGTGCGCGGTGACGCGCATCCTAGATGAATGGCTGTCCTCGACAGAACCCGGCTTACAGGCCGGCTCCCCGCTTTCGTCAGCACTTCGCCTCCACAGTCTCCCACCTCCCGCCAGGTCGCGCCCAAGCCTTGAGCTTTGGCACGAGCATTCCTGTGTATCATCGTGATTCGATGACGCTTTCTTTGGGCTGGCGATGGGCTTAGCGATCCCGTTTAAGTCCCTGACCAGCCAATGGAAAACCCCGTGATCTCCCTTGACGACGGGGAGTCCCTTGCCTAAGATCCGTTCGCAGTGGGAAGAAGTGGAGGAAAGGGGAGTCACTCCACCAAAGGGGGGCGGGCTTGTTCCGGGGGGTCTCCAATCTCAGTCTGGACGCCAAGGGTCGGCTCGCGATACCCGCCAGGTATCGTGACCGGATCGAGTTCTGCTGCGCCTCCCGGCTGGTGATCACGGTCGACAGCGACCGCTGCCTGCTCATCTACCCCGAGCCCAACTGGATCGAGATCGAGCGCAAGCTCAACCAGCTCCCGTCGTTCAGCCCGGCGGCCCGCAAGCTGCAGCGTCTCTACATCGGGCACGCCAGCGAGGTCGAGATGGATGCCCAGGGGCGCGTCCTGATCTCGCCCGAGCTGCGGCGCTTCGCCGCCCTCGATCGGCGGGTCGCCCTGGTGGGGCAAAGCAACAAGTTCGAGCTGTGGGACGAGGACGTGTGGAATCGGCGCTGCGACCAGTGGCTCGACGAGGCGGATCTGGCCCAGCTCGAATCCGGCGCCGAGTTCGCAGGGCTGTCGCTCTGAGCCGGGTGCTCAGACTCGCGTTCTGTCGCGGACCTTTTTCTTCCGCCCGCGCATGACCGACCTGGCGCATACGCCGGTCCTGTTGGAGGAGAGCTTGCAGGCGTTGGCGATCAAACCGAGCGGCGTCTACCTCGACGGCACCTTCGGCCGCGGCGGGCATGCCCGCGCGCTGCTCGCCCGGCTCGGTCCGGGCGGGCGGCTGCTCGCGATCGATCGCGACCCAGCGGCGGTCGCGCAGGGCGAGGTCCTGGCCCGGTTAGACCCGCGTTTCGCCATCGTGCACGCCCCCTTCTCGCGGCTCGCCGGGGTCGCCCGCGAGGCCGGCGTCCTGGGGGCCGTGGACGGTCTGCTGCTCGATCTCGGGGTCTCCTCGCCCCAGCTTGATGAGGCCGAGCGGGGCTTCGGCTTCGGCGTCGACGGCCCGCTCGACATGCGCATGGACCCGACCAGTGGCCTGAGCGCGGCCGAGTGGTTGGCCCAGGCCCCGGAGCCCGAGATCGCGCGGGTCTTGCACGAGCTGGGCGAGGAGCGTTTCGCCCGCCGTATCGCCCGCGCCCTGGTGCGTGCCCGCGCCCAGGCGCCGATCGCGACGACCAAGCGCCTGGCCGAGCTGGTGGCGGCCGCCGTGCCCACCCGCGAGCCGGGCAAGCACGCGGCGACCCGCACCTTTCAGGCCATCCGCATGCGGGTCAATGGCGAGCTCGACGAGCTCCGCGTCGCCTTGGGTGCGGTTTGCGACCTGCTCGCCGCGGGCGGGCGACTGGTGGTGATCAGCTTCCACTCGCTGGAGGATCGTATCGTCAAGCGCTTCATCCGCGACGAGGCGCGCGGGGAGCGGCTGCCCCGTGGCCTCCCGGTGCGCGGGGTCGAGGCCGCCGGGCGCCTGCGTCCGGTCGGCAAGCTGGTGCGGCCGTCGGCGGCCGAGGTGGTCGCCAATCCCCGGGCGCGCAGCGCCCTGATGCGGGTCGCGGAGCGTCTGGCATGAGGCGCGGGGAGCTCGGGGCGACCCTCGTCCTGGCCGGCGCGACGGTCCTCTCCGCGCTCGCCGTCGTCCATGTGAAGTACTTGACGCGGGTGGAGTTCGTGACGCTGCAGGGCCTCGACGCCGAGCGCCATGGCCTGGAGGTGCAGTGGGAGCGCCTGCGCCTGGAGGAGGCCGCCCTCACCACCCACGCCCGGGTGGATGAGCGCGCCCGCCGGCTCTTGTCCATGCACCTGCCCCAGGCGGGCGAGGTGCGCATCATTCTCGGAGGCGGCGATGACCGCTAGAGACGTCCGGCGCCGTCGGGCGCAGCGGGTGGAGCGCGACGAGCGACTGGTCGCTGCCGCCAGCTTCCGCGTCCGGCGCGGGGTCCTGGTCGGCTTTCTCGGGCTCTTCCTCGCGGCGGTGGTCGCGAGCGCCTTCCACCGCCAGGTGATCGACACCGAGTACCTCCAGGACCAGGGGAACAACCGCTACGTGCGCAACTTGGTCATCCCCGCCCGGCGGGGCATGATCCTCGACCGCAACGGCGAGCCGCTCGCAGTCAGCACCCCGGTGGCGACGGTCTGGGTCGATCCGAGCAAGGCGATCGAGCGCCCCGAGCTGGTCGGCGAGCTGGCGAAGGCCCTGGGGATGGACCGCGCCACCCTCCAGGCGCGGCTGCAGGAGCGCAAGGATCGCCCCTTCTATTACGTTAAGCGCCGCATCGGCCCCGAGGAGACCCAGGCGGTGGAGGCCCTGATCGCCCGCCTGGGTGCGAACGACATCGGTCTGGAGACCGAGTATCGCCGCTTCTACCCGAGCGGCGAGGTCTTCGGCCATCTGGTCGGCTTCACCAACATCGACGACCACGGCATCGAGGGGATGGAGCTGGCCTTCGATGCCTGGCTCGCCGCCCAGCCCGGGTCGCGGCGGGTGATCCAGGACGGACGTCGGCGGGTGGTGCAGGAGGTCGAGCGGCTCCAGCCGCCGCGCCACGGGCGCGACCTCACGCTGAGTCTCGACCGCCGGCTTCAGTTCCTCGCCTACCGCGAGCTCAAGCGGGCGATGCGTGAGCACAAGGCGCAGGGCGCCACGGCCGTGATCCTCGACGCCAACACCGGCGAGGTCCTGGCCATGGTCAACCAGCCCGCCTACAACCCCAACGGGGCGATGGACGGCTCGGGCAGCACGCGGCGCAACCGTGCCCTGACCGACGTCTTCGAGCCGGGCTCAACGGTCAAGCCGCTGGTGGTTGCCGCCGCCCTTGAAGCGCGCCTGGTGACCCCTACCACCCCCATCGACACCAGCCCGGGCACGCTCCAGGTCGCGAGGAACCGCGTCAAGGACGTGCGCAACTACGGGTTGCTCGACACCACGGGGGTGATCACCAAGTCGAGCAACGTGGGTGTGGTCAAGCTCGCCCAGCGGATGGAGCGCGCCGCGCTCTGGCGGCTCTACGACGGCGTCGGCTTCGGCCGTTCCACCGGGAGCGGATTCCCGGGTGAGGTCGATGGTCGGCTGCGCGACTACCAGCGCTGGTCCATCTTCGAGCACGCCACCCATGCCTTTGGCTACGGGCTCTCGACCACCAGTCTCCAGCTCGCCCAGGCCTACGGGGTGCTCGCGGCCGATGGGGTCAGGCGCCCGGTTAGCCTGCTGCGTCTCGACGGTCCGCCGGCCGAAGGGGAGCAAGTCCTGAGCGCCGCCACTGTGCAGAAGGTGCGCGCGATGATGGAGACGGTGGTCTCGGCCAAGGGCACCGCGCGCGAGGCGGCGGTCGAGGGCTACCGCGTCGGCGGCAAGACCGGGACCGCTAAGAAGGCGGTCGCCGGCGGTTACGCGTCCAAACGTTATCAGTCGGTCTTCGCGGGTATGGCGCCCATCTCGCAGCCGCGCTTCGTCATGGTGGTGATGGTCGATGAGCCGGGCGGCAAGGACTATTACGGCGGCAAAGTGGCCGCCCCGGTCTTCGCCCGGGTGATGCAGGGTGCCCTGCGGCTCTACAACGTCCCCCCGGACGACCCGGCCGGCACCCTGCTCTTGGCCGGCATGGAGGCGACGCGATGATGGCCCTGCCGCGTGCCGGCCGAGCCTGGCGGTTGGCCGACCTGCTCGCCGGGATCGCCGAGCCGCCGGTGGGCGACGTCCTGATCGGCGGGCTCGGGCTCGACAGCCGTGCGCTGGGGCCGGGCGATCTCTTCCTCGCCTGCCGGGGTGGGGCGCGTCACGGCCTGGACTTTGCCGACGAGGCCTGCCGGCGCGGGGCCGCTGCCATCCTCGCCGAGCCCGACGAGCGCTGGGACCCTGAGACGATCGCTGGCCTGGGGCGCCGCCTGCGCCTGCCGGTCGTCCCGGTTGCGGCGCTCGGCCGCCAGGCGAGCGCCCTGGCCCATCGCTTCTACGGCGCGCCGAGCGTCGCGCTGGAGGTGATCGGGGTCACTGGCACCAACGGCAAGACGAGCGTCACCCACTACCTCGCCCAGGCCCTGGCGCCGCAGCTCGCCTGTGGGATCATCGGCACCCTGGGCAGCGGCTTCCCCGGAGACCTCGCCCCCAGCACCCACACCACCCCCGACCCGGTGCGTCTGCAGGAGACCCTGGCCTGGCTGCGCGCCCGCGGCGCTGGGGCCGTGGCGATGGAGGTGTCCTCGCATGCCCTGGACCAAGGACGGGTCGAGGCGGTGCGCTTCCGCCATGCCGTCTTCACCAACCTCAGCCGCGACCACCTCGACTATCACGGCGACATGGCAGCCTACGCGGCGGCCAAGGCGCGGCTGTTCCAGAAACGGGGGCTCGCCTGGGCGGTCCTCAATCAGGACGACCCCCTGAGCGCCGAGCTCCAGGCCGGGCTCGCGCCTGGGGTGCGGGTCGCCTGCTACGGCACCCGGCCCGATGCGGTCGCCCCGGCGGGGTGCGACCTCTGGGTCTTGGCCCGGGCCATCGAGCCGCTCCCCGCCGGGCTTCGGCTTCACATCGAGACCAGTTTCGGCAGTGGCGAGCTCGAGGTGGGGCTCCTCGGGCGCTTCAACGCCGCCAATCTGCTCGCCGTGCTCGCCCTGCTCCTCGCCCGCGGGCACGTGCTCGAGGCGGCGCTCCGTGAGCTCGCCCGCGTTCAGGGGGTGGCCGGACGCATGGAGCGCTTCGGTGGCGATGGTCTGCCCAGCGTCGTGGTCGACTACGCCCATACCCCCGACGCACTGGAGCAGGCCCTTCTGGCCCTGCGCGGGCACTGTCGCGGTCGGCTCACCTGCGTCTTCGGCTGCGGCGGGGAGCGCGATCGCGGCAAGCGCCCGCTGATGGGGGCGATCGCCGAGCGTCTTGCCGATGGTCTGATCGTCACCGACGACAACCCGCGCCGAGAGGACGGCGGGGTCATCATCGACGAGATCCTCGCCGGCATGCAGCGGCCCGAGGGCGCGCGCGTTGAGCGCCAGCGCGGGCTCGCGATCCGACTCGCCATCGCGACCGCCTCCGCGCAGGATCTGATCCTCATTGCGGGCAAGGGCCACGAGACGACCCAGGACATGGGCGAGCTCAAGGTCCACTTCAGCGACCGCGCCCAGGTCCAGCAGGCGCTGGCCGAGCGCCGTGGGTCGGGGAGGGTGGCACCATGACCCGCCCGGCAGCCCCCAATCCGCACTCCGAAATCCGCAATCCCCAGCGGGAGATGCGCTGGTCACTTTCCGATGCCGCGGCCCGCGTGGGTGGCCGTGTGGTCGATGCTGATGCGGTCTTCACCGGGGTCGTGACCGACGGGCGTCGCGATGGCAGCGGAGCGCTCTACGTGGCGCTGCGCGGTGTGCGCTTCGACGGGCACGACTTCGTCGCCCAGGCAGCGGCCAACGGGGCCGTCGCCGCCCTGGTCGAGCACCCGGTCGATGCCCCCCTGAGCCAGTGGGTGGTGGACGACACCCGCCTCGCCCTCGGGCGGCTCGCCGCCGCCTGGCGGGACGGCTTCACCGGTCGGGTGGTCGCGATCACCGGCAGCAACGGCAAGACCACCTGCAAGGAGATGGTCGCCGCCGTGCTCGGCGAGGCCGGCCGGGTGCGCGCGACGCGCGGCAATCTCAACAACGACATCGGTATGCCGCTGACCCTGCTCGCGGCGCGCGACGAGGACTACCTGGTCCTCGAGATGGGTGCCAACCATCTGGGCGAGATCGGCTACCTGACCGACATCGCCCGCCCCGAGGTCGCCCTGATCACCAACGCCGGGCGCGCCCACCTGGAGGGCTTCGGCAGCCTCGAAGGGGTCGCCCGCGGCAAGGGGGAGATCGCCCGCGGTCTGCCCCCGGACGGGACCTTCATCGTCCCCTCGGACTCGCCGTACACGCCGCTCTGGCGCAAGCTCGCGGGTGCCCGGCGGCTCCTCACCTGCGGTCCCGACGCCGGTGCGAGCCTGCGCGCCGGGGCCGAGACGACCACCACCTGGGACGCCGAGGGCTTCCGCACCCGCTTCACCCTGGTCAGCGACGGCCAGGTCCTCGACCTGGCGCTGCCGCTGGCCGGGGCGCACAACGTGCGCAATGCACTGATGGCCGCCGCGGTGGCGCGGGCCCTAGGCATTGACCAGGGGGCCCTGCGGGCCGGGCTCGCCGGGCTGCGGCCCGTGCCGGGCCGACTCTGCCCGCGCCAGGGTCTGGGCGGCGTTCGCGTGATCGACGACAGCTACAACGCCAATCCCGACTCCCTGCTCGCCGCCATCGCGGTCCTTACCGCCTTGCCCGGGCGCCACTGGCTGGTGCTCGGCGACCTCGGTGAGCTTGGGCCCGAGGCCAGCCGGCTGCACCGCGAGATGGGCGAGGCCGCCCGCGCGGCCGGCGTCGACACCCTGTACGCCGTGGGCGACCTCTGCGCCGAGGCGGTGGCGGGCTTCGGCCGCGGGGGTCGGCATTTCACCGACCAGGCGGGCCTGATCGCGGCCCTGCGCGGTGACCTGGCCTCGGGCGATCTGGTCTTGGTGAAGGGGTCGCGGCTGGCGGCGATGGACCGGGTCGCCGATGCGCTCTGCGGGGAGGCGAGAGGCTGAGATGCTGCTCTACCTCACCGAGTGGCTGGTGCGCTACGAGAGCGGGTTCACCGTCTTCCGCTACATCACCCTGCGCGGGATCCTGGCGGTCCTCACGGCGCTCCTGATCTCCTTCGTCGTCGGTCCGGCCATGATCCGGCGTCTGCGCCGCTACAAGATCGGCCAGACCGTGCGCGACGACGGCCCGCAGAGCCACCTCTCCAAGGCCGGCACGCCGACCATGGGCGGGGCCCTGATGCTGGTGGCGGTCGCGGTGAGCACGCTCCTCTGGGCGGATCTGGGCAACCGCTACGTCTGGTTGGTGCTGCTCGCCACCCTGGCCTTCGGGGCCATCGGCCTGGTCGACGACTACAAGAAGCTGGTCCTCAAGAACCCGCGCGGGCTGGCGGCCCGCTACAAGTACCTCTGGCAGTCGGTCGTCGGGCTGGCCGCCGCGGTCTATCTCTACGCGATAGCGACCACGCCGGCCGAGACGGCGCTCCTGATCCCCTATCTCAAGGACGTCTCCATCCAGCTCGGTCCCTGGTTCATCCTGCTCACCTACCTGGTGATCGTGGGCTCGAGCAACGCGGTCAACCTGACCGACGGCCTGGACGGCCTGGCGGTCTTGCCGACCGTGCTGGTGTGCGGGGCGCTCGGCGTCTTCACCTACGCCGCCGGCCACGTCGAGATCTCGGCCTACCTCAAGATCCCTTATGTCCCGGGTGTCGGCGAGCTGGTGGTCTTCTGCGGGGCCCTGGTCGGGGCGGGGCTCGGCTTCCTCTGGTTCAACACCTATCCGGCCCAGGTCTTCATGGGCGACGTCGGGGCACTGGCCCTGGGGGCGGCCCTCGGGCTGGTGGCGGTCACCTCGCGCCAGGAGCTGGTGCTCCTGATCATGGGCGGGGTCTTCGTCGCCGAGACCCTTTCGGTGATGCTCCAGGTCGCGTCCTTCAAGCTCACCGGCCGGCGGATCTTCCGCATGGCCCCGCTGCACCACCACTTCGAGCTCAAGGGCTGGCCGGAGCCGCGGGTGATCGTGCGCTTCTGGATCATCACCGTGATCCTGGTCCTGATCGGGCTCGCGAGCCTGAAGATCCGATGAGCGCGACGCCCGATCTGACCCGAGAGTCGCCCGCCAAGACCCTGATCGTCGGGCTTGGCAAGACGGGCCTGTCCTGTGCCCGTTATCTCCGCGCCCAGGGCGTGGCGGTGGCGGTCACCGACTCGCGGCCGAATCCGCCGGGGCTCGCCGCGCTGCGCGAGCAGATGCCGGACGTCGCGGTATTCGTCGGCGGCTTCGCGCCCGAGGTCTTCGCCGCCGCCGAGCGGCTGATCCTGAGCCCGGGGGTCCCGCTCGCCGAGCCCCTGGTGGTCGCCGCCGTCGCCCGCGGAGTCCCCGTCCTCGGCGACATCGAGCTCTTCGCGCGCGCCGCCAAGGCCCCGGTCGTCGCCATTACCGGCTCCAACGGCAAGAGCACGGTCACCACGCTGCTCGGGCGCATGGCCCAGCTCGCCGGGGTGCGCGTGGCGGTGGGTGGCAACCTGGGCGACCCGGCGCTCGATCTCTTGAGCGACGCCGTCGAGCTCTACGTCCTCGAGCTCTCCAGCTTCCAGCTCGAGACCACCACCAGCCTGCGGGCCAAGGCCGCGACGGTGCTCAATCTCAGCGCCGATCACATGGACCGCTATCCGAGTCTTCCCGCCTACGCCGCCGCTAAGGCGCGCGCCCTCGCCGGTGCCGAGACCGCGGTGGTCAATCGTGATGACCCGCTGGTCTGCGCCATGGCGGCACCCGAGACGCGGGTAGTCGGCTTCACCCTCGGCCCTCCCCAGCGCCCCGAGGATTACGGTCTACACGAGCGGGACGGCGAGACCTGGCTGGCGCGTGGCTCCACACCCCTGGTGCCGGCGCGCGAGGTCGCGCTCAGCGGGCGCCACAACCTGGCCAACGCCCTGGCGGCGATCGCCTTGGGCGAGGCCGCGGGCCTGCCGCTCGACGCCGTGCGCGGGGCCCTGCGCACCTTTGGTGGTCTGCCCCACCGCACCGAGCTGGTCGCCGAGATCGACGGGGTGCGCTGGTACGACGACTCCAAGGGGACCAACCCGGGTGCGACCATCGCCGCCCTGGAGGGGCTGGTCGACCCGAGGGGCTCGGCGCGCGCCGTCCTCATCGCCGGCGGCGACGGCAAGGGGGCGGACTTCGCCCCGCTCGCGCCGACGGTCGAGGCCCTCGCCCGAGCGGTGGTGCTGATCGGCCGCGACGCGCCCCTGCTGGAGCAGGTCCTGAGAGGCCGGGTGCCGCTCCTGCCTGCCAAGGACATGGACGCCGCCGTGCGACTCGCCGCCGGGGCGGCCCGCGAGGGGGACTGCGTGCTGCTCTCCCCGGCCTGCGCGAGCTTCGATATGTTCGACAACTACGAGCACCGCGGGCGGGTCTTTGCCGCCGCGGTCGGGCGGCTCGCGCCATGAGCCCCGAGGCCCTCACCCAGACGCGGCGGCGCCGCGGCCGGCTCCCGGAGCTCGACTGGACGCTCTTGGTGTGCGTCCTGCTGCTCCTCGGCTTCGGGCTGGTGATGGTCACCTCGGCCTCCCTGTCCACCGCCGACCGGACCTTCAGCGAGCCCTTCTATTACGCCTACCGCCACCTGATTGCGCTCGGGCTGGCGCTCGCCGCGGGCCTGCTGGTCTTCGCTGCTCCGCTCGACTGGTGGGAGCGGTGGGGCACGGCGCTCTTCTTCCTGGGGCTGTTCCTCCTGGCCCTGGTGTTGGTGCCGGGGGTGGGGCGCACGGCGAACGGGGCGACCCGCTGGATCTCGGTCGGCGGGTTCAACCTACAGAGCTCGGAGCTCATGAAGTTCTTTGCCGTGATCTATGTCTCCGGCTATCTCGTTCGGCGTCACACGGAGGTCGCGACCCGGCTCACCGGCTTCCTCAAGCCGATGATCCTGATGGTCGCGGCGAGCGCGCTGATCATGGCCCAGCCCGACTTCGGGACCACTGCCGTACTGCTTGCGACGGTCCTTGGGCTCCTCTTCCTCGGCGGGGTTCAGGTCCTGCACTTCACGGTGCTGTTCGGCCTGGTGGGCCTGGCGCTGGCGGCGCTGATCGCCCTCGAGCCCTACCGGCTGCAGCGGGTGACCTCCTTCCTGCACCCCTTCGACGACCCGTTCAACACCGGTTTCCAGCTCGCCCAGGCCCTGATCGCGTTCGGCCGGGGCGAATGGCTGGGGGTGGGGCTCGGCAACGGCATCCAGAAGCAGTTCTACCTGCCGGAGGCGCATACCGACTTTCTGCTCGCGGTGGTCGGCGAGGAGTTTGGTCTGGTTGGGACTCTCGCGGTCATTGCGGCCTTTGCGTTCGTGGTCTGGCGGGCCCTGCGCATCGGTGCCCGCGCCGAGCGGCAGGGCTGGGGCTTTGCGGCCTACGCTGCCCATGGATTCGCGCTCGGCATCGGGCTGCAGGCACTGGTCAACATCGGCGTCAACGTGGGGCTGCTGCCCACCAAGGGGCTCACGCTGCCGTTCCTGAGCTACGGCAGCAACAGCATCATCGTCGCATGCATGGCGGTCGCCCTTTTGCTGCGTATCGACTACGAGCTGCGCAAGGTCGAGGCGGTCGCGGGACCGCGGGAGGGGCTCAAATGGGCCCACGCGTAGCGGTCATGGCAGGCGGTACCGGCGGTCACGTGTTCCCCGCCCTGGCGGTCGCCGACCGGCTGCGGGAGCAGGGGATGGAGGTCTTCTGGATCGGGACGCACCAGGGGCTGGAGGCGCGCCTGGTCCCCGCCCGTGGCTTCCCGCTGGAGTGGCTCTCCGTGGGCGGGCTGCGCGGCAAGGGGGTGATGACCCTGCTCGCTGCGCCCTGGCGGCTGGCGCGGGCCCTCGCCCAGGCGGGCCAGATACTGCGCCGGCGCCGGCCGCAGGTGGTGCTCGGCATGGGCGGATTCGTCTCGGGCCCAGGCGGGCTGATGGCTCGCCTCTCCGGCATCCCCTTGGTGATCCACGAGCAGAACCGGGTCCCAGGGCTCACCAACCAGTGGCTCTCGCGCATCGCGACCCGGGTCTTCGAGGCCTTCCCCGGCAGCTTCGGCGTCGGTCGGGGCGCGGTCGCCTGCGGCAACCCGGTGCGCCCGGAGATCGCCGCCCTGCCTTCGCCCGCCGAGCGCATGGCGGGCCGCGCCGCACCGCGTCGGCTCCTGGTCCTCGGTGGCTCGCTGGGGGCGCAGGTACTGAACGAGACGGTTGCCCCGGCGGTCGCCGCGCTGCCGGCGGGGCTGCGCCCGCAGATCCGCCATCAGGCGGGCGAGCGCACCCTGGCCGTCGCCGAGACCGCCTACGCCCAGGCGGGGGTCGAGGCCGAGGTGGTCCCCTTCATCGACGACATGGCCGCCGCCTACGCCTGGGCGGACCTGGTCGTGTGCCGCTCCGGGGCACTCACCGTCTCGGAGCTGGCCGCCGCTGGGGTGGGCGCGATCCTGGTGCCCTATCCCCACGCGGTCGACGACCACCAGACCGGCAACGCCCGCTATCTGGTCGAGGCGGGCGCCGCCCGGCTCCTGCCGCAGACCGCGCTTAATCCGCGATCCTTGGCGGCCGTGCTCGCCGAGCTCCTGGCCGACCCCTCCCGGCTGCTCGCCCTGGCCGAGGCCGCCCGCCGCCGCGCCGCCCCGGACGCCGCCGAGCGTATCGCTGCGGCCTGCTGGGAGGTGCGCAAGCCATGAGTCGGACCCCGGTGCATGAGGCGAGCCGCATGGGCCGCATCCGCCGCCTGCACTTCGTCGGCGTGGGTGGGTCGGGTATGAGCGGGATCGCCGAGATCATGGCCAATCTGGGCTATGCGGTCTCGGGCTCGGACCAGCGCGCCAGCGATGTCACGCGGCGGCTGGGGCGCCTGGGCGTCGAGGTCTTCATCGGTCACCGTGCCGAGCAGGCCGAAGGGGCCGACGCGGTGGTGGTCTCCAGCGCCATCGACGAGGCCAACCCCGAGATCCGCACCGCCCGGGAACGGCGAATCCCGGTGGTGCGACGCGCCGAGATGCTCGCCGAGCTGATGCGCTTCTACTACGGCGTGGCGGTCGCCGGGACCCATGGCAAGACCACGACCACCAGCCTGGTGGCCAGCGTCCTGGCCGAGGGTGGTCTCGATCCCACCTTTGTCATCGGCGGGCGGCTGAACAGCGCGGGGGCCCATGCCCGGCTCGGGACCAGCCGCTACCTGGTGGCCGAGGCCGACGAGAGCGACGCCTCCTTCCTCTATCTGCAGCCCATGTTGTCGGTGGTGACCAACATCGACGCCGACCACATGCGCACCTATGGCAACGACTTCAACCGGCTGCGCGCGACCTTCGCCGAGTTCCTCCACCACCTGCCCTTCTACGGCCTCGCCGTCGTCTGTGTCGACGACGACGAGGTGCGTGCCCTGGCCCCGCTCATCCCGCGGCCGATGCGCACCTACGGCACCCGGCCAGAGGCCGACGTATGCGCGCTCGACATCCGCCAGAGCGGGCTGCGCAATCACTTCGAGGTCGCGGTGGTCGGCGGGCCGTCTTTCCCGGTCGAGCTCAACCTGCCCGGCCGGCACAACGTCTTGAACGCGCTCGCCGCGATCACTGTGGGGCTGGAGCTCGGCGTCGAGGTCGCGGCGATCCAGCGAGCGCTCAGTGGCTTCCAGGGCATTGGCCGGCGCTTCGTGGTCAGCGAGCTGACCGATGCCGCCGGGCGCCGACTGACCCTCGTCGACGATTACGGACACCATCCGCGCGAGCTCGCCGCGACCCTGGAGGCCGCCCGCAGCGGCTGGCCTGGGCGGCGCCTGGTGCTGGTCTTCCAGCCCCACCGCTACACCCGCACCCAGGAGCAGTTTGAGGACTTCGTCGCGGTGCTCTCCAGCGCCGACGTCTTGGTCCTGTGCGAGGTCTACCCGGCCGGCGAGACCCCCATCCCCGGCGCCGATGGCCGGAGTCTGAGCCGCGCGGTGCGTGCCCGCGGCGAGGTCGACCCGGTCTTTGCCGCGGACCTCGACGAGGTCCCCAAAGTGCTGGGAAACCTACTCGAAGACGGCGACCTGGTCCTGACCCTCGGGGCCGGCGACATCGGGGCCCTGGCGGCGCGTCTGCCGGGACTGCTGCAAGACGGAGGAAAGGGCGATGAGTAAGCCACTTGGCGCTCGGCTACACATGGGATGCGGCGAGTCCCTGGGCCTTGTTCCGTTGCGCGTCAGGCGACTCGCCCCGGCCGCCGCGGTACCTCGGCCGAGACCCTCCGCCCAGCGCCTCGCCCCAGTGCGCCGCTCGAAGCGATGACGGATGGCTACGACCCCAGCCTGCGCGGTGAGCTGCTCCTCGACGAGCCGCTCTCCCGCCATACGAGCTGGCGCGTCGGCGGGCCCGCGCGGCGGCTCTATCGCCCGGCGAACGCGGCGGACCTCGCCGCCTTCCTGCGCGGGCTCGATCCCCAGGAGCCGCTCCTCTGGTTGGGACTCGGGAGCAACGTCCTGGTGAGCGACGCAGGCTTCGCCGGGACGGTGATCGAGACCCAGGGGCGGCTGGACGGGCTGGCCCGCAGCGGCGAGCACGGTGTCCGCGCGGAGGCCGGGGTCTCCTGCGCCAAGGCGGCGCGCTTTACGGCCAAGCTCGGCCTGGTCGGGATCGAGTTCCTCGCGGGTATCCCCGGCACCATCGGCGGTGCCTTGGCGATGAACGCGGGGGCCTGGGGCGGGGACACCTGGTCGCGGGTGGATCGGGTCAAGACCATCGACCGCCGGGGGATGATCCGCGTGCGCGGGCCCAAGGACTTCGAGATCGGCTACCGGCAGGTGCGCGGGGCGCCGGGGGAGTGGTTCTTGGAGGCCTGCTTCGAGCTGGAGCCTGGTGATGCCGCGAACAGCCAGGAGCGCATTCGCGAGCTGCTGGAGCGCCGCGGCGAGACCCAGCCGATCGGGCTGCCGAGCTGCGGGTCGGTCTTCCGCAACCCGCCAGGACAGCACGCGGCGCGGCTGATCGAGGCGGCCGGGCTCAAGGGCGAGCGCGAGGGCGGTGCGCAGGTCTCGGAGAAGCACGCGAACTTCATCATCAACACCGGCACCGCCAGCGCGCGCGACATCGTGCGGCTGATCGAGCGGGTGCAGGCGGGGGTCGAGGCGATGAGCGGCATACGGCTGATTCCCGAGGTGCATCGGGTGGGGGATTGGGACCATGGCCACTGAGGGCGCGACCTTCGGCAGGGTTGCCCTATTGCTCGGCGGGCGCTCGGCGGAGCGGCCGGTCTCGTTGAAGAGCGGCACCGCCGTGCTCGCCGCCCTGCGGCGTCAGGGGGTCGACGTCACCGCCCTCGACCCCGCGGACGAGGGCGTCCTGGAGCGGCTGCGCACTGGCGGCTTCGACCGGGTCTTCATCATGCTCCACGGCCGCGGCGGCGAGGACGGTGAGATCCAGGGCGCCCTGCAGACCCTCGGCCTGCCCTATACCGGCTCGGGGGTGCTCGGTTCCGCGCTCGGCATGGACAAGTACCGTTGCAAGCTCACCTGGCGTGGCTGCGCCCTGCCGACCGCGGAGTTCGCGCTCCTGCGCGGCGAGGACGACCTCCCCGCCGCGGCGGCGATCGGCTTTCCGCTGATGGTCAAGCCCGCCCATGAGGGGTCGAGCATCGGCATGGGCCGGGCCGACGACGCGGCCGGGCTCGCGGCGCTCTGGCGCGCCGCGGCCGAGTACGACTCGCTCGTGATCGCCGAGCGCTGGATCACCGGCCCCGAATACACCTGCGCCATCCTCGGGGGCGAGGCCCTGCCGATGATCCGCCTGGAGACCCCCCGCGTCTTCTACGACTACGAGGCCAAGTACAGCGCCGACACCACCCGTTACCTCTGCCCCTGCGGGCTGGCCGCCGACGAGGAAGCGCGGCTTCAGGCGCTCGCGCTCGCCGCCTTCGACGCCGTGGGCGCGAGCGGCTGGGGGCGGGTGGATCTGATGGTCGATGCCGAGCGCGGGCCGCAGCTCCTGGAGGTCAATACCGTGCCCGGCATGACCGACCACAGCCTGGTGCCGATGGCCGCGCGGGCCCGCGGGATCGATTTCGACGCGCTCGTCCGGCGCATCCTGGAGACCAGCCTTGGCTGAGCCCGACACCAGCATCGCGCCGGACGTCGAGCCCGAGGGGCCGGGCGTGCTTGGCCGGCTCCTGCGCTGGCTTGGCGCCGCCCTGCTGGTCGCGCTGATGCTGGTCGGCGGCCAGTACCTCCTGCGCCTGGAGCCGCGCTACCTGCCGGTCGAGGTGGTGAGCGTGGCCGGGGAGGTCCGCCGGATGCCGCGCGAGCAGCTCCAACGGACCGTCATCGATCACCTCCACGGCGGGATCCTCACCCAGGACCTGGCGCGGCTCAAGGCGGCCGTAGAGGCACTCCCTTGGATCCAGTCCGCCAGCATCAAGAGGATCTGGCCCAACCGCCTCGAGCTCAAGGTGCGCGAGCACGAGCCCCTGGCGGAGTGGGGCGAGGACGCCCTGGTGAGCACCGCCGGGGTGGTCTTCCGCCCGGACCCCGAGGAGCGGCCCCGCGGGCTGCCGCGGCTCACCGGACTCGACGCCCAGGCACCGGAGGTGGTCGCCCGATACCTCGACTGGCGCACCCGCTGTGAGGCGGTTGGGGTCCGCATCGCCGCCATAGAGCACAACGCCCGCGGGGCCTGGACCCTGCAGACGGGTGACGGCTTCACGCTTGAGCTCGGCAAGGGGGAGGTCGAAGAGCGCATGGCCCGCTTCCTGGTCGCCTGGCCCTCCCTCGCCCTGGCTGGCCGCCCGGCCAGGGTGGACATGCGCTACACCAATGGCCTTGCCGTCGTCTGGGCAGAGCCCGCCGCAGGCGAGGAAACACGCACCGCCGGCGCCTCAGGGCGGGCGCCTCGCAACCGGAGTTGAGTGGAATGTCGCGACGCGGAGAGAAGAACCTGTTGATCGGCCTGGACATCGGCACGTCCAAGGTGGCCTGCCTGGTCGGCGAGCTCAAGGCCGACGACACCATCGAGATCGTCGGCATCGGGACCCACCCGTCGCGCGGGATCAAGAAGGGCGTGGTGGTCGACATCGAGTCCACCGTCCAGTCGATCCAGCGCGCCGTGGAGGAGGCGGAGCTGATGGCGGGCTGCGAGATCCATTCGGTGCATGCGGGCATCGCCGGCAGCCACATCCGCAGCCTCAACTCCCACGGCATCACCGCGATCAAGGAGCGCGAGGTCAGCCAGGCCGACGTCGACCGGGTGATCGACGCCGCCCGCGCGGTCGCCATTCCGGCCGACCAGAAGATCCTCCACATCCTGCCCCAGGAATTCATCATCGACGACCAAGAGGGCATCCGCGAGCCGATCGGCATGTGCGGAGTGCGCCTGGAGGCGCGGGTGCACATGGTCACCGGGGCGGTGAGCGCCGCCCAGAACATCGTCAAGTGCATCCGCCGCTGCGGGCTCGAGGTCGACGACCTGGTGCTGGAGCAACTCTCCTCCAGCTACGCTGTGCTCGGCGAGGATGAGAAGGAGCTCGGGGTCTGCCTGGTCGACATCGGCGGGGGGACCACCGATCTGGCGGTCTTCACCGACGGGGCGATCCGTCATACCGCCGTCATCCCCATCGCGGGCGACCAGGTCACCAACGACATCGCGGTGGCCCTGCGCACCCCGACCCAGTACGCCGAGCAGATCAAGATCAAGCACGCCTGCGCCCTGTCCCGCCTCGCCGGGAGCGGGGAGACCATCGAGGTGCCGAGTATCGGTGAGCGCCCGGCGCGGCGCCTCGCCCGCCAGACGCTCGCGGAGGTGGTCGAGCCGCGCTACGAAGAGCTCCTCGATCTGCTGAAGGCGGAGCTGCGCCGCAGCGGCTTCGAGGACCTGGTCGCCGGGGGCGTGGTGCTCACGGGCGGCAGCTCGAAGATGGACGGCCTGCTCGACCTCGCCGAGGAGGTCTTCCACATGCCGGTGCGCCTCGGCATCCCGCAATACCTCACGGGCATGGAGGAGGTGATCCGCAATCCCATCCACTCGACCGGGGTCGGGCTGCTGATCTACGCCCGCCAGCACCGCTTCGCGCGCCGCCCGCCGATGAGCGAGGCGCGCGGAATCAAGGCGATCTGGGAGCGGATGCGCAGTTGGTTCCAGGGGAGTTTCTGATCGCCGAGACCCGTCCGGGGGGTCGCGGGCGAGGGTAGACCAGGCGGGGCGCCGTGGGCCGAGGCGCGACGCCGTGACCGGGCACTGACCACCGCGGGGTGCGATTGCCCCGCAACCAGCAAGCCTTTTACTCGTTCAAACGCGCGCAGCAGAGGAGAGAGACCATGTTCGAGCTCATGGATACCCACAGCCAGGCGGCCGTCATCAAAGTCATCGGTGTCGGCGGCGGAGGCGGCAACGCCGTCAACCATATGGTGGAGTCCTCCATCGAGGGGGTGGACTTCATCTGCGCCAACACCGATGCCCAGGCCCTCAAGCACTCCCGGGTGCGGATCAGCCTCCAGCTCGGTGGCGGCATCACCAAGGGTCTCGGTGCCGGTGCCGACCCGGCCGTGGGCCGTCAGGCCGCCGAGGAAGACCGTGAGCGCATCCGCGACGCCATCGAGGGCGCCGACATGGTCTTTATCACCGCGGGAATGGGCGGTGGCACCGGGACCGGGGCCGCGCCGGTGGTCGCCTCGGTGGCCCGCGAGCTCGGCATTCTCACCGTGGCGGTGGTGACCAAGCCCTTCCCCTTCGAGGGCGCCAAGCGGATGCGGATCGCCGAGACCGGCATCAAAGAGCTCGGCGAGTACGTCGACTCGCTGATCACCATCCCCAACGAAAAGCTACTCGCGGTGCTCGGCAAGGAGATGAGCCTGCTCAAGGCGTTCTCCGCCGCCAACGACGTCCTGCTCAACGCCACCCAGGGCATCGCCGAGCTGATCACCCGCCCGGGCCTGATCAACGTCGACTTCGCCGACGTCAAGACAGTGATGTCGGAGATGGGTCAGGCGATGATGGGCACGGGGGCCGCCCGTGGGGAGAACCGTGCGCGCGAGGCGGCGGAGGCGGCGATCAACAGCCCACTGCTCGAGGACATCGATCTCGCCGGGGCCAAGGGGATCCTGGTCAATATCACCGCCGGGATGAGCCTGACCATCGGCGAGTTCGACGAGGTCGGCAACACCGTGCGCGACTTCGCCGACGACGATGCCACCGTCGTCGTGGGCACGGTGATCGACCCCGAGCTGACCGATGAGCTGCGCGTGACGGTCGTCGCCACTGGGCTGGGCGAGGGCAAGCGGGCGAAGGAGCGCAAGCTCGGCGCCGAGGAGCCGACCATGCGTCTGGTGAGCAGCGAACGCGAGGGCGTGCTACCAGATTATCGCGACATGGACCGCCCGGCGGTCTACCGCAAGGGGCTCGCGATGGCGGCCGCGGCCCAGCCCCAATTCGACGCGTCCGGAGAGCAAGATCTCGATTATCTTGACATCCCAGCGTTCCTGCGCCGGCAAGCCGATTGATTTTTCTAGGGTAATCCCCAAAGGAGGATCGCAAACAAAATCAACGTATTTTCTTGCAAAGGAACCTGGTTCCTGATAATAATGCGGGAAAACCCTAAGCACGCGGCCAGGGGTTTTCCGGCATCGCTGTCCGAAGACCACCGCGGCGCGCAAGGGTATCACGGGTGGCCGGTCGCTCTACGGCGGCCGGCACCTCCCAGCCGTCAGCCGTTCGACGCGCCGGGTTTTGGGATCTCCGGATCCGGTACGCGACGGGAGACAGACAGCGATGATCAGGCAGCGCACGCTCAAGACCGTGATCCGCGCTACGGGTGTTGGCCTGCACACCGGGGAGAAGGTCTATTTGACCCTCCGACCCGCGGCGCCCGAAACCGGGATCGTGTTTCGCCGGGTCGACCTGCCCGAGCCGGTCGACATCCGCGCCTGCGCGGAGAATGTCGGCGACACCCGCCTCTCCACCACCCTGGTCAGCGGCGGCGCCCGGGTCTCGACTGTCGAGCACCTGCTCTCGGCCTTTGCCGGGTTGGGGATCGACAATGCCTATGTGGACCTCAGTGCCGCAGAGGTCCCGATCATGGACGGCAGCGCCGGCCCTTACGTCTTCCTCATCCAGTCCGCTGGCATCGAGGAGCAGAACCGGCCAAAGCGCTTCATCCGCGTCAAGCGGCCGATCCGGGTGCAGGAAGGGGACAAGCTCGCCGCCTTCGAGCCCTACGACGGGTTCAAGGTGGAGTTCTCCATCGACTTTGATCACCCGGCCTTCCATGCCCGGGCGAAGACCGCCAGCGTCGACTTCTCGACGACCTCGTTCGTCAAGGAGGTCAGCCGCGCGCGTACCTTCGGCTTCCTGCGCGACATCGAGGCCCTGCGCCAGCAGAACCTCGCCCTCGGCGGGAGCATGGACAACGCCGTGGTGGTCGACGACTTCCGGGTGCTGAACGAGGAGGGCCTGCGCTACGAGGACGAGTTCGTGCGCCACAAGATCCTCGATGCGATCGGCGACCTCTACCTGCTCGGGCGTCCGCTGATCGGCGCCTTCCGCGGGCACAAGTCCGGCCATGCCCTCAACAACCGACTGCTGCGCGCCCTGATGGCCGAAACCGACGCCTGGGAAGAGACCACCTTCGAGGACGGCGAGCCCTCTCCGATCTCCTTCGCCCGGCCGGTCGCCCTGGCCTAGTCTCCTGCCCCCGCCTGCGCCAGCCGGCGCAGCGCGGCGGCGATCTGTGGATCTTCCGAGTCTTCGGCCGCTTGCCGCAAATGACTGACCGCCTCCGGTGAGAGCCGCGGGCGGTCCTCGCCGCGCGGGTGCACCAGGGACTGGGGCTGGACCCGGACCCGACAGATCGTGATCGTCCCGTAGACACCCCGGAGCGCGGCCTGCACCTGCGGCGCCGCGAAACGCAGCCGTGCCGCCCAGGTCGGTGAGTCGCAGGTCAGGGTTAGGGCGCCCTGGCGCAGCCCCGCGTGCAGGCAGTGGGTATCGCTGGGCGGGGGCAGGGCGCGGCGCACCGCCTGGAGCAGGGCGGCACTGTGCTCGATCTCGACGAGCAGTGCCTCGATGTGACGGTTGCTCTTGAGGAAGCGGCTGGCTTGGCGGATGGCCATGGCGGCTCGGGTGCTGTTCGCGGGCGATTGGGCTTGCCGGGTCCTGGGGTCTGCCACGCGTGGACGCCCGGTTTTTCGGGATAGTCCGCGACTGGACCCGCTGCTAGCATAGCCAACCTTTCGGTCCGTAGGGGGTTATCAGGATGTCGAATCTGAGCGAACAGGGGCAGGCGCATCATCACAGGATCTGGCTCCATGCCCTCATCGGGTCCTGCGCCGTCGCCATCGTCGCCGGGGCCGCGGCCTGGGGTGGCTATTGGTACGGCCAGTCCCAGGCGACTACCACCCAGGGTCTGGCGACCCCCTTGGGCGAGATGCTCGCCCGAGAGCGCGCCGCACTCCAGGCCCTCCAGGAGGACTCGACCGCCACCCTCGACGCCTTCGGCGGTCGCCTGGGGCGCATGCAGGCCGAGCTGCTGCGAGTCAACGCCCTGGGCGAGCGCCTGGTGGAGATGGCGGGTTTGAGCGCTGAGGAGTTCGATTTCGAGAGCCCGCCGCCACTGGGGGGGCCAGAACCGGCAGACGCCGTCCCCTCGACGTCTGCGGAGCTCACCGAAGAGATGAACCGTCTGTTCAGCGAGCTCCGGGACCGAGACCAGAAGCTGAGCCTCATCGAGCAGCTCTTGATGGAGCGGGGGGTGCGCGAGCAGCTCCTGCCGAGCAGCCTCCCGGTGCGCTCGGGCTATGTCACCTCCCACTTCGGCTTTCGCAAGGACCCCATCACCGGGCGCACGAGCGCGCATCGTGGGGTGGACTTCGCCGGCAAACGCGGCACGCCGATCCTCGCCGTCGCCGACGGGATCGTCATCGCCAGCGAGACGCGCAACGGCTACGGGCGCACGGTCGAGATCCGTCACGGCGACGGCCTGGTGACCCGCTACGCGCACAACGACAAGAACCTGGTGCAGGTCGGCGATCTGGTGAGACAGGGCCAAGTCATCGCCACGCTCGGCTCCAGTGGCCGCACCACCGGAGCGCACCTGCACTTCGAGGTGCTCAAGGACGGCAAGCAGGTCGACCCGCTGAGCTACGTCGCGCTCAAGTCCAAGAAAGACAGCGGCTAAGTCGCTGCAGCCAGCTCCCCCGCCCGCGCCTCGCCTCGGCCCGATCTGCCCGAGGCGGGGAATTCGGGTATGATCCCCGCATTTTTCCCGGTGGGTATCCCCGATTCATGATTAATCAACTGCTCAAGAAGGTCTTCGGCAGCCGCAATGAGCGACTCATCAAACGGATGGGAAAGCGCGTTGCCCAGATCAATCAGCCCGAGCCCGAGATCGAGAAGCTCAGCGACGCGGAGCTGAAGGCGAAGACGGTCGAGTTTCGCGAGCGTCTCGCCGCCGGGGCAACCCTCGACGAGCTCCTGGCCGACTCCTTCGCCGTGGTGCGGGAGGCCGGGCGGCGGGTGCTGGAGATGCGCCACTTCGACGTCCAGCTCATCGGCGGTATGGTGCTGCACGACGGCAAGATCGCCGAGATGCGCACCGGTGAGGGCAAGACCCTGGTCGCCACCCTGGCCGCCTACCTCAACGCCCTGCCGGAAAAGGGCGTGCACGTGGTCACCGTCAACGACTATCTCGCCCGCCGCGATGCCGAGTGGATGGGCCGGCTCTACCACTTCCTCGGCCTCACCGTCGGGGTCATCAACTCGTCCGGGGGCATGGGACCCGACGCCGCCTCCTACCAGTACGACCCGACCTACGAGCCGCCAGCGGGCCAGGGCTACCGGCATCTCAAGCCGGTCACCCGCCAGGAGGCCTACGCGACCGATATCACCTACGGCACCAACAACGAGTTCGGCTTCGACTACCTGCGCGACAACATGGCCTTCGTCGCCGAGCAGCGGGTGCAGCGCGATCCCTTTTACGCCATCGTCGACGAGGTCGACTCCATCCTCATCGACGAGGCGCGCACCCCGCTGATCATCTCCGGCCCGTCGGAGGGTAGCACCGAGCTCTACAAGAAGATCGACCAGATCATCCCGCGTCTCAAGCGCCAGGCCCCGATCACCAACGAGGAGGGCAAGCCCGACTTCGGCCCGGGTGACTTCTCGGTCGACGAGAAGGCGCGCCAGGTCTTCCTGAGCGAGGAGGGCCACCAGCACGTCGAGGAGATGCTCACCGAGCTCGGGCTGCTGGAGGAGGGGGCGAGCCTCTACGACCCCTCCCACATTGTCCTGATGCACCACGTGTATGCGGCTCTGCGTGCCCACGCCCTGTTCCAGAAGAACGTGGAGTACATCGTCCGCGACGGGCAGATCATCATCGTTGACGAGTTCACCGGCCGCACCATGCCCGGCCGGCGTTGGTCCGAGGGGCTGCACCAGGCGGTCGAGGCCAAAGAGGGCGTGCCGATCCAGCCCGAGAACCAGACACTCGCCTCGATCACCTTCCAGAACCTGTTCCGCCTCTACCCCAAGCTCGCCGGCATGACCGGCACGGCTGATACCGAGGCCTACGAGTTCCAGCAGATCTACGGCCTGGAGGTGGTGGTCATCCCCACCAACATGCCGATGATCCGCGAGGACCGCGGCGATCTGGTCTACCTGACGCAGGACGAGAAGTACCAGGCGATCATCGACGACATCAAGGACTGCGTGAAGCGCGGTCAGCCGGTCCTGGTCGGCACCGCCTCGATCGAGACCTCCGAGCTGATCTCCGGTCTGCTCAACCAGGAGAAGATTCGCCACGAGGTCCTCAACGCCAAGCAGCACGAGCGCGAGGCCGGGATCGTCGCCCAGGCCGGACGACCGGGCGGTGTGACCATAGCCACCAACATGGCCGGCCGCGGCACCGACATCGTGCTCGGCGGCAATCTCGACGCCGAGCTCAGTGACAACACCGACCCCGCGGCCGTCGCGGGCATCCGCGCCGAGTGGCAGAAGCGCCACCAGCAGGTGGTCGGCGCCGGGGGGCTCCACGTGGTCGGCACCGAGCGCCACGAGTCCCGCCGCATCGACAACCAGCTCCGCGGGCGCTCCGGGCGCCAGGGCGACCCCGGCTCCAGCCGGTTCTATCTGTCGCTCGAAGACAACCTGATGCGCATCTTCGCCTCCGAGCGCGTCGGCACCCTGATGCAGAAGCTCGGCATGGAGAAGGGCGAGGCGATCGAGCACCCCTGGGTGACCAAGGCGATCGAGAACGCCCAGCGCAAGGTCGAGGGGCGCAACTTCGACATCCGCAAGCAGCTCCTGGAGTACGACGACGTCGCCAACGACCAGCGCAAGGTGATCTACCGCCAGCGCCGCGACCTGATGGACGCCACCGACGTCTCCGAGACCGTCGTGGCCATGCGCGCGGACGTGCTGAACCGAGTGATCTCCGCGCACATCCCCCAGGGCAGCCTGGAGGAGCAGTGGGACGTCCCGGGGTTGGAGACCGCGCTCGCCGAGGGCTTCGGCGGCGAGTGGCCCGTGCGCCAGTGGCTCGACGAGGACCATTCGCTGCACGAGGAGACCCTGCGTGAGCGCATCGCCGCCCTGGTCGCCGAGCGCTACGCCGACAAGGAGAAGGTGGTCGGCTCCCAGGTCATGCGCCAGCTCGAGAAGGCGGTGATGCTCCAGACGCTGGATACCCAGTGGAAGGACCACCTGGCCGCGATGGACTACCTGCGCCAGGGCATCCACCTGCGCGGCTACGCCCAGAAGAACCCCAAGCAGGAGTACAAGCGCGAGGCCTTCGAGATGTTCTCGGCCATGCTCGAGAGCATCAAGCACGACGTGGTAACCACGCTCTCGCGCCTGCAGCTCCAGACCGCCGAGCCCGCCCCCATCCCCTCGCTCATCCCGCGCGAGCAGGAGTTCGAGTTCCGCCACGAGGAGTTCCGCGGCTTCGAGGCCCCCGAGGAAGAGGAGCTCGTCGCCGTTGCCGGCGAGCATCAGGGCGAGGCCCATCAGCCGTTCGTGCGCGAGCAGCGCAAGGTCGGCCGCAACGAGCCCTGCCCCTGCGGCTCCGGCAAGAAATATAAGCACTGCTGCGGCCGCGCGAGCTGAGCCGCCGACCGACCGTCGCAACCTGCAACCCGCAATCCCCGATCCGAAGTCGCCTCATGTCCGACCCCGCGCTGCCCTTCCAGCCCGTCCCCGGTATGCGGCTTGGCACCGCGGCCGCCGGCATCCGCTACCAGGGGCGCGAGGACCTCGCGCTGCTGGAGATCGCCCCCGGTGCCCAGTGTGCCGCGGTGTTCACCCGCAACGCCTTCTGCGCCGCGCCGGTGGTGGTCGCGCGCCGGCACCTCGCGGTCGCGGCACCTCGTTATCTCCTGATCAATTCCGGCAACGCCAACGCCGGTACCGGGGCGCGCGGGCTCGTCGACGCCGAGGCGAGCTGCGCCGCCCTGGCCGAGCTGACCGGTTGCCGCCCGGAGGAGGTGCTGCCCTTCTCCACCGGGGTGATCGGCGAGCATCTGCCGGTGGACAAGATCGCCGCGGCCCTGCCGGAGGCGCTCTCGCATCTGCACGAGGCCGCCTGGCCCCAGGCGGTGCGCGCCATCATGACCACCGACACGGTCCCCAAGCTGGTCTCCCAGCGCTTCGCGGTCGCTGGGCATACCGCCGTGATCTCCGGGATGGCCAAGGGCTCGGGGATGATCCGGCCCGACATGGCCACCATGCTCGCCTTCCTCGCCACGGATCTCGCGGTCGAGCCGGGGGTGCTCGCGGCCGGCCTCAAGGCGGCGGTTGACGTCTCCTTCAACGCCATCACCGTCGATGGCGATACCTCCACCAACGACGCCTGCGTGCTGGTCGCGACCGGCGCGCTCGGCAACGAGCCGCTCGATGATCTGGGCTCCGACGACTTCCTCGCCTTCTGCGCCGCCCTGGAGTCGGTCTGCCGCGAGCTCGCCACCGCCATCGTGCGCGACGGCGAGGGCGCGACCAAGCTCGTCACCATCCGGGTCGAGGAGGCGCGCGACGCCGCCGAGGCGCGCCGGGTGGCGGACACCATCGCCCACTCACCCCTGGTCAAGACCGCGCTCTTTGCCTCCGACCCCAACTGGGGGCGCATCCTCGCCGCAGTCGGCCGCTCGGGGCTGGACGGGCTCGACATCGACGCGGTCCGCATCTGGCTCGGTGAGACCTCGATCGTCCGCGACGGCGGGCGTGATCCCGACTACACCGAGGCCGCCGGCCGCGCGGCGATGGCCGAGGCCGATATCCCGATCCGCGTCGTGCTCGGCCGCGGCAGTTCCTCGGCCGAGGTCCTGACCTGCGACCTCTCCTACGACTACGTTCGGATCAACGCCGAATACCGCACCTGAGACGGCCCGGGGCCCTGGGTGAGCATCATCCACGTCGCCGCCGGGGCGGTCACGGACGCCGAGGGCCGGGTCCTGATCACCCGCCGCGCCGACCACCTCCATCAGGGCGGGCTTTGGGAGTTCCCGGGCGGCAAGCTCGACCCCGACGAGGGCGCGACCGAGGGCCTGGCGCGGGAGCTGGACGAAGAGCTCGGCATCCGCGTCCTCGCGACCGGGCCGCTGATCCGCGTCCACCACGACTACGGCGATCGCCGGGTCCTGCTCGACGTCCATCGGGTGACCGCCTTCGCCGGGACCCCGCACGGCCGCGAGGGGCAGCCGCTCGCCTGGGTCCACCCCGATGCAATGGACCCGGCTGTCTTTCCCGCCGCCGACCGGCCGATCATCACCGCGCTGCGCCTGCCGCCGCTCTACCTCATCACCGGCGAGGACCCGCGCAATCCAGCGTCGTTCCTGGCCCGTCTGGAGCGCGCGCTCGCAAGCGGCGTGCGCCTGGTGCAGCTCCGCGCCCACGGCCTCAAACCGGAGGAATTTGCCCGCCTGGCGGAGCGATCCTTCGCCCTCTGCGACGCGGCCGAGGCGCGACTCCTTCTCAACATCGACCCCGCTCAGGCCGCCGGGCTACCCGGCCACGGCCTGCACCTGACCGCCTCCCGGCTCTGGGCGATCAACGCCCGGCCGGACGGGTTCGAATGGTTGGGCGCCTCCTGCCACGGCGGCGAGGACCTGGCCCGTGCCGCGGCCCTGGGGCTCGACTACGCGCTCCTCTCCCCGGTCCGGGCGACTGCGACCCACCCGGATGCCGTCCCGCTCGGCTGGGAGCGCTTCGCCACCCTGGCCGATACCGCCGCACTGCCGGTCTACGCCCTGGGTGGGCTCACCCCCGCCGACCTCGACCAGGCCATCGCCCACGGCGCCCAGGGCATCGCCGCGATCCGCGGCCTCTGGCCGGAGTGACCGGCCCGGGCGCGGGCACGACAGGCTGCTAGGAAGCGGCCCAATCGGCAGAGAGTAGCGCCGCCTGCTCCAGCACCGTCTCGGTCGCCTTCTGCTGCTTGTCCGGCGGATAGCCGTACTTGCGCAGGATGCGTTTGACCAGCACGCGAAGCTGCGCGCGCACGTTCTCGCGCAGCGTCCAGTCGATGGTGACGTTGGCGCGCACGGTCCTGACCAGCTCCTGGGCGATGGTCCGCAGGGTGTCGTCCCCGAGTACCTTCACGGCGCTGTCGTTGGTCTCCAGTGCGTCGTAGAACGCCAGCTCGTCTTCCGACAGCTTGAGCGCGTCGCCGCGCGCTTGGGCCTCGCGCATGTCCTTGGCCAGCGCGATCAGCTCCTCGATCACCTGCGCCGCCTCGATCGCTCGGTTCTGGTAGCGGCGGATGGTCTGCTCCAGCATCTCGGCGAACGAGCGCGCCTGCACGACGTTCTTGCGCCGGCGGGTCGCGAGCTCGCCCTTGAGCAGCTTCTCCAGCAACTCGACCGCCAGATTGCGCTGGGGCATCCCGCGCACCTCGGCCAAGAACTCCTCGGAGAGGATCGAGATGTCGGGCTTGGCGAGCCCCGCCGCGGCGAAGATGTCAATCACCCCCTCGGGCGCCACCGCGCGCGAGATGATCTGCCGCACCGCGTGCTCGATGTCCTCTTCCGA
The DNA here is from genome assembly GCA_025458165.1 of Chromatiaceae bacterium. Taxonomy (GTDB): domain Bacteria; phylum Pseudomonadota; class Gammaproteobacteria; order Chromatiales; family Chromatiaceae; genus JALOTB01. The sequence goes on along the minus strand of JALOTB010000015.1, from coordinate 923 downwards.
CCGTGCGTCGCCGGGCGCGCGCTTGGCGAGCACGGCCTGCACCGCCTGGAAGAACGCCACGTCGTCACGGATGCGCAGCGCCTCGGCGTGCGGCACCGCCAGCGCAAACGCCTGCGACAGCTCGCGCACCGCGCCGACGCAGCGATCTTTGCCGCCCTCCTGCGCTAGGATCTGCTCCTGCGCGGCCGGCAGCAGGCCGAGCCGCTCCGTCGGCGTGCCGGTCGTCCACTTCGACCAGTCGAAGCCGTGGAAGAGGCCGCAGCAGACCTCGTACTTCTCCAGCATGACGGCGACTGCTTCGTTCTGGTCGAGCGCCGTGCGGCCGGTGCCGCCGCTCTCCGTGTAGGTGGCCAGCGCAGCCTTGAGCTCCTGCGCGAGGCCCAGGTAGTCCACCACCAAGCCGCCCGGCTTGTCCTTGAACACGCGGTTCACGCGCGCGATCGCCTGCATCAGCCCATCCCCGCGCATCGGCTTGTCGACGTACATCGTATGCAGGCTCGGCGCGTCGAAGCCCGTGAGCCACATGTCGCGCATCGCGGAAGCGATTGGCCAGCGCCTCGCGCCGCGGCTTGTTGCGGATGTGCGGCTGCCAGTCGGCCGGGTCGGAGGCCGAGCCGGTCATCACCACCTTGATCGCGCCGTGCTCGTCATCCGAGCCATCCCCGCCGTTGCCCCACGCTGGCCGCAGCTTCACGATCTCGCGGTACAGCTCTACGCAGATGCGCCGGCTCATGCAGACGATCATCGCCTTGCCGTCCATTGCCTCGAGCCGCCGCTCGAAGTGCTCGACGATGTCCCTGGCCACCACCGCCAACCGCTTCTCCGCGCCGACCACCGCCTCGAGCTGCGCCCACTTGGTCTTGAGCTTCTCCTTGCGCTCGACCTCCTCGCCCTCGGTGGCCTCCTCGAACCCGGGGTCGATC